>DAOUFY010000090.1:0-72781 GCA_034429745.1 Anaerolineales bacterium
GTCGTGAGACAGGTCGGTCTCTATCCGCTGTGGGCGTAAGGGACTTGAGGAGAGCTGCCCCTAGTACGAGAGGACCGGGGTGGACAGACCTCTGGTGTGCCAGTTGTCGTGCCAACGGCATCGCTGGGTAGCCATGTCTGGCAAAGATAACCGCTGAAAGCATCTAAGTGGGAAACTTGCCTCAAGATGAGGTCCCTCATCCGTTTTGGAGTAAGACCGCAGGGAGACTACCTGCTTGATAGGCGTGCAAGTGTAAGCACAGTAATGTGTTTAGCTTAGCCGTACTAATGGTCGAGGACTTATTCTTAGCGCGGAGAACTGGGTACTTTTCTTTAGTACTGTGGGATTATTCATTTCGAACATTTTGTGTGTAAAAAAGTCTTTTGGTGATTGAAGCGACGGGGGTACACCCGGTTACATTCCGAACCCGGCAGTTAAGCCCGTTAGCGCTGATGGTACTTGGGGGGCGACCCTCTGGGAGAGTAGGTCATTGCCAAAAGGCTTTTTTGTTTTTAATCATTCTTTGGTTCAGCAGCAGTTCTGAACATTCCCCCTTATTATCCCTGCTTCTTTGTGCTTTCGCATGAGACAGAAAAACTAATACCAATTGCTTACTTAGCTAATAGATTTCTTTCTGCGCTATGGTAAATATTTTCTAGTTCTCTCATCAATGATTCATCCATAGGTTCAACTTGATGGTTGGATAGGATTTTTTCCTTTTGGATTTTTGCCCATTGAGCAATTGTAGGTTCGCCGTTTTGATGCCAAGTTTCCCAATTGCTGCGGTTAAACCCTTTTGGCAGCCATATCTCTCTGCGAAAGTTTTGTACGGTATGTTCTTCTGCTAAAAAGTTACCCCCAATGCCGACATTTTTTATTACCTCAAACGCAAGGGTGTCTTGGTTTACTTGAAATGAGCGCAATATTCTTTTGATATACGATATCATTTGATCGTCCAGAAGCAATTGCTCTAAACAAGCACCTTGATCTGCACCACAGATACCCATGTGCCCTAATAAATCAGCTCCGGCTAAAGCTCCCATAAGCATCGTAATGCCTCGTTCCAAGCCATTTTGAAAATCTGCTGCCTTGCTATCTCCTAAACCTACATTAACGTAAATGGGCAAGTTGTAATGCTTTGCGATTTGAGTCATGGCAACAGCCATTAAACCTTGCTCTGGGGAACCAAAGCTAATCAGCATTTCGCGCATATCCATTACATGGGGTATTCCTCCATAACAAACAGGACACCCTCGGTAAATTACTTGTGAGATGGTAATACCAGCTAAAATCTCTGCGTTCTCTAGGGCTAATGTGCCGGCTAAGGTTACAGGAGCCGTTGCTCCACTTTGCGCCATCGGTCCTATCCATATTGGTAAACCTTTTTGTGCACTTATCCATAAAATTTCTAAACCTTCATGAGAGAAACCTAATGGACTTATAGGCTCGATAAAAGCAGCAAACATTGGGGTTTCCTTATGTTCTTTGCTTCCTCCAACTACTGCTTCGTACATGGATAAAATATATTCTAAAGTACTGCCGTTAGCTATCCAGCAATGAACGGGTTTTGTAGTACCTTTCAGTAATGCCAAGGTCATATAGACATCGCGTACAGCGAGCGGTACGTCGTTTGGCATGCCCATAGCTCCCACAATATTTATATTTTCCAGTGCATCGCCTAATAAAATGCTGTTCTCCAAATCCTTTTTTGTTGGTTCTCTGCGAACTGCCCCAAATTCATCCAACCAAGAGTATTGACCTGCGCTTGAACAAATTACGATATCTCCATAACCGAATCTTGCTTGCTTGAGCCGGTCTCTTCCATAGAGTATGTGGGTTTTCTTTGCATTTTTAATACTGTTCATTACTAAATCGGCAGGCAGGCGAGCGATGTTTTGCTCAAAATCTACTTGAGCATTGTTCTCTGCTAACAACTTTAATATTTGGAGATGAGGTACACGCACCCCGACTTCCCTTAATATAGCTAAAGATGTCTGGTGTACATTTTCGATATCCTCATCGGTTAGCACTTTTAAGGTGTTGAACATTTACTTTTCTCCTCAGGATTAATAATTTGACCTTGATATGAGTATAACATAAACCTCTATGGCTGTCTTTGCTCAACGCTGGCAGGTAAACTTGTTCTAAAAGAACAGTTTAATTTTGCAGCTATGTAGGGCAGGTTTTAAGTTTTTCAAGGGGGGTCAATTTATTTTGAGGCAAAAATTTTGTTTTGTTCTTTCTTATTTTTTACAATATGAAAGAATTTAATTCTCTTGATCAGCGATCGTGGGTTGACACTTAATTGAATGTTGTTGTATAATAAATCAACTTTTTATGTTTAAGGAGGTGAAATTGCGTGACAACTGTTGTTTTGCGTTCTAACGAATCTCAAGAGCAATTATTGAAGCGTTTTCGCAAAAAAGTAGCTAAAAGTGGTGTGCTTAGCACCGTTCGCCGCAAGCGCTGGTATGTTTCAAAGAGCGAATTGCGCCGCATTGCAAAGAAAAAGGCTACCCGCCGCATGCAGCGAAAAAGCCAAATGCTGGATTAATGATTTATAAGGAGTACTCATGGCAAAAGACGAAGGAAAAATTTTACTAGAAGGTAGAGTCATCGAAGCGCTTCCTTCTACTCAATTTAAAGTAGCATTGGAAAACGGACATGAAGTGCTTACCTACCTTTCCGGTAAAATGCGCAAATACTATATTCGTATTTTGCTTGGTGATCGGGTAAGAGTCGAAATGTCCCCTTATGACCTTACGCGCGGGCGCATTGTCTATCGCTATAAAAAGAGCTCGGGCGCTGAGGATGAAATGGACGAAGATTTCGAGTAAACTAACCCTTTCTCCTCTTTCCTCCCCCTTCCCCTAAAACACATGAACCTCGGTGGCGGTACATGTGTTTTTTATTTTTAAGGTCATTGTATCGGAGTCAGAGACAGTTAAGGTATAATCAGTTGCAGAACAAAAATCCTCTCTGAAGAAGAGCTGCTCGCGAAGATTCTGGGCGAGCTTTGCATATTCATTTGAGGCTTGAAGAAAAAAGTTTTAAAAAGGATGAAATAGAATAATCTGATGATCCCATTAGCTAATCCAAAAGCACAATACTTAGCTCATCAACAAGAGATTGATGCTGCAATTGCTGCGGTTTGTTCTTCTGGCAGATATATTTTAGGTGAGCAAGCGCGCTTATTTGAACAGGAATTTGCTGCCTACCTTGGGGTGAGGGATGCGGTTGGGGTTGGCAGCGGAACTGAAGCGCTGCACATTGCTTTACGTGCTTGTGATGTTGGTGAAGGCGACGAGGTAATTACAGTTTCACATACCGCGGTTGCCACAGTAGCAGCGATTGAGCTTTGCGGGGCACAGGCAGTATTGGTGGATATTGAAGCTCCGTATTACACCCTTAATCCGGAATTGCTGGAAGCGGCGATAACGCCACGCACAAAGGCGATCGTTGCTGTTCATCTTTATGGACAGCCGGCTGACATTCAAATGATTGTAGAGATCGCAAGGCGTTATGGGCTGCGAGTGATTGAGGATTGTGCCCAAGCGCATGGTGCAAGCTATCTGGGAAGTAAAGTGGGCACCTGGGGAGATTGCGCCTGCTTCAGTTTTTACCCAACGAAGAATTTGGGTGCAATAGGGGATGGCGGCTTGATAGCCACCAACGATCTTCAGCTGGCAGAACGAGCGCGCTTGCTGCGGGAATATGGCTGGCGCGAGCGGTATATCAGTGAAATTACAGGTTGGAATAGCCGCTTGGATGAAATTCAGGCGGCTGTTTTGCGCGTGAAATTAAAATATTTGGATGATGACAACGCTCGACGTGTGCACTTAGCTGAGATATATGCCCGCGAGCTGCAGGACTATCCTGACTTGCTGCCGAAAACTCGAGAAGGTGCTTACCACGTGTTTCACCTTTATGTGATCCGTGCGCCTCGCCGCGATGAACTGCAAACTTTCTTGACTCAGAGAGGGATAGGCTGTTTGGTGCATTATCCGCAGCCAATCCATCTGCAGCCGGCGTATCTAAATCGTCTCAAAGGGTCGGAGCTTTTACCGCAAACTGAAAGAGCAGCCCGCGAGGTACTTTCCCTGCCAATGTACCCCGAATTGGAGCCTCAGTCTGTGCTGCAGGTTTGTGAGGCAGTCCGAGAGTTCTTAAGCGGGGTAGGGGTGAAGTGATCGCAATAAAACCATTTCCTCCTTTATCAAAAGTTGCAAAGAAATGTCTTCAAACGTTTGCCGAAGTGGATCTTAATTATTTGTTTTCATTGGGGCATTAGGCTTTAGTTCTTATTGCTATCACTTAACGATTGCTTTCGATCAACAAAACGTTCTGCTCCAATGCATGGGCTGGAGTACAGGTCAGGTGGTTGGATTTTTTGAATGCCATGTTGAGAGCAAGATAGTCTCATCGGTGGTGCAGGGATCATCCCTTGAATTTTCGGAATATTTATAATGATGTGTAACTAAAAAAGAGGTGAACCCAATGAATAAGGAAAATAACCTTGAGGTTTCGGTGAATGTTTTTGTTCAAGCGCGGATGAGCTCTCAACGGTTTCCTGGTAAAGTGCTTGCACCATTAAGAGGGAAACCAATTTTATTGCATGTACTGGAACGGATCATGCACGTGCTACCAAAGGAGAAAATTATCGTGCTGACCAGCGAACTTACCTCCGATGATCCGCTTGCCTGCTATGCTGAATGGCTGGGGTTTAAGGTGTTTCGCGGTAATTTGAATGATGTTTTTTCACGTTTTAGAGCATGTTTGCAGCATTACCCGTGTGAATGGTTTTTTAGAATCAGTGCTGATAGCCCAGTGCTGGATGTTACTGTGATGAAACGCATGTTGAAGTATATACAAACACCTGCGTTTGATATTATTACCAATGTATTTCCGCGTACTTATCCGCGGGGACAAAGTGCAGAGTTGATATGGGCATCCCGTTTTCTCCAAATAAACCCTAATCAGCTATCGGATGAAGAAAAAGAACATGTAACGAAAGTCTATTATCATCACCCACAGGATTTTCGTATTCTTAACCTTGAGGCAGAAAATCCGATAACAGATTATCCGCATTTAGCCATAGATACCATCGAAGACCTGCAATTTGTTGAGCAGTGGTTATGCTCTGAAGAGGCAAAAGTTTGAGCAAGAGTGGTATTCATTCTCAGACCAAACAAGTTGGTGCTGCCGTCATTGGTTTAGGAGTGGGCGAGCAGCATGCCCGTATGCTAGCTAGCTTGCCTTCTTGCGGACTGTTGTGGCTGTTTGATATTGATCACTTGAAAGTGGAACGAGCCTTAACGTCCATTGGACAAGGTAAAGCTGCAGCAAGCTACGAACAGATTCTCAATGATGAGCGGGTAAATTTGGTAGTGATTGCCAGTTATGACGATGCTCATTATGAACAAACAGTTGCAGCTTTAGAAGCAGGAAAACATGTCTTTGTTGAGAAACCGCTTTGCCGCAGCATAACAGAACTGCAAGTGATCAAAGATAAATGGTTGCAGCAGAAAGGCAAGGTTCAGCTTACCTCAAATTTGGTTTTGCGCGCTGCCCCTTTATATCAATGGTTGGAAAAACAACTCGTTAAAGGGAATCTGGGTGTACCTTATGCGTTGGATGGTGAGTACCTTTATGGCAGATTGGAAAAGATTACCCGAGGCTGGCGCAAGGATGTGGCGGAATATTCTGTGATGTTTGGGGGAGGAATTCATTTGGTGGATTTGATGCTTTGGCTGTTAAAGGACAGACCACAAACCGTGTTTGCTAGAGGCAATCGGATATGCACAGAAGGAACGGAGTTTCGTTACCCCGATTTTATAACGTCAGTGATGACTTTTCCTAACGGTTGTATTAGCCGAATAACCGCAAATTTTGGTTGTGTGCATCGTCATCAGCACGTATTACGCATTTATGGTACGCAAGCTACATTTATGTATGATGATGCCGGCGCGCGCTGGCATTTTACTCGCGACGAAAATGTTTCTGCTAGCCCTATCACTGCTTCACCTTTGCCGGCACATAAGGGCGAGCTGCTCCCCATTTTTATAGAAGCTATTATTGACCAACAAGATTTGACAACTCATACTCAGCAAATGTTTGATGCCATCAGTGTTTGCGCAGCTAGTGATGAAGCTGTACGAACTCAACGTGTTGTGGAGGTTAAATACGTATGAACGAAACGCGCCATATCCCTTTTGGCAAGCCTTGGATTACTGATGAAGACAGGCAGGCGGTAATGGAAGTTCTCCAAGGGTCGATTCTGACCCATGGACCTCAAGGCAAGTTATTTGAGGAAGAGTTTGCAGTTTTCATTGAAGGCGAGAACCAAACCACTGAAGCCTATTGTGTAACGGTCAGTTCAGGAATGGCTGCCTTGCATATGGCTTATTGGCAGTTAGGGATAGGAACCGGCGATGAGGTGATCGTAACGGCACAAACGCACAATGCTACAGCCCATGCTATAGAGATATTGGGTGCAAAGCCGGTATTTATAGACTGTCGTCTGGATACTGGAAATATTGATGTACAGCAGATCGAACAAGCCATAACGCCGCGCACAAAAGCTATAAGTCTGGTTCACTTTATCGGCATACCTTGTGAGATGGATGGTATTCTTGATATAGCCCAACGGCATGGGCTCAAAGTCATTGAGGATTGTGCTATTGCGCTTGGTGCCCGCTTTCGCGGTGTACATGTTGGCTTGTTGGGGGATGCAGGATGCTTTTCCTTTTACCCTGTTAAGCATATTACCAGCGGAGAGGGCGGCATGTTCATTACAAGGCACGTCAACCTTGCTCAGCGGGTGGCGCATGGGCGCGCCTTTGGTGTGGATCGGACGCATGCGGAGCGAGCCATACCTGGCTTTTACGATGTTACTGCCGTGGGCTTGAATTACCGGATGAGTGAAATGCAGGCGGCGTTGGGCAGGCAGCAGCTTAAGCGCATTGATGAAATTCTTGCCCGGCGCAAAGCAAACTTCAGTTTATTGAAAACTTTATTAAGTGAACTTGATGAAATCACTATTCTGGATTCGGTAACTGAGCAGCAGCAAAGCAGCCATTATTGCCTTAGTCTGCTATTGAAAGGCGACTTGGGAAAGAAACGCAATGAAATAGTCTTGGAACTCAATCGGGCAGGGGTTGGAACAAGCATTTACTATCCTCACCCTGTTCCATTGCTCACTTACTATCGTCAGAAGTATGGTTATCGCGAACAAGATTTTCCAAATGCGCTGACAATAAGTGATACCTCAATTGCTTTACCGGTAGCGCCCCACGTAAGCGAAGAGGATATTCGGTATATGGCTGCGCACTTGAAACAAATTATTTGGGAGGTGAAATAATGGCTTATCCCATTGCTGGAAGGAGAATTGCGCTGATTGGTGGTGCAGGATTTATTGGACATCATTTGGCATTGGCGTTAGCGAAAGCCAAGGCTGAAGTACATGTTGTTGATGGCTTAGAAGTGAATAATTTTCTTGCTTTTGCCGCAACAACGAAAGATATTCCCAGCCGCGATTTGTATTTACGGATCATCAATCAGCGGCTGGATTTGCTCAAGCAGGCCGGAGTTCCGCTGCATGTGCAGGACGCGCGCGATTATCACATGCTGAGCAAAGTGTTGGGGCAAATACGCCCTCAAGTGATCGTTCATCTTGCTGCGGTTGCTCATGCTGGCCGGGCAAATAAAGATCCTTACAGCACCTTTGATCACAGTTTGCGCACTTTAGAAAATGCTTTAGATAATGCGCAAAATAATGTGGAGCACTTTGTTTATTTTTCTTCCAGCATGGTATATGGAGACTTTTTAACTCCAGAAGTTGATGAGGAACATCCTCTTAACCCGATTGGGATCTATGGTGCGTTGAAAGTAGCCGGGGAAAAAATGGTTATTGCTTACCATCAGGTTTATGGTCTGCCTTATACCATTGTGCGTCCTTCGGCATTGTACGGTCCACGATGTGTTAGTCGTCGTGTTGGGCAGATCTTTATTGAAAGCGCTCTCGAGGGAAATACTCTGCGAGTAGATGGGGATGGCAATGAAAAGCTCGATTTTACTTATATTGATGACTTAGTCAGTGGAATATTATTAATTCTTGAAAAAGAGGAAGCTCGCAATCAGATTTTTAACCTCACTTATGGGCAATCGCGCAGTATCAATGAGTTGGTAGCTATTATTCAACAGCATTTTCACGAATCTAAAGTTACTTATGTAGAAAGAGATCGGCTGATGCCCCATCGCGGTACATTAAGCATTGAAAAAGCGAAACGGTTGTTGGGTTATGCGCCGCAAAATCCAATTGAGGTTGGTTTTCCCAAGTATATACAGTGGTATAAGGAACTTGATCCGAGCGGCCGGTTTTGGATAGACATTAAAATCAATCAATAATGGTTATGAGTGAATTTCTTCAGAAAGATGAATGGTTGTCTGACGTGCTGGAGCGGCAGACATTTAAGCTCACTGTAAAGGAAGAGCTTCTTGCAGTTTGGCAAGGTTGGAAAAGCGAAATGCGGCTTAGTCAATGGCAGGTTAGTTTGCCAGCATATTCTTTTGTTTATACAAAAATACCAGCACTTGCTGTGCATACTGCAAAAATACTGCAAGAGCTGGGTTTTTTCTTGGTGGATACCCAAGTAAGCTTTGAAAAAACCATTTCTGCTCAAAACCTCTCAGCTCCAGCAAGCGTAGAGGTGCGGTTGGCTCAGCCGAACGATGAACAAGGAGCATGCTCGCTAGCTGCTAGCGCGTTTCGTTATTCTCGCTTTCACCTAGACCCTTTGATTCCTCGTCAGCTCGCTGACCGGGTGAAAGCGGAATGGGTAACAAACTATTTTCGCGGAAAACGCGGGGATGCTTTAGTCGTTGCTCTTTATGAAAAAAAGGTTGTTGGTTTTTTGCAGTTGCTGTTTAATGAAATTAATAAAGAGGTAGTGATTGATTTAATTGCAGTTGATGAAAGCCTGCGCGGTAAGGGTATTGCCGCGGCAATGATCTATTATGCAGAGCATAGTTTTTCATCTTATCAGCAAATGGTTGTAGGTACTCAAATTGCCAATACTCCATCGGTTCGGCTGTATGAAAAATTGGGTTTCCGGCTGCGTTCGGCGCATTATGTTTATCATTATCATCATCAATTACCGTGAGTTAGAGTTTTGGAGAATAGATGGACAACAATCACATAATTTCTTCCAATAAAACCATGATTGTGGCTGAAATCGGTAACAACCACGAAGGGGATTTTGCGTGTGCCCAACAGCTAGTGCGCGAAGCAGCAGCTTGCGGGGTGGACGCGGTGAAGTTCCAGGTGTTTAGAAGTGAGCATTATGTTAGCCAAAAAGATACAGCACGTTTCCAGCGTTTGAAGTCGTTTGAGTTATCCTATGCTCAATTTGAGCAGTTGGCGCAGTTAGCTCACTCATTGAACGTGCTGTTTATTGCAACACCATTTGATTTGGTGAGTGCAGAATTTTTAATGCACACTGCAGATTATATAAAAGTAGCTTCTGGCGATAATAATTTTTATCCAATGCTGCGCAAGCTGACTGAGGCAGACAAGCCGTTGATTATCTCTACTGGTGTAAGCGACGAAGTGCAGGTAGGACAGACAGTGGATTTCATTAGGAGTTGTTGGCTAAAACAGGGTAAACATGGGAGCTTGGTTTTATTACATTGTGTAAGCGCATATCCCGCACCGCTTTCTCAAGTTAACCTGCGCTCTATTCCTTTCTTAGCCCAAAGATTTGGGCTACCCGTGGGCTATTCTGACCATACCTTAGGCATAGAAGCCTCTCTGCTGGCAGCCGCTTTGGGAGCTGTAATGATTGAAAAACATTTTACATTGGATAAAAATTTTTCGGAATTTCATGACCATCAGCTTTCAGCTGAACCAGCTGAGATGAGGCGGTTAGTCGAATGTGTTAGGGAACTGCCAAAAATGTTAGGTGAATTCAATAAAAAAATTCAACCCTGTGAAGAACCTATGCTGCCAGCTATTCGACGTTCTATCGCAGCCGCCAAAGACTTGGCCGTTGGGCAAAAAATCAGCGAAGAAGACCTAACTTGGATTAGGCCTGCTGTTGGTTTAGCGCCGGGGAGTGAGCACCTGATTGTAGGGAAAACCTTAAAGCGTTCCATAGGTTTTGGAGAATTAATACTCGAAAAAGATTGTGAGTGATAACAGATGCGTACCGTCTTGCTAACTACCGATACTCCTCATCATACCTTTTTCGCTTGGAAGATTCATGAGGTGTTCCCATGGGAAGCCATTGTGTTAGAGAGTCGTGTTTTGCGACCGCCATTTAACATTTTTCATCCTTTTGAGCAACAGCGAGATGAATATGAAAAAAGCGAGCTGCTTAAGAACTTTAAAGGAGACATAACACAACTTGCGAACTCCTTAACCGCGGCAAGTGTTAATGACCCCGAATGCGTGGAATATCTGAAGTCAATTAATCCTGATGTAATCATTGTTTTTGGAACAGGAAAAATTAATTCAAGTTTGATACAAATTCCTCGGCTAGGTTGCCTGAACCTACATGGTGGTGATCCCGAAAGATATCGAGGTTTGGATACACACTTATGGGCAATTTATCATCAGGAATTTGACCAACTGATTACAACATTGCATTACATTGATGAAACATTAGATACAGGTGATGTGGTGTTCAAAGCAACGTTGCCTATAAGCCGTGGACTTCAACTACATCAACTCAGAGCTGTGAACACTCAAGTATGCGTTAAGTTATCATTATTAGCTTTAATGGGCTTGCATAAAAATGAGTGGCTGCCTTCGATGAAGCAGTTGCAGATTGGACGTTATTATTCCTTTATGCCGGCTGAACTTAAAGAGATTTGTTTGAAACGGTTTAACAAATTTACGCAAGGGTTATAAAGGTCGAGGAAAGCGTTTATATCATGAATGAAGAAGTAACCAAATGGCTTAAGGAAGATAAAGGTTTTGTGATTTTTTTATTTCATGGTGTTATCCGTGAGCAAAAGTATAAAGTAAGAAATTATACCTGCAAGCATATGCTGCTTGAACGATTTATAGATGTTCTGACTTGTTTGCGGAGACACGGGAATCCGATTTCTCTTCCTCAGATTGTAGCGGCAACAGAACAAAATGAGACTCTGCCAGAGCGTGCCTTTGCTATTACGTTTGATGATGGTTTTGCAAACAATGAGCGTTTGGCTGCTCCCCTGCTAGTGGATTTTGGCTTTCCGGCTACTTTTTATTTAACCACATCGTTTATCTCTTCTCAGGAGAGCTCTTGGATTGATAAAATTGAATATGCTTTTGAAGTTGTTCCCCATATCAAGCTGAACCTTTCTCGTTGGGGAGTGGAAGCAACCTTAACGAACCCTCAAGAAAAGATAAATTTTTTGGATAAGTTAAGGGGGTGGGTGAAAAATGATCCCACCATTAATCCTGATGAGGTAGTTGATGATATTTGGAGACAAGTGGGAATTAAACAGTGGGAACCTGATGAAGAGTTAGATAAGAAAATGACATGGAAAGAGGTACAAAAACTAGCTCAGGAGGAGTTGTTTACGATTGGTGGCCACAGTCATACACATCGAATTTT
The DNA here is from genome assembly GCA_034429745.1 of Anaerolineales bacterium. Taxonomy (GTDB): domain Bacteria; phylum Chloroflexota; class Anaerolineae; order Anaerolineales; family DRKV01; genus JBAXBF01. Next base: position 11,604 of record DAOUFY010000090.1, read on the forward strand.
ATCTTTTCTCCCTCAATCTCAATTAGAAGTGGAAATTACGACAAGTTTGACTCTTTTAAAAACTCATTTAGGAAAGGATATCATTCATTACTCTTATCCAGAAGGAATGGCGCATTGTTATTCTGAGTTAGTGATCCAAACTTTAAAGCAAAATGGCGTTGTTTGTTCGCCGACGGCGATCGCAGGAAAAAATGTTGTGGGTGATGATTTATTTCACCTAAAACGGGTAATGTTGAATTGAAATAATTATGTGTGGAATTGCAGGATACATAGGTACGCGTCAGTTTTCTCATGAGGTAATTCAGCATTGTCTGCGTCTGATGCACCATCGCGGACCTGATCACGCGGCGTATTACACGACATCTTTTTCTCCGCAGTGCCACGTAACTTTGTTGAATACCCGCCTTAGTATTATTGATCTAGATGAGCGCTCTAATCCACCTTTCCGCATTGGCTCAAAAGTTATGGTCTATAACGGAGAATTGTATAACTATCTAGAATTACGCAGCAAAATGGAAAAAGAAGTGGACTTTCGCACCCAATCCGATACTGAAGTGCTGCTGCAAACGATTATACAACATGGCTGGCAGGGTCTAGATGCTTGTGAAGGTATGTGGGCATTTGCTGTATTTGATGAAAAAGATGGTTCGCTTTTGTTGAGCCGTGATCGTTTTGGAGAAAAACCACTTTATTTGTATCGAGATGCCTCAGGAATGTATTTTGCTTCGGAGGTGAAATTCATCTTTGCTTTATTGGGGCATTCTCTGCCAATCAACACATCTCATCTTTATCGCTATTTGATGAATGGCTACAAGGCATTAAATAAAGTGAAGGAAACTTTTTTTATAGGAATAGAGGAACTGCCGCCGGCATATGTCAGCTTGATTGATGCTGAAGGCAACGAGAAACGTTGGCGGTATTGGCAGCCTTCATATCAGCAAGACGATAGCATGTCATTAGAGGAAGCTATTGATAAGGCAAAACAAGCCTTGCTGCGAGCGGTGCAGCTGCGTTTGCGAGCGGATGTACCATTAGCTTTTTGTTTGAGCGGAGGTATCGATTCAAATACGCTAATCAGTATTGCTAAGCGGGTATTTAATTATGATGTCCATGGGTTTACGATTGTGAACACGGATAAACGCTATGAAGAACAGGAAATGGTTCAGACTAGTGTACGAGAATTAGGCATCCGGCATACTCAAATCTCAGCTGATACGCGGGAATTCTTGCCAAAGCTGCGGCAGCTGGTACGGCAGCATGATGGTCCGGTCTATACTATTAACTATTATGCTCATTGGCTATTGATGCAAAGTGTTGCTGCCCACGGTTATAAAATTTCCTTAAGCGGTACAGGAGCAGATGAACTTTTCAGTGGTTATTATGACCATCATCTGTTTTATCTTTATGAGGTCCGGAATAATCCTGTTCTTTTTCAACAATCACTAGAACTGTGGCGGAAAAATATTTTGCCTTATGTTCAAAATCCATTCCTTAAAAATCCTTTTGTGTTCATAGAGAATCCACAGTTTCGCGATCACATCTATTTGGATTCACAGGTTTTTGCTTCTTATTTGCATAAGCCTTGGCAGGAGACATTTGTGGAAGAAAAGTACAGCGAAAGCCTAATGCGCAATCGTATGTTGAATGAAGTATTTCATGAGGCGGTGCCGGTTTTGCTTCATCAGGATGATCACAATGCTATGGCATGTTCTATAGAAAACCGATCGCCATTTTTGGACCGCCAATTGTTTGAGATAAGTATGACAATTCCTACCCGCTATTTGATTGGCGAGGGCAAGGCGAAGTACATCCTGCGGCAGGCTATGAGGGGGATTGTGCCTCAGGCTATTTTAGACAACCCGCGTAAAGTGGGTTTCAATGCACCGATTTTTTCTTACTTGGATGTAAAAGATGAGGCAGTAAAAAATGAGGTGCTTAGTCAAAGTCCGATTTATGATCATGTGAGGCGAGAGAAAATTCAGCTTTTGATGGAAAAGCCGTATTTAGAGAATCATGAAAGCAAGTTTTTGTTTTCTTTTCTAACAAGCAAAATGTTTTTAGAGGAGTTAGGGCGATGAGGTACTGTCAAGAATGTATTTTGCCGGATACGCGCCCAAACTTGGTCCTGAATGAAAAGGGCGTATGCAATGCTTGTGAAACACATAAGCGGCGCGCGGCCATTGATTGGAACGCCCGCGAGCAGGCTTTTCAAAAAGTGGTGGAACATGCCAAATCGCGCAGTAAAGGCTATGATTGCCTTATCCCCGTTAGTGGGGGTAAGGACAGCACTTGGCAAGTAGTAAAATGTCTGGAATATGGATTAAATCCTCTGGCAGTAACTTGGAAACCTCCGGCAAGAACAGAGCTTGGCCGTAGGAATCTTGAAAATTTAATTCAGTTAGGTGTTGACCATATAGATTATCAGGTGAACCCCAACGTGGAGCGTAAATTCCTCTATCAAGCCTTAGCTCGATTTGGTGCGCCGGGGCTCCCCATGCATATGGCTTTATTCAATATTCCGCTGAAACTCGCTGTTAAGTTTAATATCCCTTTGGTGGTATGGGGGGAAAATTCAGCTTTTGAATATGGAAGCCCGGATGAATCCTATATGGGCTTTCAATTGGACAGTCGCTGGCTGCGTCAGTTCGGTGTGATGCATGGGACAACAGCAAAGGATTGGATATCTGAATCCCTAACGGAAAAAGAACTGACCCCTTATTTTGGACCTTCTGATGAAGAATTGGAAAAAGCGGGAGTATTGGCAATCTTTTTAGGGTATTATTTTCCATGGGATCCTTATCAGACCTACCAAGTGGCAAAACAGCATGGTTTTCAAACGAGCAAAGAAGGAGCGAAAGTAGGATATTATGATTTCGCGGATTTGGATGATGACTTTATCTCTGTTCATCATTACTTGAAATGGTATAAGTATGGATTTACGCGTAGTTTTGATAACCTTTCTTTGGAAATAAGGTTTGGTAGGTTGACGCGACAGCAGGCAATAGAGATATTGAGTGAACGAGGAGATGAAACTCCTTATGCAGATATAGACGTGTTTTGTCAATTTCTCGGAATTTCTGTTCGGCAATTCTTTGAGCTTATTGAAAGGTTTCGCAATCTTGAGATCTGGAAAAAGAAAAATGGGAAGTGGGTTATTGAAGATTTTCTTATTCCTCATTGGCATTGGGAGTAGTGGATGAAAGTTGTGTGTAATGATCCGCCGCGTCGTTTTGTCGTTGGAAGAAATGCTTCTATCGAAATGAAGGATTGTGGGCAGATTCTGCTTGAAGCTGACGAACAAGTTACCTTTATTACCGCTCTAGGGGCTGAATACGATGTGGCGCGCAAGGAATGGGGGTTTTATGCCACGCCGTCAGTGAATGGCAGGTTAAAAGCTATGGGTTTTAAAACTGCCTTGGTAAAGAACCCACATCATCGCTATTATGTGTTATTGGTAGAGCAGGATAAAATTGAACAGTTTTTAGCCTATCTTCAACAGGAGGAAAGTGAAATAGTTGAGTGGCTTGATGAACGATCATGAAGTTTCAACGCGGAGATCATTTCGGAGCGAGTTGCTGCGGATTCATGCTCAAGCACCGCAGCAGCAGTGGCTTACACTGCTGCGATCTGCTGATGAGCATGAATATACCATAGAACAGCTTATCGCCCGGGTTGGGGATTATGCGGAGTTTTATTACAACGTAGGTATTCAGCCCAACGATTTGATCTTAATCATCTTAAAAGAATCACTGGATTTGTTTGCTTCATTTTTCGCAGCCATCATTATTGGGGCGTTGCCGGCTTACTATGCTTACCCTTCTCCCAAGCATTCGGTGGAATCATTTATTGAGTCAGTTGAAAACCTTATTCGCTATAACGAGATTAAGCTCGTCATTAGTTTCAAGGAAGTGATCCATGTCCTAAATCAAATAGACAGACAGCTATTCCCAAGCTGTATAGGATTTTATGATCATCACGCAGTGCAAGAACAGGGAAACACAAATTTAGAGCGTTTTCCAATACCCGCCAATGAGGCTTTTTTACAGTTCTCCTCCGGTACGACAGGGGCAAAAAAAGGAGTAAAGATATCCATTGACTCTTTATTTAACCAAATTGAGGCTTACAGCCCTTATGTCAATTATTCTTCGCAAAGCAAAGTTGTCTCTTGGCTGCCCCATTATCATGATATGGGTTTGATCGCTTGCATGCTGATGCCTTTTTTAAAGTCGGTGCCAATTGTGATGATGTCGCCATTTGAATGGGTAAGCAACCCAAAAATGCTGTTTGAAGCAATAACGAAAGTTCGCGGCACCCATGTATGGCTGCCTAATTTTGCTTTAGGACACTTAACCAACACGATACCTGAGAGTGAGTTGGGAGTTTATGACTTAAGCTGCCTAAGTCAGTTGGTGTGCTGCTCAGAACCACTGCTTTATGAGACAGTAAAGGCTTTTTTACGGCGCTTTAAGCCTTGCGGTATTAAGGAGGAACAGTTTTACAATTGCTACGCTATGGCAGAAAACACCTTTGCTGTAACTTCGACTAGACAAGGCGGCTTATCTTTCCTTCAGGTGGACGCGCAGGCGCTGCAGCATGATCGCATTGTGCCGGTTTTTGAAGGAGGAAGAACGATTGCCAGCGCAGGTTTTCCATTGGATAATGTTCAGCTGAGGATTGTTGATTCCAGTGGTTCCGATCTGGAAGAAAATGCAGTCGGCGAGGTGTGGTTGAAAAGCAATTGTATGCTTGAAGGTTATCATAATAATCCGCTTGAGACTCAATCTGCCTTTGCTGATGGCTGGTACAAAACCGGAGATTTAGGGTTTATCCATCATGGGGAGTTGTATATCACTGGCCGCAAGAAAGACATGATGATCATCGGAGGTGTGAACATATACCCCCAAGATGTGGAGCTGATATTAAATGCAGAATCGCCCTTAATACCTGGCCGCAATGTGGTGTTTGGGGTGAACGATGAGCGGCTTGGCACAGAACGTGTGGTCGTGCTGGCAGAGGTAAAGGAGGAGGATAAAGAAAAAGTTGACTCATTTTCCATAACACAAAAGATATTTCAAGCTTTAGATATTTCAGTTTCTGAATTTGTTTTGCTTCCGCCGATGACTTTGAAAAAAGGTACAGCTGGTAAAATTTCTCGATATTTGAATAAAAAGCTCTATCTGCAGGGAATGTTTGACCATTATTGTAACAAAGAAAAGGCTGCTGCAACAATAAAAGATGAACAAAACGAATTAAGCGAATTGGTAAGCAGGGTGATATCTTACAGCCAGAAGCCACCGCTTGAAGCAAATACCCCCTTATTTGTCTCAGGGCTGATCGACTCTTTTGGGTTTGCCGAATTGCTACTGCTGTTAGAAAAGCACTATCAGGTTACCATTCCAGATTCAATCAAGCAAGTAAAGTATTTCCAAACTCTGGCAGAGATAAGCAAAACGCTCGAAGCGCTGAAAAAGAAACAATTGCCTTCACATGAGGAAGATGAGTCATTAATAAAAGCAAGGCAAGAGAGTTTTTTACGGCTTAGTCATCCTTCTTCAAAACGCAGGGCGGATACAACCATGTTTGAGTGGTGGATTATCCATTTTCCGCTGCGCAACACGCCATTTTATCGCTGGTTATTGAGGATGAGTGGGGTTGTTTTAGGAGAGCGAGTTGTTTTTTTAGGAAGATTTCGAGTGAAAATGCGCGGACAACGCGGCAGCATTGTGATTGGCAATGATGTCGTGTTGGGTGATGGAGTAGATTTGCGCACTAGGGAAAATGGTAAAATCATTTTATCGGATAACGTTTATTTAGATAGCAATGTGCGCATCGTAGCAGCAAGAGAAGGAATGGTGCAAATAGGAACTGATACGGAAATTGGATTTAATACTGTTATTAACTCTGGCGGTATTACTCGCATTGGTAAGTTTTGCATGATTGCCGGTAATGTGAATATCAATTCCTCTAGTCATGGGGTTAAACGGGATACATACATAAAAGAACAACCTCATTCACATGGCATTGTCGAGATTGGAGATGACGTATGGATTGGTGCTGGAGTTTCAATTGTTATGAATGCTAAGATAGGTGAGGGGGCGGTGATCTCTTCCAACTCTTTGGTCAGTGGGGAAATACCGCCTTTTGGGATTTGTGCCGGCGTGCCGGCTAAAGTAATTCGATATCGATCATAGGAAAGTGAGTAATGCACAAAAAAATTGTTGCTTTTGCACCTTACGGCAATTGGTTGGTTCATCATCAAGTAGATGCAGTGCTAGGTAAAGCTTTAGAACTTCGCGGGGCGTCATTTTTTACAATACTATGTGATGGTGTGTTTGAAAATTGCCCCAATGCCGGCATACCTTATCAGATTGAAGCGTGCCGCAGTTGCGCGAACGCCGGTCGGCAATGGTTTGCTAAATTTGGTTTGAATACTATTCCACTTAGCAGTTTAATTACTCAGCGGGATGTAGAAGAGTGTCAGGAATGGGCTTTGCAGCTTCGGGAAGAGAATTTCCTGCAGGCAACTTTTGAAGGCGGCGAATTAGGAAAATGGGTTTATGCCGGGGTGTGCTCCTATTTTTTCATGGGCAAACCGCCTCTTTCTGACCCGCGAGTGGCATTGGCTTATCGTGTATTTTTGTATAATGCGGCTTTGCTTCAAAGGGCGATACAACGCGGCTTAGACGTTTTACAGCCCCAGCATGCAGTTTGTTATGCAGGTACGCTAGCCGCTTACCGAGTCTTTTTAGAAACTTGCCGTCAGCGAGGTATTCCGGTTCTTGTACATGAACGCGGTCCATTGGATGATACCTTTATTTTTGCGGATAGCGATTATTATGGACGCATGGCGGGCAGAGAAGAATCGCTTAAAGCTTGGGAAAGCGTACCTCTGAGTGATGAAGAATATCAAGCAGCAAAATGGCATATTCTTGAACGAGAGTTAGGGAAAAATTTGAATCGCGACCATTTTTATCGCATGCCTCCTGTGAAGGGCAGCTTGCGTTACGCTCTGAGAATTCCATACGATGCTTCCATTATCGCAGTATTTACCCAAAGTGATTGGGAATTAGGTATGGCGCGCGGTTATGTTGATAGGTTGTTTGATCAAGCCATAGATGGAGTAAAGCAAATTTTAGATAATCTAATAGCTAATAATTCAGCAGATATCTATTGGGTTTTTCGGCTCCATCCTAATATGATAGGTCCTACATGGACAGATTTTGTTTTCTTAGAGCAAATGATCGCTCAAGGGCTGCTTATGCCTCATAACGTGCGCGTGATTATGCCAACCGAACGAATAACTTCATATCAATTAATATGGGAAGCTGACGCGGCTCTTTCCTTTGGCAGCACTGTTGGAGCAGAGGCATTGGTGCGCGGCTTGTCGGTTGCTAGCAGTGTGGATAATCTAACTGTAAAGATTAATGGTGTGGAAAAAATCCATTCTATTGAAGATTACTCCAACGCTTTATCCAGAGTGATGCAGAAAACCAAACAGCTTTCGTTAGAAGATATGCGATCAGCCTACCGTCGTTTTTATTATTACTTCTTTAGGCTAAGTTACCGGTTTAAGTCTTTTGGCATTCGCGAGTTTTATCAGCCGGAACTTCGTTTTACCAGCCTAGAGGAGTTAAAAGAAGGTAAGGACGAAAAATTGGACGTTCTCTGCAACCATATTATGAATAGTCAGCCGCTGTATCCATTTCCAAATCAAGCAGAACAAGAGCGTTCTGACGAAGAAGAGACGCAGTTCTTGATGCAAGTGATTGAAGACATAAAGACACGCCGAGCAGAAGCCAAAGAACAGGATTTTTTGATGAAGGATGTGAAAGAGCCTTTAATAAGCACCGTATGTATGCTGCGGGATCGATCATCACAAACTGTTGAGGAGGTAGAAAACACGCGTTTTCAGCGCAGCTTGCAACGTTCCCGCCATAAAACCATAGAGGTGCAGACTCTGCGTTTATCTGCAACGGTAACTGCACAGCAGTTCCTTCAACAATTGATAGAGACAGCCAAAAATGCTCATGGTGAGTATATCTATGTTGGGGCAGCCGAAGTGCAGTTGGATGAAGCTTTGTTTTCCACGGCGATAGACTACTTAGAGGAAGAGGAGCACAAGTTGTTGTCAGCAGTGATGACGGGAGCTTGGATTCTTACTGCAGAAGGGCATTTTTCCGGCGACATTTTTACTTTGCGGAAAGAACCGAGAGACTATGTGGAAGCTCAGCAATGGCTTCCTCTGCTGAGAGATCCACTCTATTTGCTTTCTTGTTTCGTATGGCGAAGAGAAGCTTTTATTGATTTATTCTCTTCTCTTCAAGTAAGCACAACTCTGCTTAGCGGGATCTCTTCAGCATTGTTTGCTGATATAACAGAAAAAGCAGCAAAAGGTTTGATGGATAAACTAAAAGTACCATTTATTACTTTTTATCTTCCTGGCACATAATTTGCTTATCTAGATTAGGAAGGTTTAGTGATTAGTTGAACCATTACCAGGATTGGCTGGCTTAAGCTGAAAGAGTATGGACAAAGCTTCACTAGACTTGCGTTATGAATACTGGGAATGGGCGTGTTTTACTATACATCGAGCAGCCGAAAGGTATTAAGTGCTGCAAGAGAAATTATTCGCTTCAGTAAAGTCGCTTGTGCTTAATCGTGAGCAAGTATTGGATAAATTGATCTAAATTATCCATCAGCTTGTTAGCCAACTTCAGGAAGTATTAAAAGCAATGCTATTGGGGTGTTTGAAGCGGAGTGATCATGTAAGGACAAGCGGTGTAGATATTGCTATGATGGTTACAGAAAAAAATCCGCTAATCCTTTTTAGAAGGAAAGTTGAGGAAGAAGGAATAATCTTAATGTGATATTTGTCAGGAGCAAGGTTATACGTGCAAGCGTATTATTCAACGCGTTTTATCCCTAAAGGTTAAATTTATGAGCCCAAAAAAATGTCTATTTCTTAATACTTATTATCCTAAATTTCTGGCAGAGTTTTACCGCGAAAATATTCATCTTATCTCGAAGAGTTATCAGGAACAGAAAGCTGTTTTGCAAGCCCAATGTTTTGGTGACAGCGATTTTTACTCACATGGGCTTAGACAAGCTGGCTGGGAAGCAGACGAGCTTATTGTTAATGACAATAATCTACAACAGGCATGGGCACGTCAAGTGGGCTTTGGCAGTTATCAAAAGGTTACGGATATTGCCCTCGAGCAAATTAGGCGTTTCAAACCGGACGTACTTTACTTTCAGGATTTATCCTTAGCCACAGGCAGCTTTATTGCAGCGGTGCGCCCTCTTACTTCACTCATTGTGGGTCAAATTGCTTCTCCTATTCCTGCAGGCATTGACTTGCGCAGTTTTGACATACTTATTTCATCGTTTCCCCATTATGTTGAAGAATTTCGCCGCTTGGGCATAACCGCTTACTATCAACCTTTAGCCTTTGATGAACGCATTTTGGAACGTGTATCTTCTTCTCATCGAAAACATTTATTGACCTTTGTAGGCGGCCTATCAGCTGCCCATAGTGAACGCACAGAATTCTTAGAGAAGATTGCCCAACAGCTGCCGATAGATTTTTGGGGATATGGAGTGGAGTTGCTGCCACAGGAATCGGCATTGAGAAAGAATTACCATGGGGAAGCTTGGGGAATTCGGATGTTTGAGATATTGGCTCAATCATATATAACATTAAACTTCCATATCAATGTTGCGGGAAACTATGCGAATAATATGCGTTTGTATGAGGCAAGCGGATGTGGGGCACTACTGATAACGGATTATAAAGATAACCTCAACGAGTTATTCACCATTGGCAAGGAGGTTGTTGCCTATCGTTCGGTGGATGAAGCAATTTCATTGGTGAAGTATTATCTTCGCTATGTTCGGGAAGGAGAAGTAATTGCTCAAGCTGGACAACAGCGTACACTGCGTGAGCACACCTATACAAAACGAATGGAACAAACAGCAGAAATACTTGAACGTCATCTGCGCTATCAACACGAAAAACAATATTTTGGTCCGGTGGATTTATCCAAAATATCTTATGGTCATACACCAATTGCTAAAACGGCGATTACACCCCAAATGACAACGGCGTGGCAGAGTGAACTAATTCCCGCTAGGCAACGCGCTTTGGTGCGGCAAGAATTGGAGCAAATGCTGCATGGCAATCCTCCTGTGGTCTATCGGGTGCTGGCAGAACTCTTACGTCCTTATGTTACCAATAGTATGTCTATCCTGGAAATAGGCTGCAGCAGCGGTTATTATTATGAAGTATTGTCTTATCTTTTGAATAAAAGGCTGAATTATCATGGCGTGGACTATTCAACGGCATTGATAAAAATGGCGAAGGATTACTATCCACAAGAAGCATTTACGGTTGCAGATGGTTCTCGCTTGCCATATCAGAATGGAGCTTTTCCTCTAGTGATCTCCGGCGGCATATTACTTCATGTGCCTAACTACCCCGATCATATTGCTGATACAGTGCGGGTGGCGAGCCGCTATGTTGCAGTTCATCGTACGCCAATTTGCCGCAGGAGAGAGACTCAATACATAAAAAAGTTCGCTTATGGGGTCGAAACCGTTGAACTGCGATTTAACGAGCAGGAATTGTTGGGAGAGTTTTACAAGCATGCACTCAAGCTGATTTCTGCAATCACATACTATAGTGATGAGGACAAAGATGAATATGAAGCTTCGTACTTGTTCAGCAGGTAATGCGATGATAGTTTTAATTCAGCCGTCAGAGCCATTCGGCAAGATGGCAGAGGTGCCTGTATCTATTATTGGCATTGCGGCAGTGCTGAAGCAAGCAGGTTATATGGTGAGAATCTTGGATGCGCGCTTGGATGATTTAAGTATCATGCAAGTGATGCGCAAGTTTAAACAAGATCCGCCTCAGGTAGTGGGGATTACTGGATTAAATAACGCTTATCGTTTTATCAAAGATTTTTGTTTTGAGTTTAAGCGAGTGTTTCCACACACACCTTTGATTGCTGGTGGGCAATTCATCCAAACTCAACCCGAACTGCTTTTGCAGCGTTTGCCCATTGATGCGGCTTGTATTGGGGAAGGAGAGGAGATCGTCGTTGAATTGGTGGAAAAATTATTAACTGGTGAAGACTTGTCCGCAGTACCAAATATTGCGTATAAAAAAGGTGATCAGATAATCAAAACTCCTCTCAAGCTTATTGAAGACTTTGACGCACTGCCCCTTCCGGCTTATGATCTTATAGATGTTGAGCGTTATATCAATGAATACCGTGTGCCTTCATATTGGTATAAGAATTATTTTCCTATCACTACTGGCAGAGGATGTGTGCACCATTGTTATTTCTGTGGGCGTCCTTTTTCTAAAGTTCGCCGCCAATCACCTCAACGTTTATTAGAACATATGGATTTTCTCCACCACACTTACGGCATTGATGCCTTTCTTTTTTCAGAGGATAGTGCCTTATACCCTAAAGAATGGATCCTTCAAGTGCTCAATCTGTTAATCGAACGAGGAAGCCCTTATTATCTAAATCTTTGCGGTTGTCCAGAACAAATAACTGAAGATATTGTTTCTCTTTTTGAGAAAGCTAAGGTGATGAACAGCGCGATTGCTGTAGAACATTGGGACCCGTTAATCCAAAAGAAATTTTTTAGAATCGGTCAAAGCAAGTATTTAATAAGAGCTTTTGAGCTCTTCAAAAAATATCGGGTGCGAAATGATGGTTTTGCTTTGTTATGGGGCCACCCTGAAGATAACTTGACAACATATCGAGAAGCTTATAAAAAAGCGATAGAAATTGCTGAACAATATCAAGTGCCTCACGTATGGCTGACAAGTTTGGTTATCTACCCAAACAGCAAATTGCAGGAGGATGCACTGAAAATGGGGCGCATCCTTGATTATGAGTCTTACATGTATGCTTTAGGTGGATATGCCCCGCATGTTAATCTAACCGAGGAGGATGATGATTGTTACCGCGGCTTTTTCGTGGAACAAACTCTCTTAAATGAGATTCAATTGGTGTTAGAGGGACTAAATACCTTGCATGTTGACAATCAACCATTTCCTATAGAGCATGTTAACGATTACCGAGCCCATCTAACTTCGTTAATCGAACAATTATTGGTGTTACGAGCACTTCTTTCTATGCCTAAAGAGGAACGTGAACAATACCGCTCTCTATTGGAGCAAATTCTTGGAGTTCCTATGTATGATCCGCATAAAAATTATTACCACGAAATTGGCTGTTTTAAAGAAGTTTTAGCTCTCAAGCCCGGTTGGCGGATTGCGGCTTATGGTACATCCTCATTTAGCGATCGGAATCTTATTCGCCTTTTTAACAGTGTACGAGAATCAAAAGTAACTTTTGTGGGATTTGTTGATTTAAGTGCAACAGCTGAAGCTTATGAAGATCATCCTCTGGTGGCTCTGGCGAATTTGGATAAACTAAAACCTCAAGTGCTGTTGCTGCCCATGGGACGCGAAGATAGTGCTGCGGTTGCAAAACTGATGGATGCCCGCTGGGAAAAAGTATTTGTTGTTCCAATCAGTGAGCAAAGCCTACAAGAAAAACCATGGTTTGTGAAAGCTGCCAATAGCGCTTACTATAACCCAAAGTTATATCAGATAATGTTAGAGAATGGTAAATTTGTACGCAGAGTTGTTTATCCTTACTGAAAGATTTGTATGGTGTATGCTTTGCTATGCGCTATAATGAAAGACGAGCACCCTGAATACGTTCAGGAATGGATTGATTATCATTTGGCTATTGGTTTTGATGCCATTCTCATTTACGATAATGGGAGTTTGCCGCCTATCTCAGATTGCATTCCTCATCATCCAGCGGTAAATATTATTCCAGCACCAGGGTTAAAAATGCAAATACCAGCTTATAATCACTGCCTAAAGCATGCCAAAGAGAACCATTGGGCGCGATGGATTGGTTTTATTGATGCGGATGAGTTCCTGGTACCAATGCAGAAGAATGATATTCGAGAAGTGCTGGAAGAATACGAGGCGTTTGGTGGTTTGAGTGCAAATTGGGCAGTGTTTGGGCCTAATGGACATCGTCAGCGACCTGCTATACCTCAGTTATATGCTTATACTAAGCGTTTTGATCCACATGCTGAGTTTGCAGAAGTTAGACGGTGGTGTGGTCATGTGAAGTGTATTGTTAATCCACGTTTAGTAAAAGCAGCAATAAATGCACATTCTTTTGAATTTGAAGACAATAAATTTTGTGTTGATGAACATTTTCATCCAATTCATAAGCCTATTAGGGAAGAAATAACATATGACGTGCTGCGCGTTAATCATTACTGGACGCGGTCTCTTGAAGATCTTAAGGAAAAAATGATGAAAACGCGGGCTGATAGTGGTGTTCTTCGGAATAGTTCCGCAATAGAAGAGTATGAACGATTCATGGAGCTTTGTACTGTTGACGATAACAAAATAATTGAGGTATGGGAGCAAGTTAAACCGCGACTTAACAAGGAAAGAATATGAAAAGAATGCAAGATGTACTAGAAATATTCCGCTCCAAAAAAGTTTTAATTACCGGTGGGCTTGGTTTTATTGGATCCAATTTAGCCATCCGCTTAGCATCTGTGGGTGCTCAGCTGACTTTGGTGGATAGCCTGATCCCAGAATATGGGGGAAATTTGTTTAACATTGAGCCCATTAAGCATGTGGTGCGTGTGAATATTTCGGATGTACGAGATGAACATGCAATGAAATACTTGGTTCAAGGGCAAGATGTTTTGTTCAATTTAGCGGGGCAAACTAGTCATCTTGATTCTATGCAGAACCCATATCCGGATTTGGAAATCAACGCGCGGGCTCAGCTTTCAATTTTAGAGGCATGCCGGCGATATAACCCGCAAATAAAAATCATTTTTGCTGGAACTCGTCAGGTATATGGGAAACCTCAATATTTGCCAGTGGATGAACGGCATCCTGTTGCGCCGGTAGATGTGAATGGCATCAACAAACTAGCCGGAGAATGGTACCATCTTGTTTATCATAAGGTATATGGCATTCGTTCAAGTGTGCTGCGGCTGACCAATACTTATGGACCGCGCATGCGCGTTAAAGATGCCCGCCAAACATTTTTAGGAATATGGATACGCCGTCTCATTGAAGGGAAACCACTGCTTGTTTTCGGAGAAGGCAAGCAAGTACGCGATTTTAACTATGTAGATGATGTCATTGATGCTTTGCTTTTGGCTGCTGTTTCCGACGAAGCAGATGGTGAAATTTTCAACTTAGGCTCAGATGATCCGATAAATTTATTAGACACTGCTCATTTGCTTGTTCAGGTTTTTGGCGGGGGGAGCGTCGAAATAGTGCCTTTTCCTGAGGATAGAAAGGCAATTGATATTGGTGATTACTATGGGGACTATCGCAAACTGCGTGCGCGTTTAGGGTGGAAGCCAGTTACATCGCTTGAAGAAGGCTTAGCTCAAACATGCGCCTATTATAAAAGGTTTCATCAATTTTACTGGGATAAGGAAGAAGAATAATGAAAAAGTATTATTGTACTTATTTCGATCGCAATTATGTGTATAAAGCATTAGCGCTGATCGATTCGCTTAGACAACATGAAGAAGACGATTTTGAGTTTTTTGCGATATGTATGGATGAAATTAGCCGTTTGATTTTGGAAAAATTGGCTCTTCCTCATGTTATTCCTATCCCATTCCACATGATTGAAGAACGAGATGATGCTTTACTTGCAACAAAGAAAGATCGCACGCTCGTTGAGTATTATTGGACAACTACGCCAATTAACATTCTATGGCTGCTAGAAAATTACCCTCACATAGATGTATTAACGTATCTTGATGCAGATTTGTATTTTTATTCTTCGCCTGCACCAATATTTGAGGAATTAGGCGATCAATCCATTCTAATCCACGAGCACAGGTTTTCTCCTAGCATGGCTTATTTAGCCGCAAATAATGGGCGGTACAATGTGGGTTTGCTTTGTTTTCGCAATGATGAGGTCGGTCTGAAGGCTTTACGCTGGTGGCGCGAGAGAACCATTGAATGGTGCTACTTGCGCTGGGAAGATGGCAAAATGGGTGACCAAATGTATTTGAATGACTGGCAAACCCGCTTTGAACGAGTGGTTGTATTGCAGCATATTGGTGCTGGCGTAGCTCCTTGGAATCACGATCAATACCATTTGAAGGTTGATGGACAACAAAATATTTGGGTAAATGATGTTCCGTTGGTTTTTTTTCATTTTCACTCGTTGACCTTTGTCAGTCCTGGGCTTGTTGTTGTTGCTCATCCTCATTACCCCATGAACGAAGAAGTATTGCGTTATTGTTATTTCCCTTATATCAAGAAAATATTATCTTTTATCCCTTGTGTGCAGGAGTTAATACCTGATTTTAACTATGGACTATATACTCAAGATATGTCCTTAAAGGACCGCACATTTTTTGCGCGTTCGCATCTGGCATTAAAGCTTAAACAGGCCGGCTGTCTGATTTCGCCCTTTTCAATTGATGATGAATGGGATGTTTATCTTGCTCCTCAAGAGCAACAAGTCTTAGATAAGCTTCCTACAGACTCCATCCAGAAAGCCCAATCTCAGGAAGATTTGATGCTCTGGCACCCTCAACGAGTGGTGGTTACCCCTAATGATTTACTATTAACCCTGCGAGAACGCGAGATTCGTTTCTCTATTCGAGTGCTTTATGTGGTAGGTGCTTTTCTGTTTGAAGAACGCGAACTGCTTTTTGAACTATTCCCAAATTTAGAAAAAGTGGTTCTCTTTGAACCTGTACCAGAAGTATATCAGCAATTACTAATCATTACCAAAAACGACCCGCGAATTGTGGTTTTTCCTTATGCGATCGGTGATACAGATGAACGGCGGGATTTTTATATCACCAATAATTATCAATCCAGTTCTATTTTGCCATTGGGCAAGCATAGGGAACTGTTCCCACAAGTTGAACATACTCGTACAGTAACTGTAGAATGTTACCGTTTAGATAGTGTTATACAGCTTCATCACCTGCCATTGCCAGATATGCTTTTTCTGGATGTTCAAGGAGCTGAATATCAAGTGTTGGCAGCGCTATCGTCAACATTGCGTCAGCGAATACGTTTGATTTATACTGAAGTGAGTACAGAACCTCTCTATCAAGGTTCAAAACCTTTAGCGGAAGTTACAGAACTGTTACGCTCCGATTTTCTATTTTTAGGGTATGCTCCAACCCGTCAAGAATTACCTGTCCATGGCAATGCTGTTTATGTTAATCACCGATGTTTGGAAGAAGTAAAAAGTAAACCGTTGGCTATGGGAGGTGAGGCTAATTATCGTGTCTCTGTTATTGTTTCTGCATATAAATCGGAAGCATTCATGCGCGAATGTTTGACAGATTTAGTCAACCAAACCATTGCAAATCAATCGGAAATTATTATTGTGGATGCTAATTCACCAGAAAATGAGCGCGCTATTGTAGAGGAGTTCCAACGTCAATACAAGCAGATCACCTATATCCGTACTGGAGAGAGGATTGGGGTATATGCGGCTTGGAATTTGGCAATAAAGATAGCAAAAGGAAAATATATCACGCCATTTAGCACAAATGACCGCTTGCGGAAAGATGCGCATGAGATTTTAGCAAAAGCTTTAGATGAAAACCCACAGGTGATGTTAGTTTATGGCGATACTTATATGACTGCCATTCCCCATGAAACCTTTGAAAAACACACTCGTATCAGTTCCATGATTTGGCCGCCCTATTCATATGAAGATTTGCTCATGAACAACCGTGTGGGACCGCACCCCATGTGGCGTAAAAGTGTACATCAGGAAGTAGGATACTTTGATGAAACTTTTTATGCAATAGGTGATCAAGAATTTTGGCTGCGGATAGGGGAGCACTTTCCCTTGCTGCATATTCCTGTGTTCACCGGCTTATATTGGACAACGCCGGAAGCTCTTTCGAATAGAGAGGAATATGCAAAATCAGAATTTATCAAAGCTCGCCAACCATATCAAGCGCGGTATCGAAGTGAGCGCTTAGATCGTTGGCGCAGCGCAGAGGAGAAATTATCTCAAGCAGCAGCAGCCATTGAACGAAATCATTTGTTAAGAGCTGAAGAGTTGTTGAAAGAAGCAGCAAGTATTGCGCCGGATAATTCGAATGTATTATCTGCGGTAGGACGTTGGTATTTGGCAATTCAAAAGCCTGATGAAGCAATTTCTTGGTTGAATAAAGCTATTCAGTACGGTCCAGCACGCTGGAATGATCATTTACATCTGATTGAAGCTCTGATAGCTGTTGGAAATCTTCAAGAAGCTGCCAAAGAAGTCAGTTGGTTAAGAACTTACATACCAATATTTGATGAAGTCAAAAAATTTGAACATCTTTTATTGAGTATGGGAGTTGAAGTTATGCCAGATCGTGAAATGCCTTATGGAAAACTTGAATCTCAAAGTGAAAAAGAAGAACTTCAAGAAAGAGCAAAACAGACATTGCAAAGATTGTTAGAAGCGGAGGATATTCTCCAGGCGTTGGATGAGCACGAGGAGCTGCTGGATGAAGAACTATTGGCTTTAGTGCGGCGAGATGCAGAAACTGCGCGTCTATCAGGAGAGGGTGATTTAGCCGAAGGATTGGAAGCTCTTGCCGAGACAATTGAAGAACGGCTTAAAGCAAAGCCTCAAGTTGAGGTGCAAACGCAGCCGAATCAGGGACAAATGCAACCAAAACAGAGAGAGCAGGCGGCAGAGACCCTGCGTCGGCTTTTGGATGCGGAGGATATTCTGCAGGCGTTGGATGAGCACGAGGAGCTGCTGGATGAGGAACTTCTGGCTTTAGTGCGGCGGGATGCAGAAACTGCGCGTCTATCAGGAGAGGATGATTTAGCCGAAGGATTGGAAGCTCTTGCCGAGACAATTGAAGAGCGGCTTAAAGAAAAACTGCAAGTCAAAGTGCAAACGCGGGCAGAAAGGAAGGAACCAGCAGCAGAGACACTGCGTCGGCTTTTAGAAGCGGAGGATATTCTGCAGGCGTTGGATGAGTATGAGGAGCTGCTGGATGAGGAACTGCTGGCTTTAGTGCGGCGGGATGCAGAAGCGGCGCGTCAAGCCGGAGAGGATGATTTAGCCGAAGGATTGGAAGCTTTAGCTGAGACAATTGAAGAACGGTTAAAGAATAAAATTCCTTCCCAATCAGTATATAACAAATCTTCTTCAACAGGGCAAAACTCACAAATAAAGCATCAACAAAGACAAGCCGGGGAATACATTCCAGCACAAAACGGCATCCCCGCGGGGTATGTAAAGCAGCGAGCTGTTATTAAGGATGCACTCGTTGATATTGTTATACCGATTTACGGGCAGGGGGAATTATTAAGACTTTGTGTAGAGTCGGTGCTTGCAACTACGAAGGATGTGCATTTGATATTAGTTGATGATTGCTCACCTTTGGGAGCTATTGAGGCGATCTTCAATTTGTGGGAAGGACATCCTCAAATAACCCTTGCCCGAACTGAAGAAAATCAAGGGTTTATCGGCACAACGTGCTTGGGCGCGACATTGGGCAAGGCACCTTATATCCTTTTCCTTAACTCAGATACTGAAGCGATCCAAAAAGGTTGGCTTGAAGCATTGCTGCCGCAGGAAGACGACATTGCAATAAGTGGAGCAAAATTGCTTTACCCTCCTTATACTTCCCCCTACAAAGCTTTTAGAATACAACATGCAGGTGTTGCCCGTAAGGATGATCTGATGCCCTATCATATATTCCATGGTTTAGAAAGAGATCATCCTAGCGCTAATGTAGCGAGAGATGTTAATGCTGTTACGGGGGCTTGTTTTTTAGTCAGACGATCAATATGGGAAAAACTACATGGTTGGGATAGAAACTTTGGACGAGGCGTTTATGAAGATGTAGATTTTTGTTGGCAGGTACGTGAACTCGGTTACCGTGTGCGTTATGAACCCAAAGCAGAATTGTTCCATGCTTCAAGTGCAAGCGAATTCATTTTTAACGAACATTTGCTTTACAATAAAAAGGAAGAGAATCTAAACTATTTACAAAGCAAATGGAAGTACTTGGAAAGAGATGAGGAGCTCTTTTGGGAAAAGGAAGTGATTGAGCGCTGGAAGAAAGGTAGGAAAGCGCTGAAGAGGGGGGAAGTTTTTAAAGCCCGCGGTGAATATAAAGAAGCATTCAAAGAAATAAGAAACGCTTATAGAATTGCAGCGGATGATCCTCAGATAGCTTTTGCTTATGGAACGTTGCTGCTAATCAGAGAAAAATTTTTAGAAGCTGTGGAGATATTTGAAAAAGTTAAGGAGTCACTTCCTTTATCTTCTGAGACTCATTTTAGTTTGTTGGCTGCATATCTTGGGACGAAAAATTTATCAAAAGCAGAGGAAGAATATTTGCTAGTTGCTGAACTCTTCCCATATCATCCTCAGATAGAGGAAATAAAAGAAAAGATTGAAGAGTTGAAAAAAAGTGCTGGGTATTCCTCTGAGAAAGGTAGTATTGTAGGTGGGCATACGAAAGAAGCAGTTGGCATTGTGCTTAAGCAAGCAAAACCTGGTTCATATAAAGTGGATATTATTATTCCCATTTATGGACAGGTTAAGTTAACTTATGATTGTCTGATTTCTGTGTTGGAAACAACACAAGATGTTCATGTTATTATGGTGGATGATTGTTCGCCAGGCAAAGAAATTGAAGATCTTTTTGCTCGGATAGATACTCCAAATGTTACTCTTGCGCGTACCATAAAAAATATGGGTTTCTTGGGTACAAGTAAGTTTGGAGCTAGTTTAGGCAAATCACCTTTTATTCTTCACTTGAATTCCGATATTGTTGCTATCCAAAGCGGCTGGCTGGAGCACCTGTTACCTAAATCCGAAGATGTGGCAGTGTGCGGTGCAAAGTTGTTGTACCCCCCCAAATCGCCGCGCTTGCTAGCAAATCGCATTCAGCATGCTGGTGTATGTATGCGCGATGAGGTTGATTGTTTGCGAATTTTTCACCCCTACCAAGGATATGAGGCAGATTTTCCGGCGGCTAATGTACCACGTTATGTTAACGCAGTTACAGGGGGGTGCTTGTTGACTCGCCGCACTGTTTGGGAAGAATTGGGAGGCTGGGATGAACACTTGGGGCGCGGCGTATTTGAAGATGTGGATTACTGCTGGCGGGTGCGCAAGCGCGGTTACCGTATTGCATATGTACCGCAAGCGGTTCTTTACCATTACGAAAGTCAAAGCGTTTCAGAAAATGGTGAGCATTCTTTGCATAAGTACAGTACACAAAATTTGAATTACCTCTTATCTCGATATGGCAGAGAACAATGTGACGAGGAGCTTTATTTTGAAAGCGAATTGATAAAGCGCTGGATGAAAGGAAGACACCTTGCTGCTGATGCTAGAAAGGCTTTTCTAAAAGGAGATTCGAAAACAGCCCATTCCTTATTCACCCAAGCCTTAAAGTTGGCTGCCGATGATGTGGTTACGCTTGTTCGATACAACGAGTTTTTGCATGGAGAAAAACAATATTTGACTTTAATTGAAAGCATTCCAAAACTATTAGCGCTATCTCCATTGGAATGGCAGACGCGTGTACAATGGATTGACACGTTGATGAAATTGAACAAACTCGAGCAGGCTGCTGAAGAGTTAGAATTGTTATGGGAGGTATTTCCAAAATCACCGCTCTTGGTTGGGTTGAAAAAAGAGTTGGAAAAAGCAATGCAATGAAATTTTTGGATCAATTAGTATTATGCCAACTCCTACGCTTTCTTTGTGCATGATTGTTAAGAATGAAGAGGCAAATCTCAAGCGCTGTCTTGATTCAGTGATTGGGGTAGTGGATGAATTGATCATCGTTGACACTGGCTCTACTGACCGCACGCCGGAAATTGCTCGGGCTTATCAAGCCAAGCTTTATCATCACGAATGGAATAATGATTTTTCTGAAGCGCGCAACGTAAGCTTAGAAAAAGCAACAGGCGAGTGGATTTTAGTGTTGGATGGAGATGAAATGCTAACTCCCGAATCACGTCAGCATCTCAAACCAATTTTGGCAACTACAGCGGCGGAGGGAGTATTGTTTACGGTGCGCAACTTTAACCCGCCGGATGCTTTGGCAGAATATAACGATTCTCCGCAAATTCGCGCCTTCCGGAATCGTCCGCAGTATCGTTATCAGCAAAGAGTACATAATCAGATTGGAATAGCTATTGCAGCCCATGGGGGGGTAATAGCAAATCATATACAGGAGCTGATGATCTGGCACTATGGGTATTTGCAACGCACCGTTCAAGGCAATCAGGATCGGCTTGAGCGTAGTCTGCGGATGCTCGAAGCCGCTGTGAACGAGGATCCGCAGAATATTTACTTAAATGCCAAACTAGCTGTAATTTATTTCCACTTAGGAGAGCATTCGCTGGCATATACCTATGCCTATCGAGTGCTGACTGAGATGGACCACAGTCAACTAACGATTGAAAATCTACGCGATATTCTGCGGATTGTTTCCAATATTTCTATTCAACGCGGTCATTATGATTTAGCTGTCCAGACTGCTCAAGCTTGTTTGGATCTATCTCGAGATGATACTGATGCGCTGCTCTCGGCGCTGGATTTGTTGGGAGTGGCTTATGGGGCACAGGCAGAGCTTTTTATAAAACGCGCCGTTGCCATGGAGCATCAATTGGTAAAGATGGAAGAGGCGCACGCCAAAGCAGCCCTCAACGAGCAGCGAATGGAGTGGCTAACGCAAGGAAAAGCAGCAGCCACTCATTCCGAAAATGCTTTTGAAACTTTGCTTGCGCACCCTCAACTGCGCATCTCTCATAAAGAACGGGTGCAACATTTTCTAGATCAATCGCGTACTCTTCTTCACTATATAGAGACGCGGATGGCTTGGCAGCCGTGAGCGGTAAATGTGCTCTGACGAAACAGCTGTTGCCCAAAAAGTGAACCGCAGGTTCGTAGGTATTGATATATCGCCAGAGTATTGTAACATAGCAAAACAACGACTTGCTGGCAGGTTATTCTAGGATGTAGATATGCCTATCTAATTATCAGATATTCAGAAAGCTTATAACTTATTGGTCAGTGAAATTGATGAAAAAGCGCATGAAAGTAAAGAAAGCAGGGTTGCAAAAAGCGGTTGAGATGTTTAAGTATTTATTAGTAGAATTTGTGTAAGGCAGACAAACATGAAACAGGTTGATGAACTTGAAAGGTTTCTGCAGGCACAGGAGGGGGTGTTCGAGGAGGCGCTGCAAGAAATTAAACAAGGCAGGAAACGTACTCATTGGATGTGGTTTATTTTTCCGCAGGTTGAGGGCTTGGGCAGTAGTGCAACTGCTCATTATTATGCTATCAAAAGCAAGGAGGAAGCTCGTCAATACCTTTCACACCCAGTCTTAGGAAAGCGGTTAAGGGAGTGTGCACAAGCGCTGCTTGATCTCCCTGACCATACTACTGCGGTAGGGGTTTTTGGGTTTCCAGATGTGCTAAAACTCAGATCCTCCATGACGTTGTTTGCAGAGGTGTCGGAAGAAAAGGATAATGTATTTGCTCAGGTGTTGGAGCGGTTTTACCACGGTGAAAAGGATGAGAAAACTATAGCTTTTTTGAATCAATAAATCAAAATAAAACGAGTTGGCGTGGTTGGACAACCGACTTCGGTTGGTGGATGCTATTTCTTTTTTCTCATACAGGTGCGGGTTATTGGAGCAGAGCTGATTGTGTTATAATACTTACTTATTGGTTTTAGGAAGATTTAGTACTAAGGATGCTTACAGAGGAAAATTATGGTAGTCATTGGTGTATCATCACAAGCCTTGAAGGATGCTTTGCCGCAAAAACAACCCATGTATGGGGCATGGAAGGATGATGTTCAGGCGGTGCTGCAAACGGGCGCGCTGCCTCTAATCATTCCATCAATACTTCAGTCAAAAGAACAAGCAGAAGAGATCCTTTCTCGCGTGGATGGGCTTTTGCTTACTGGCGGCGGGGATGTAGATGGCAAGTTTTATGGACAGCCTAACCATCCATTGCAGCGTAATGTAAATGAAGCCCGCGATCAGGATGAATTTTTATTAATTCAAACTGCCTTGGAACAGCAAAAACCAATCTTGGCTATCTGCCGCGGTATTCAGGTGCTTAACGTAGCGCTTGGGGGCACGCTGATTATAGATATACCAACTGAGGTGCCCAACTCACTGCAGCATCGCCCATCCGAAAGTGGCCATGAGAACGCGATTTCTCATGTCGTGAATCTTCAAGCAGGTACAAAGCTATTCGATATTTTTTTCAGAACCGAAAAACTGCAAGTGAATAGCTTCCATCATCAAGCGGTTAAGACGTTAGGCAAAGGGCTGCGGATTAATGCTATTGCTGACGATGGAATTATTGAGGGAGTGGAGTTAGAGGGGCACCGCTTTTGCATTGGCGTTCAATGGCACCCTGAAGTGAAAGCCGGTAATCGGGAAGCGATGATACCCCTCTTTCAATCTTTTGTTGAAGCGGCAGCTAGGGTTTACTAGCTGCCTCAAGAAGCTGTGTAGTAAATGCTTTGGTTACATCAACCGCCGGCATGGCATCATATTCCTGAAGCATGTTGGCTAAAGCTTCCCATTGTTCTTTAGTTTGCCAACCGATCCCATGCGATTGGGTGATTTCATTTTGTGCATCGGCTAATTCAGTTTCCAACATATAGCGTTGATGGTCTGGGTCTGCTTCAGGGCCGGCGTATTTCATTGTAATCTCAATGGCTTCTTGGGGGTGTTCGCGAGCATAGGAGATTCCTTTTAAGGCTGCTCTTAAAAATTTGGTAAGCATTTGCGGCTGTTTGGAAAGAATTTCTTCGCTGGTTACATAGCATAAGCCCAAACTGGGTACACCAAATTGTTCTGCTTCCCAGAGATTGAGATCAAATCCCCATTTTTTTAATAGAAATGGTTCGTTGGATTTGAAAATGGATAGCACATCCACCTTTTTTTCTGTGAGCACGCGCACATCAAAGCCGGCATTGACGAGCTGCATTTTGTTAATATCTGCCTGAACGGCTTTGGCAATGGCAAATAGATCAGGGGGAGGGGTACCCCGATAACCGATGATCTTGCCTTCCCAATCTTTAGGGGTTTGGATGCCGCTGTCTTTTAGAGCAGCAAATGCTTGCTGACCGCGCTGCCCAATCAATGCGATGGAGACCAATGGCAAGCCGGGATCTGCTCGGCGCTTTAGCAATACAGCTGCGTCTTGGGTGGTTACTTGAATTTTCCCGGTTGCAAGAAGTTGCAAGTGTTCACCTTTACCCGGGGAATGCTGGATGGTTACGTCTAAGCCCTCAGCGTCAAAATAACCTTTTTCTTTCGCTACATAAACACCTACAAAGGGCAAATTTGCTTGTGGTTTATAGCCGGCCATGAATGTCATAGGTAGTTTATAAGAGGGAACTGATGCTTGAGGGCTGCAAGCAGATAGAATGAAAAAACAAACTGATAGAAGAAACAACCCGAAAATTTTTCTCATAGAATAATTGGTCCTTTCTTTTCCTTAATCAATGAATTGTGTGCACGTAATGATATATTAGGGTGATATTAGTTTTCATTCATCCAAAACACCACTTTCTTTTCGAGCCAATTTAAGAGAAGGTAGATGAAAATGCCCATAAAAGCAAGAATGAAGATGACAGCAAATAAATAAGGCAGATTGAGATTGCTGTAAGCAAGCCACATGATGCGCCCTAATCCGCCGGAGGCGCCGGTCCATTCTGCGACAACTGCACCGATTAAGGCTAAAGGGGTGCTGACTTTAAATGCGGCAAAGAGATAGGGTAAAGCATTAGGCAGACGTGCATGATAAAATATCTCCCATTGATTAGCATGCCAAGAGCGAAGTGTTTTTAAAATCTCGTCGTCCAAAGCATGGAAGCCACTGACAGCATTGATCAGCACTGGAAAGAACGCCAATAGAGCAGTAATGATAATTTTTGGCAGCATACCAAACCCAAGCCAAATTGTGAGCAGCGGTGCGATGGCAACCATTGGAGTGGACTTTATTAAAAGTGCGATAGTCATAACGCCTTCTTCAAAGCGCGGCAGGAAGTGAATCAGCAGAGCAATAGAAATCCCCAGCATAGTTCCGAGCAGCAAACCAACAGCAGCTTCAGTGAAAGTTAGGAGGCTTGCTTCAACGTAGAGGTTGATATTGGCAAAAAAGGTGTTGAGAATTAACGATGGGGCTGGCAGAATATAGGTTGGTAAATGATAGATAATACACATCCATTCCCAAACCAACATAAGGACAACAATAACAGCCAAGGCAAGAAGCAACCGTATTGGTAGAGCCCGGCATTGATCTTCGGCAAGGTAAATTTCAAGTTTTAAATTCATTGGGAAATTATCCTTTAAGCTGCAAAGCCTTGCGAATGGTTGGGGCAATTTTTGCATAAAACATTTCATCACGCGGTTCGTCGGGAAGTGTAAATTCAGCTTGAATAGCAGCTGGTCTCTGACTAAGGACAATAACCCGCTGGGCTAACTTTATAGCTTCAGCAATATTGTGAGTTACCCAAATCACGGTAGGCCGAAATCGGTGAATAAGCGCCAACGTTTGCTCTTGGAGTTCCTCGCGGGTGATTTCGTCCAACGCTGCGAAAGGTTCATCCATCAGCCATAATAGCGCATTGAGAGAGAGCGTGCGGGCTAAAGCTGCTCGCTGCTGCATGCCTCCCGAAAGAGTAAATGGAAAAGCATCCGCAAAGTCCTGCAAGCCCACAAGAGAAATCAGTTCTGTTACCGGAAGAAGTGTTCTGCCGTTTTGAGGATTCACTTTCTGAGCAAGGGCAACATTCTGGAAAACAGTTTTCCAGGGCAATAGGGCAGGTTTTTGTGCCATCCAGGCAACCTGTTTACGCGTTTGAGAGACGAGAGGGGGTTCATTATCTAGGAGGATTTCACCTTGACAAGGAGAGATTAAGCCGGCAAGAAGCTGCAGAAGAGTTGATTTGCCACAGCCGCTAGGACCCAGAAGTACAACGAATTCACCTGAATCTACCTTGAGTGAAAAATTTTTAAAGACCCACAAAGGTTCTTTATTACGGTGATAAAAACAGTGAGACAGATCGTGAATGGTTACCTTCATAGTGTGTATAAAGAAGAGTATAATATTTCCTTCGATTGTCAGAAAAACGATGGGCGTGTATGCAATGATTGGCGTTTTAACAAGTTTTCGTTTTATTTTATCATACACGGGGATGAATTACAGAACACTGAAAAAATGAGATAAGTGGTCATGGATCATTTATTTACACAAATTTTACGCATAATTTACATAAGAAAGCCTAAAGCCTGCATAAGGAAATCCGATAAGAGGAGTGTAATCAAGTTTGCAGGTTTGGTGTTTTTGCAAACGAATAAAAAAATCAATGGGGAAGGAAAACCCCACAAAGTTAAACAAGGAGGTTTAAAATGGCAAGTGTAGATGTAACTCGTGTAGCGGGAAATATTGGTGCTCTCAATGCGTTGAACTCATTGAACTATGTGAATGGTGAGCTGGCATTGCACCAAACTCGACTGGCGACGGGCAAGCGCATTAACTATGCGTATGAGGACCCGGCGGGATTGAACTTAGCGACGACCTTTGATGTACGTCGGCAAGGGCTGCAGGTAGCGTTGAATAGCATTGGAGACTCAAAGAACATGCTAGCGACAGCAGAAGGTGGGTTGCGCAAGATTCAAGACATATTGGTGAAGATGAAGAACAAGGCAATGGAAGCCATTGGCGACACCATCGGTCAAAGCGAGCGCGATGCTATTGTGGCTCAGCTTAAGGACTATGCCAATGAAATTAACAACATTGCTGGTCAAACTCAATGGAATGGGCGCCACCTTATCAGTGGGTCGGGCACGAGCGGAGCCGGCGATGGAACAACAACCGAGGCTTTATCCTTCTTGGTGGACTCGTCTGGAGGCAGTGTTGGGTTTAGCTTCACTAGCAATCGCGGTTTCGTAGTCGTTGGTTCATCTGGTACAAGTGCAGAGGGTTTAGGCTTCAAGACTTCAGATTTATCAGCAGCAAGCGCTGGTGGAACTTCAGCAAAAGCAGTAGCTGATCAAATTGACTCGGCGCTCAATCGTGTCAAGCAAGGTGTTCGCGAAGTTGGTTCCTTCATGGCAAGACTGACCTTCAAAGAGGATTCTTTAACGGTTCAATATACCAACACAGAAGCAGCCTACAACCGTATTATGAATGCCAACATGGCAGAAGAACAAGTGAACGCCAGCAAGTACGCTATCCTGCAGCAAACGGCTACTGCAATGCTCTCGCAAGCAAATGTGGCACCGCAGTTTATCCTCTCGCTGTTTAGATAAGTCTTATCCAAGTTGTAGTTCAGCATATAGGCGCAATTTTCTTTTGCGCCTATATTTTTACTTAAAAAACCATAAAAAAATGATGAATTTGCCGAAGAGTGCTTAATGTTTCCGTAAAGTTTCGTTATAATAATAAAAGAGTTTAAAGAAAATTTGATTTTTGGCGATAAGGATAATTAAGTACTTTAAGGGGAAGGAGCCCCTATAATCAAACAAGGAGGTATAGTATGGCAGGAAATGTAGATGTAACAAGAATTGCTGGAAATATTGGAGCTCTCAATGCGTTGAATTCATTAGCATATGTCAACCAAAATTTGGCAATGCATCAAACGCGGTTGGCAACAGGCAAGCGCATCAATTATGCCTATGAAGATCCGGCGGGCTTAAACTTGGCAACCACTTTTGATGTTCGACGTCAAGGGTTGGAAGTCGTGCTCAAAGCCATGGGAGATGCGAACAACTTGCTTTCAAATATGGAAGGCGGGCTGCGTAAAATTCAAGATATTCTTGTAAAAATGCGTGCCAAAACCCTTGAAGCTATTGGAGATACGATTGGATCTGCTGAAAGGGAAGCGGTTAGCGCTCAACTTAAGGATTACGCGGCGGAAATTGATCAAATTGTCTCCCAGACGCAATGGAATAATAAGCTGTTGCTTAGTGGGTCAGCCGGCTGGGGAGCAGATCAGTTGTACTTCTTAGTAGATTCGGACGGTGGCAGTGTAGGCTTTAAGTTCTCTACTAGTGCTGGTGGAAGTGCAGGCTTTAATGTAGCTTATTTGAACAGTCAGCTTACAGGAGCTTCGGTTGCCGTTTCGGATAGCGCAATGGCAAGGGCTTACATGGATGTGATTGAAGATGCCCTCAATAAAGTACGGCGCGGCGTTATGGATGTAGGATCGTTCCAAGCCCGGTTGATGTTCAAAGAGGAAACTCTTAATGTTCAATACACCAACACAGAATCGGCCTACAACCGTATTATGAATGCCAACATGGCACAGGAACAAGTAGAAG
Organism: Anaerolineales bacterium; assembly: GCA_034429745.1. Taxonomy (GTDB): domain Bacteria; phylum Chloroflexota; class Anaerolineae; order Anaerolineales; family DRKV01; genus JBAXBF01. The sequence continues at coordinate 40,003 of DAOUFY010000090.1, forward strand.
CAAGCAAGTTTGCTATCCTGCAACAGACTGCTACAGCAATGCTTGCACAAGCTAATGTGGCACCACAGTTTATCCTGTCTCTATTCCGCTAAGTGCTTACACTTATGTGCTATTGATGACTTTCTTAATACTAAATTCATTTCGAGGGGCTTTACCGCCCCTCGAAAAGGTTTAGGTCATATATACTTTGGCAAAAGCCTAAAGATTTTATAAATGATGACGACAATAACATTGTGAAGTCTTTGATAGAAGTTGCTGAATGTTTTCTGGAGGTGCAAAATGGGCACAATTAGCGGGTTAGATCCTTACTTTCAAAATATAATCAATATCTCAATGCGGTATGAAAGACAAAAACTTGATCGTCTTGAAACGCAACAAACTACCTTAAACACCCAGAAAAAGTTATACACTAGCCTGCAGACGATGTTCTCTGATCTTCAGAAGCTTACTCAAGCTCTCATTACGAAAGATTCTTTCTATGCGATAAAAGCTGGACGCAGCAGCACAATTACCCCACACGGTACAACAGCCATCATCAATGCCTCGGTGTCTTCCAGCGCGATCCCCGGCGAGTATTCAATATCAGTGAACCGTTTGGCTACAGCTCATGTAGCCCGCAGCGCCCAGCAAGCCAGTGTTGCCACTCCGATGAACTTGAGCGGAGAGTTTTATGTAGGTGGACGAAGCGAGGGACCGTTAGCTACGGAAGTGTCGCGTAATGCCAACGTCGTAACAGCTTTTGAGACCGTGGCTGACACAACTGTAAGTGGAGCAATTGACGCAGATAAAAAGCAATTAGGCAGCAATAATTACCGCGTGGAAGTACGCAAATCGGATGGAACGTGGCAGTTTCGCTTGGTTGATGCTGATAGCGGCGAAGCTGTAAGCATACGCAGCGGCACTGATACAACAACTCACACTACTGTGTGGCAGAATATTACAGCTGGCACCTACGATACTGGACGCGGTCTGAAGATTACTTTTGCTGACCCAGCCACGTATGATGACTCCGATCAAGGAGTTGCAGGAGAGGTTACTTATACAGCTCAAGGAACAAAAATTACTGTGACCAGCACCATGACACTGGCGGATATAGCATCGCAAATTAATTCTGCCAAATATGCTGATGGAAATGAAGTGCTTGCTAGCATTGTTGATCGGCGGCTGATTCTTACAGCTAAATACACTGGTCGTGAAATGCTTGTCAGTGAAACATCTGCTACTCCAGATACTAACAATGTCCTGCGCAAATTGGATTTGCTTAGCGGTGATGACAGCGCTACAGGAACATTCAGTACTTTTCTTGATGCTACAGTACCCCAAACAGCCCAATTTAAAGTGAATGGGCTAACCTTGGAGCGCAAGTCGAATACTGGACTGACGAGTGTTATTGCAGGGGTTACATTGAACTTGACCGGTGTCCATACCGATTGGACAACACAGAGCGATAAAATTACCGTAACCGAGAACATGGATGGTGCCAATAAAGCTATCACTGATTTCTTAACAAAGCTCAATGAAATGCTCATCTTTCTTGATGAGAATACAGGCGTTACTAAGATCGCTGAGAATCAATATACTCGCGGCGGCTTAGCAGACGATACTATCTTCAGTGATTTACGTTCACAACTATTTTCTTTGTTCTCGGCTCAGCACAGTACAACATATCAGCGGGCGAACCGACCAGATGGAGGCGCTGGAGATCTGATTACCTTAGGAGCATACAAGAGTTTGCGTGAAATTGGCATTGGCTTAGATGATAACCTTACACCAACCGTATTGGATCAGGATAAATTGAATACCGCGTTGACCAACAATTTAGATGATGTGAAAAAATTATTTGATGCCGTCATGGGTTCAATTGATGATTTGCTTGGCAGGTTCACTGGTGTTTGGGGAGACTATGGTTCCTCAACTACAGGCTATATTACTACTGCAAATACGAACATTGATAACGAGATAAAACAACTGAACTATGATATAAAAGATGAAAACCAACGCTTAAGTGATAAACAAGCATCTTTAGTACAGCAGTACGCTCAATTGCAGTCGCAACTACTTAGCTTGCAGTATATGCAGCAAAGCTGGTCATCCATTTATGGAGGCATGAGTAGAATATTCTAATCATTAGATAATTATTGCTTGGATAAGCAAATAAGAAGAGTGAGGAGGTGTGCTATGACAGATCAAATGAATGTAAACCGAATTGGAGGGGTTACAAATCCCCAGCAGGAGATAAACTTTCAGGTGCTTCAAGCACAACAGAACGCTGCAGCGGCGGCAGCTACGATTAAGAACGTTGAACAGCCCGATAAAAAAGCAGAGGCTAAAGAGCAGTCTGAAGAAGGGCGCAAGCAAGAGCAAAAAGCATTTAAGCAGCTTAATGCTGTCGAGATGCAGTTTGAAATTGACCGCGAAACAAATGAGATTACATTGAAGATCATGGATAAAGAGACTAAAGAGATCATTCGCACCATCCCTGAACGAGCATGGAGTGATCTCAGCGTGGCTGAGTTATTCAAGATTACAGCCTAGGAAATAGCCGCTTTATACCTCATCTTCTGTATTTCACTTGGCGGTAAGCTTGCTTCTGCGAAAGAGTGTAGTAGTTTGCTGCCGAGGGGTGGTTTATCTCTTGAGAGGGATAGGTTTTTGTGGTAAAATGAGATTATACGGACTATTGAAGTCAGAGAACAGGAAGGAGTACTTATGATGCAAAACACGTACCAAGCAAAATATCGAGAAATTGATATCATGAATGCTAGCCCCATTCACTTGGTGGTGATGGTGTATGATGTAGCCATTGCGGCGGCTGAAGAAAAGGATCTTACTCGCGCAACAAGAGCAGTCAGTGTGCTACGCGATGCGTTGAATTTTGATTATCCAGAAGCTGCTGGACTATTCCGATTGTATCAATGGGTTATGGAATGCATGCGAGAGGGTGACTATGATAATGCTCTCTCGGTGCTGCGAGAACTACGCGATTCATGGGCTACAGTCGAAGCACGCCTCTCGGGTTCCATTCCGGCCACGAGCACAACTGCAGGGCAACCTTCAGCGGAAGTACCTGCTTCAGAAGAAGCTAAAAAAGAGTAACAGCTTTGTGTTTCTCCGCCCCTGTTCTTTGAAAGGACATCGAACCCTCACCCTTTTTATAGGGGTGAGGGATTATTATCCAATTTGGAGAGTGTTAGCATGCCTATGTAGCTTGGTTTGTTTTGCATGCAATCCATTTGCTTTACCGCCGAAAACCCCACAAAATAAAATTGAAACAACAAGCGAAGCAACAGCAAATCAGCCGACATCTTTTTTTTCAATACCGCTGTTGGAGGGAAAACTCAATCCTTTTCTGACGGAAACACCTTCACCCACTCAAACTGCAACGCTAACGCTTTCCCCCACCAATACACCTACAATGACATTGACTCCTTCAGCTACTTATACAGCAACCTTCACTCCTACTCCAACAGCAACTAAAATGCCAAAGCTCAATGTATTGTTTCAAACCTGTGATACAGGGATTGATATTTTCTCCGGGCTAGGCGAAGTAACAAATGCGTATATAACCGTTCAAAATATTGGCAATCAAGATGCCGAAAATGTGCGCATTACCTTAGCTGCGAGTGATGAAGAAAAACCCCACCGTGATCGTCAGTATATTGTTCCTCATTTACCTCCTCAGTACGAAATCTCTGTAAAGTTAACCGTAGATACGCAAAGTCGGCAGGATACAGTGCTAACTGTACATGTTTCTGCGGAAAATGCTGTCAGTGAAGCTGTTACAAAAGAAAACTGTAGCAGTCGCTTTGCCGATAAAGAAAGAATTGAAGCCTTGGGTTCATTATTTAAGGTGCTTCCCATGGCTGCTGAACACTAAACCTGTCGTATGGAAAATTCCAGCTTGTATATTCTTACTGGAAGCATGAATGCTGGAAAGACCATGTTTTGCATGCGGTTCGTGAACGAAGCGCGGCGCAGGAAGATAGATGTAGCCGGCGTTCTTTCACCGCCTGTGATATGCCGGAAACGAAAAATTGCTATTGAAGTAGAAGATATTCGCAGCGGAGAAAAAAGGACATTAGCTCAACAACAAGCACATAATGAACCGGGACCTCAAATAGGCCAGTGGTTTTTTTATGCAGATGCCTTGCAGTGGGGGAATGAAATTTTGCGTCGTTCTGTACCTTGTGATGTGCTGATAATAGATGAGATTGGTCCTTTGGAATTAATACGCCACGAAGGATGGCAAGCTGGGGTAGAAGCTATAGATTCGAGACAATATTGCATTGGGCTAGTTGTCATTCGTCCATCCTTGCTGCAGGAAGCAAAAAAACGTTGGAAAGGGGCGCAAGTGATCCTGCTTAACCCATGGATCAGAAATATCCAAAGATGGTTATGGAATCAAAAGCTATTATTAGAACTTGAGGCACAGTTAATGAAAAAACCTGCAAGCAGCGTTTGACATTTTAACGTGTTCTGTGTATAATACAAATGCAGGGGCGGTTAGCTCAGTTGGTCAGAGCGTTGCGTTGACATCGCAAAGGTCGTTGGTTCAAGTCCAATACCGCCCATTACTATTTTTTATATATGAAAAAGCGCTGATTGGGACGAGTAACAGTATCAGCACAACAGAGAGAAGCTGTGTAGGGCTGAGAACGGCTTTGGTGATATTGATGCTGCGAAAACCCCCCAGGAGCTTGACCTGGAACGGCTGTTCAGCTTAGTAAGGGAAACGGATAAGCCCCGTTATTGGCTTGTGAAGAGTGCCGATTTTTTCGGTGAAATTGGGTGGAACCGCGTGAGAACCTCTCGCCCCATAGGTGAGGGGTTTTATTTTTAAATTGAGGAGGTTTTTATGTCTGCCGAACGTTATGAAGATTCTGAACTTTTTCGCATACGCCATTCGGCCGCACATGTCATGGCACAGGCGGTGCTGGAAATGTTCCCGGATGCACAAATCACCATTGGACCAGCTATAGAAGATGGTTTTTATTACGATTTTGATTTGCCGCGCCCCTTAACACCGCAGGATCTCGAGAAAATTGAAGAGCGAATGAAAAGCATTATTAAGGGGAATCATCCTTTTGTGAGAAGGGTTGTCAGTGAAGAGGAAGCGCGCCGAATCTTTGAAAAGCAAACTTATAAACTTGAACTGATTGATGATTTGCTGAAAGGTGGAACAGATGAACATGGTGAGCCGCTGCAGGGCAAACCAGAACTTTCCATTTACACTCACGATAAGTTTACGGACTTATGCCGCGGACCTCATGTAGAAAATACAAGTCAAATCAATCCAGATGCAATAAAACTTCTGTATGTTGCAGGAGCATATTGGCGCGGTGATGAACGCCGCCCGATGCTGCAGCGTATTTATGGTACAGCCTGGCGGTCAGCTGAGGAGCTTCAAGATTACCTTTGGCGCATGGAGGAAGCGCGTAAGCGCGATCACCGCAAGTTGGGCAGAGAATTGGATTTGTTTAGTGTATCTGACGAAGTGGGGCAAGGTCTCATATTATGGCATCCGAAAGGGGGAATGGTACGCAATTTAGCCGAAAATTTCTGGTCAAAAGAGCATGAAAAGGCCGGCTATTCTTTTGTATATACCCCCCACATCGGCAAAGCTCAATTGTGGGAAACAAGCGGTCATCTGGTTTCGTATGCTGAAAACATGTATTCCCCAATAGACATTGAAGGGCAGAAATACTACATCAAACCCATGAATTGTCCTTTTCATATTGCTATTTATAAAAGTAAGATGCGATCATATCGCGAAATGCCTTTGCGATTTGCGGAGAAAGGGACGGTCTATCGTTACGAGCGCAGTGGAGTGCTGCATGGATTGCTGCGGGTACGCGGTTTTACACAAGACGATGCGCACCATTTTTGCCGTCCGGATCAAATGCCAGCTGAGATTGATTTTGTGTTAAATTTTTGCTTGCATATCCTTAAATCCTTTGGTTTTACAGAATTTAAAGCCTATTTAAGCACTATGCCTGAGAAACGCATTGGCAGTGAGGAACAATGGCACGAAGCTGAAGCAGCTCTCGAAGCTGCATTAAAGCGGGCTGCCCTAAGTTATGATGTGGATGAGGGCGGCGGCGCTTTTTATGGCCCTAAAATAGACCTAAAGATAAAGGATGCTATTGGGCGCGAATGGCAGCTTTCTACGATACAGTTTGATTTCAACCTTTCGGAACGATTTGACCTCACCTATATTGGGGAAGATGGACAGCCTCACCGACCTTATATGATCCACCGCGCTTTGCTGGGCAGCATGGAGCGCTTTTTTGGAGTACTCATTGAACATTATGGCGGAGCATTTCCAGTTTGGCTGGCACCGGTGCAGGCCGTGATTATCCCGATCGCTGATCGGCACTTAGATTATGCCTATCAACTTAGAAAGCGTATTAAAGCTGAACAAGTACGAGTTGAGGTAGATGACCGACCGGAACGCATGAATGCAAAGATCCGCGATGCGCAGACTCAAAAAGTCCCTTATATGCTAATTGTTGGAGATAAAGAAATGAATGAGGGTAAAGCAGCTTTACGGTTGCGCAGCGGAGAAGACCTTGGTGCGATTACGCTGGAAGAATTCTTTGAGAAAGTTCGCCAAGATACGAGCAGTTTGAGCACTTGGGAAACAGATGATTAATAAACAGCAAGGGGATTATATTTCCCCTTGCAAATATGCTTTTGTGCGCGCTTCTTGCGGATTTTCAAAGAATTGCTTTGCAGTCCCATGTTCTATCAGCTCGCCCAAGTACATGAAGACGACGTAATCGGCAAGACGTTTGGCTTGGCGTAGAATATGGGTTACGAGAATAACGGTGTATTTTTCTTTGAGGTCCAACAATCGTTTTTCAATGTGCTGAGCAGAAATGGGGTCGAGGGCAGAGGTAGGCTCATCACCAAGCAGCAAGTGCGGTTCTACAGCTAAACCGCGGGCTAAACATAGGCGCTGACGTTGTCCAATGGATAAATCATTGGCAGGTGCATGCAAACGATCTTTTACTTCATCCCATAAACCGGCTTGTTCAAGATAGTGGCGGACGATGTGATCCAAATTTTTACCCTTTAACATATTGTGGACTCGCAAGCCGTAAGCCACGTTATCGTAAATAGACATAGGAAGAGGATAGGGTTGTTGAGCTAACAGCCCTACCTTTTTACGTACTTCGGTTACATCCACGGAGGGATCGTAGATATCCTGCCCCTCAATGAGAACTGTGCCATGGATTTTAGCACCTTTTTGGAGCTCGACAAAGCGGTTGAGGCTTTTAAGAAGGGTAGATTTTCCACAACCTGAAGGTCCGATGATGACAGTGATCTGGTTTTTGGGTATTTGCAGGTTGATATCTTTTAAGGCATGGTTATTTCCATAAAAAACGTTAAGGTTGCGAATGGTAACGTGTGATTGCATTTTTTCTACCTCGTTACTTGATAGAGTAGCGCCCCAAATAGGCGGAAAGCCAGCGTGAAAGCAAGCTAATAAACAACACAATGATAGTCAGGATTAAAGCCGAGGCATAAGCACGTTGCTGCACTTCGGGATAAGGGGTACCTAATTGAAAGAATACTGCAAGCGGAAGCGAAGCTGCTTGGCTGTTGAGTGAAGTGGGAATACGATCAGAGTAACCTGCAGTGAAAAGTACCGAAGCAGCATCGCCTATACCTCTTCCAAAAGCGAGCAAGGCAGCAGTGGCTATAGTTGGCAGAATTTGGCGTGTTATCACCTTTAGAGCAGTTTCCATACGGTTAGCTCCCAGGGCGTATGAGGCTTCCTCTAGTTCTTTTGGAATATTGCGAAGGGTTTCATCTATAGTGCGTACGATGATTGGCAGTTCCAATAGAGCTAATACAATGATGCCTGCAAGCAATGAGGCTTTCATTCCCAACGCAAGCATGATGATAAACCCAAAGGAGCCATAAACAATGGAGGGAATTCCCCACATCACATCCAAAGACAAACGGGTAACATGCTGCCATTTTGTGCCTTTTGCGTAGGTGTTTATCCCAAATACAATAGGAAAACTTATCAGCACGGCAAGCAAAGTTCCACCGCCTGCAAGGTACAAAGAGCCAATGATAGCATTAAGGATGCCACCTTTTTTACCCAAATAGTATCCTCCTTGGGGTACATTAGAAATCATTTCCCAAGTCAATGCCGGCAAGCCTTTGGTGATAATGGTTAGCAGAATAGCTCCTAAGCTGGCTGCAATGATCAGAAATGAAAGGATCATGACAGCGCGAATAAAGGTTTCTTCAAGAAGGCGGAAAGAAAAGACATTTTTCTTCATAGGTAAGTATATTTAGTTGTGGTATTGTGAAGAATAAGCGTTGCAGCGATATTAAAACCAAGTACGACAAGCAGCAGCAGCAAAGAAGCACCCATGAGTGCAGCATCATAGAGGGGAATAGACATCATTTCTCCATAATTGTTGGCGATTAAAGCAGGCAGTGGATAGGCAGGGTCAAAGATGGATTTGGGTACAATGGGTACATTGCCAACTACCATCAGTACAGCCATCGTTTCACCAAAAGCCCGCGAGAACCCTAAAACAATACTGGCAAATATACCAGCCGCAGCTTTAGGCAGGACGGTATAACGTACGGTTTGCCAGCGAGTTGCGCCGACAGCTAGCGAGGCAAGCCGAATACCTTGAGGAATTGATTCCATGACTTCACTAGAGACGGAAATGATTAATGGAGCCACCATTACTGCTAGTACAATCCCTCCAGCAAGAACGCTGAAACCAGTGGGATTAGTGATGGATAACCCAAACCATTTTTCTGCATAAGGGATGATGGATTGAACCCAGGGTACTATGGTGATCATTCCCCACACGCCATAAACAACAGATGGTATGCTGGCTAATAAGTCCAAAATGGGTTTAAGTAAGCCACGGGTAGTAGGATGAGCATATTCGGAAAGATAAATGGCGGAAAGCAAGCAAGGCGGCACTGCCATTACCATCGCCAATAAGGTAACCCACAAAGTACCCATGATGAATGGGTAAAAGCCAAATAGCCCTTGACTAGGACGCCATATTTCACCTAGCAGCAACTCACCTATTGGTTTTAGGAAAAGAATGGGCGCAGTACGCCTCAACAACACCACCACCATAGCAATGATGACGATTAGAGGAATAGCTGAAGTGAATAAGAATAGCTTTCCCCCAATAACTTCAGCTAACGCTCGGCGGGAAATGGCAGGTTTTAGATGAGTGGAATGGTCAGAGCTCATTGGATTGCTTGTCATGGATGCAAAATGATTAATTAATCTAATTATTTGATAGGATTAGTATTATAACAAATTATCATTATTGCTGGATTAATATTTTTTAATAGATGGGAAAACCTCATTCTCTAATTATCCAAACGGTACCCGAGACCGCGCAAAGTGATGATATAACGGGGGTGCTTTGGGTCAGGTTCAATGGCTTTCCGCAGCCAGTTGATGTGTACATCCAACGATCGGGTATCACCGTCATAGGCAGTATTCCAAACCATTCCGAAAAGCTCTTTTCGCTCAACAACCTCACCTGCATGCTGCATAAGAATGGAAAGCAAGCGAGTCATACGCGGTGTAAGTGAGATATCCCGTCCTTCACAAGTAAGTAAATTTTTATTTAAGTCAAGCTTAAGATTGCCGGCTTCTAATAGAGTCGGCAGAAGCATTTTCACTGCCGCAGTCAACTTTTTTACTGAACAAGGAACCGGGATTACGTGCAATCCATTTTGTGAAAAATCATCCTTTCTTTCCGGAGGACAAAGCACAATCATTGGGGTGCCTTTAAGGTGCATATTAATGCTTGCTAGCGATTCATATGTCATAACCCTGAGTGAAGGAAGATGGGCAATGGTTAAATCTGGACGGTGCAATTGGGCATACATAATAGCTTGCCGAATACTTCCAACAATTTCAGTATGATGCCCATGCTTTTTTAGTGCGTTGATCAAGGACGCATTAGAGGCTTTTTTACCTTCAATCCATAAAATATTTGCTTTCACAGCGACCCTTTCCCTATTGCAACTAATATCCTGACACCAGTCTTAAAAGTACACGGATTATAATCGCATTTAGCTGTTCTTTCTATAGTACTTATGTCGTATTTTAAAATTTCTAATCTTGGTTATCATTCTTTATTATTTGCAAATTTGCCAGCAGCATAAATGATTGGAAGTGGGAAATGTGAACCTATTGCGCGCAATAAACCTTCATGAGGAAGAACATTTGCACTTTGAAAGGTTTTGTTATAGAATCAAATTGAGGAACGGGATGGCGATAACACTAACGGAGGTAAATAATGGCGCAAAAGATGAGAAAGGTTATTATAAGTATTTTAATTGGGTTGTTGATCATTGCTAGTTCTGCTTGCCAAAACAATCCTCCAGAAGTAAAAACCTCATTACGAGAAACTGCTGCAGCGGTAACTGTAGCTGCTATGGTTCGCGCTTTAGGTGTGCCATATACACAGACAGCTATTGTGAAAACTGTCATATCCCAGATGACTCAAACGGCAGAGGCAACTCGCACTCAACAGGCGAGGACAACAAGCAGCCAATTATCGCCTTCTCCATCTAGCGGGACAATATTGCCATCACCAGCGTACACAATTCAGCCGGGAATTTGCAATTGGGTGGGTTATATTGCAGATGTAACTTATCCCGATGGCTCTCAAGTGGAAGCAGGTACCCGGTTTCGAAAGACATGGCGCATTCAGAACTTGGGCAATTGTACCTGGAACTCATCCTATTGGCTGACATTTGACAGCGGCACACAAATGGGGGCGCCGGCATATACCCCCTTAACCCTTTCGACAGTGCCTCCGGGTGGAGTTGTAGATGTATCGGTAGATATGTATGCTCCAACAACCGCAGGTACGTATCAAGCTGTTTTCCGCATCCGAGCACCTGACGGCAGCATTGTACCCGTCAATAATCATGGAGATGGCAGTTTGTGGGCATTAATTGTTGTGGACGTTCCGCAGCCTTGCAATTGGGCTGGCTTTATTGCCGATATTACCTATCCCGACTATACTCGAGTACAACCGAATGAAATTTTCAATAAGGTATGGCGCATACAAAACATTGGTACATGCACGTGGAATACGAATTATAAGTTGGTCTTCAGCGGCGGAGATCGCTTGGGTGCGCCAGACTTCACTCAGCTTTCACGGTATTCAGTTCCACCAGGATCCGTCGTGGACGTGTCAATAAAGCTGACTGCACCGAATGCTTGGGGTACTTATCAAGCCTTCTTTACTTTTCAAGCGGCAGATGGAACTATTTTTGGGACGGGCAGCAATGCCAACAACCCTATTTGGGTAAAAATTGTGGTGGCTCCAACGCCAACACCTACCGCTACTCCGGTACCCACCTCTAGCCCTACGTCAACACCTAGCAGCACGCCAACGCCGACTGCAACATATACTCCAACGCCAACCTTTACACCTACTGATACGGATACCCCATCACCAACCCCAACTTAAGAGAGGAAGGAATGCGTTTGCGGCAGTGGATCGCAGTAAACAGCCTGAATTGCTTTGTCGGCGTGCTTGTCTTATCAGCATGTGCGCCGCAGAAAAACGCGTTCCTGAATTTGACAAATCCGGCTACATCGGAAACTAAAGATGTGTATTTTAAAGAAATTGAATGCAGCACGTTAAGCACATCATTACCGGTGGATGAAGGGACACGCTGCGGCTATCTCACTGTACCCCAGGAGCATGGAAAAAAAAGCAGCAGCACAAAAAAGCTGCGGTTGGCAGTTGTCATCTACAAAAGCAAAGTTGAACCTGCCCAACCAGACCCTTTATTTATTGCTCAAGGGGGTCCAGGAGGTTCAACGATTGATACATACGCTCCCATATTAATGGAAAGCTCCATTCGCAATGGGCGAGATATTGTTTTGTTCGATCAACGCGGTACTATGCATTCCGACCCCCAATTAACTTGCCCAGAGTTCTCGCTTGAATCGCTCACTGCTCTCCAAACCAATCAAACAAAAGAAAAGAGACAGCAGCTCTCCCTTGAAGCAGCAAAAGCTTGCTACGATCGGCTTGTTGCTCAAGGAATTGATCTTTCGGCGTTTAATAGCCGTGAAAATGCAGCTGATATAGAGGCGTTGAGGCAGGCCTTAGGTTATCAACGCATTAATTTGTATGGGGTGTCATATGGCACGTTATTGGCTTTGCATACTATGCGGTACTTTCCTTCAAGTTTGCGCAGTGTTGTGTTGGACGCAGTAGCTCCACTCCAAACCAATTATATTGCCGAATCGCCGCGTTCTGCGCATAATGCCTTTGAAAAGTTGTTCAAGTCATGTCAAGCGGATGAGGCATGCCGTCAAGCATACCCAGATTTAAAGCAGGTGTATTTAAATACAGTAACATACTTAAATGAGCTGCCGATTACCATTCAGCTAACTCATCCTAAGACACAGCAGAAAATTCAGGTGCTGCTCGATGGAGATACTTTTCAGAATACTTTGTTTCGTTTGTTGTATATTTCGCCTTTTTTGCCTGCTTTGCCAAAACTGATTCAAGATGTAGCAGACGGCAATTATGATTTGCTTTCACTGTTTCTTTCTTTGCTGGTGTTTGATGATTCTACGAGTTTAGGGATGTTTTTCTCGGTGGTGTGCACAGAATATGATCAATTCACCCCTTCAGATTCAGCGACGCCGCAATCTCCCATTGCCCTGCAAAAGTATTGGGAAACGGAAAACATAGAGAAGGTATGTGGATTATGGAAAGTAAAGCAAACTGTTACAAACCATACACCAGTAAAGAGTGATATTCCCACCTTAGTCCTTTCAGGAGCTTTTGATCCTATTACGCCTGAAACTTTCGCACTCATGACAGCTAAAACTCTAAGCCGCAGCTATAGCTTTACATTTCCCAACGTTGGACATGGAGTAATGTTCACTGGGGAATGCCAAGATCAGATCCTCGAAGAATTTTTGCAAAATCCACTAAAACCACCTCAGGCAAGCTGTTTGAGCTCTTTAAACCCGCCCCAGTTCTATACCTCCGCAACGGTCATCCATTTGCCGGTTTTCATTCGGCTGCTTAATTTGCAAGCCGCAGCATGGCTGCAAGTGATTTTTTATTGGATATGTTTATTGGTGATGCTATCTGCAGCCGGTATTCTTCTTTCACCACGTTTAGCACAGCTGTGGAATAATGAGATAGTGTTACACGTCTCATGGGCATCTTTCAAATCGCTCATTAAAGACAGTTTGCTTGCCGCAAAAGTTTTAGCTGCGCTTAATAGTGCTGCTGTTTTGTTGTTCACTATCTTATTTGTGATCATTGTTAGTTATTTATTTTCCACCAACGACATTCGACTGTACTTCGGTTTACCGGTTCAATATAAACCGTTGTTTGTTATTCCTTTGCTTAATCTAGTAATAACTTTCTTTATGGGATTCCTTGTCCTGAGAGCTTGGCTGCTTTCTAAGTGGAATCGGCTTTGGCGGATATATTACACTGTGATGACTTTGGCGGCTGTTTTTCTCATTTCCATTTGGCATGTCTGGGGTATATTGGGCGCATGGATCAATTAAGGAAAGATTTTGTCTTTAACCCGAGCAATCTGCAGAATTATGTTGACTGCCCGTATCGGTTTTATCTTAAGCACGTGCTTAACCTTGCTTGGCCGGCACCCTTGACTGATGATTATCTTCTGTTAGAAAAAACCTTAAAGCACGGACAGGCTCTTCATCAGTTGATATTTCAGCAGAGTATAGGTATGCCAATTGAGTGGTTGTATGTGTGCGCTGAACAAGAAGGCGTTACAGAATGGTGGAAAAATTTTCACGATTTTGGAATGAAAGCCGTCGAAAAGGAAGCTCAAGGGTTTGAAGATATTCATTATTATTATGAAATTCCTCTCCAAGTTGAACTGAACGGATTTCGCTTAAGCGGTGTATTGGACTTGCTGCTTGTTGGTATGGGGGAGAAAGCATGCATATTTGATTGGAAAAGCGGCGGCAAAACAGCGTATCCTAAGCTAAGAGAGCAGTTAGCCGCACGTATCCAAACCCAATGCTATCCTCTGTTAGTGTATTTAGCACGGCATTTACCGCTGGATTCTCATAAAATCGAAACAGTCGGCATGATATATTGGTTTGCCGGAAACCCGCAGCTGCCAATTGAATTTAAGTATGATAAAAAAGAGTTGGAAGCATTACAGGATAAATTCTCTTGCCTGCTTCAGCAAATTTCACAGGATGTAGATTTCGAGAAAACTGCACAGACTCGACATTGCATTACATGCAGCTATCGGACGTATTGTGAAAGAATAGATCTAGCGGTTGCAGAAGAAGATCGTGATCTTGATGAAGCTGTTATTGAGAGCCTAGAGGATGATTATAATAAGAGTGGGGATATATTAGAACAATAGTTCGGTTGTAGAAGAATAGAGAGTATGATGTTCTGTTTTAAGATAGGGAGTACTATAAATTTAGCTCAACAAATTTAAGGAGGTGAAACTATGGCAATGTTGACATGGAATGATTCATTTTCTGTTCAAGTAGAAGAGTTGGATAACCAACACAAACGCTTAATTAACTTAATCAACCAGCTTCATGATGCGATGATCGAAGGCAAGGGACGCAGCATATTAGCTCCAATTCTAGATGAATTGGTTGATTATACCCAAACTCATTTTACTGCCGAAGAAGTAATGATGAAGAAATGTGATTTTCCGGGTTTAGCGGAACATAAAAAAGCGCATGAAGAGCTTACCCAACAAGTTAAGGATTTTCAGGAACGCTACAGCAGAGGGCAGATATCTATTACTGTAGAGTTATTGAATTTTCTGCATGATTGGCTTGTAAACCATGTTCTTTCGATGGATAAACGTTACGCGCCTTATCTGGCGAAATCCTAAATATTGCAAAGTATGTTGGTGTGCGAGCCAGTGAGTATAATAGAGCAATAAACATAAACAAGTAAGGAGAATTCTTATGCCTCAAACACGTGAAACCTACAAAGTTGAAATCAGCGGAGTTGTTCGCCATCTTCCCCTGTTTGAAGTAGCAGCGGGGTTGAGAATAGCCGTATTAAATATCTTAGGTGATACAGAATTAGTTCGAGCTGCCTCAAAAGCTTTAGCGAAAAAACTAGCTGAGTTGGAGTATGACACGTTGGTTACGGCCGAAGCAAAGAGCATTCCCCTCATTCATGTGCTTTCGGAAGAAACCCAAAAACCGTATGTAGTTCTGCGAAAGAGCTATAAACCGTATATGGGAGAAAGTCTATCGGCAGAGACTCTCTCTATTACTACAGGCAAACCGCAAAAGTTGTACCTTGATGAGAAGGATCGGCCATTGTTGGAGGGTAAAAGGGTGATTTTAGTGGATGACGTAATCAGTACAGGCTCTACATTGGATGGCATGAAGAAAGTGGTGGAAAATGCCGGCGGGATTATAACTGCAAAGGCAGCAATTTTCACGGAAGGTGATGATCCCCAAGAGTGGAAGGAGGTAATTGCTTTAGGCAACTTGCCGCTTTTTCGTTCATAAAGGCGATTAACACTAATTTTAGAGAGTTATCAATACTGATTATGACAAATATTATAATAATGGTATAATAAATTATTATAAAATCCTTTGCACTTCTTCCTCAGAGCAATGACTATTTATTAAGGAGTGATAGCATGAAAATAAAAGCCTTTTTTGAACGCAGCATAATCTATAAAATTGGGGCAATCTTAGCGGTTTTTGAATTACTGCTTGTGGGATCAGTATTGGTAGTCATTAGCATGCTGAAACAGCTTGAAGCTGATACGTTAGTTGTTAATGTGGCAGGGCGGCAGCGCATGCTATCGCAAAGGATGACAAAAAATGCATTAATTATTGCCAGAACCCAGAATGATCAAGCACGCACAGCATTGCAAAACGACAAAAAGCTGTTTGAACGATCATTAAATGGGCTGCTTCAGGGCGATATGGAGATGAAGCTGCCAGCAGCTTCATCTCTAATGCAGGCGAAAGTCAATGGACTGATAAGTGCTTATCAGCCCTTGAAGCAAGCATTTGACTCAGTATTGACTTATCCGCCCCATAATACGGAATTTGTAAGTGCAATGGAAGCCATTCTAGAAAACAATGAGGTTGTCTTAAAAAAAGCGGATGAGGTAACTGCTGCTTTTCAGAATGAATCCGAAGCAAAAAGCCGGCAGTTGTTATGGGTGCTATATGGAGTTGGATTTATAGGGTTGATTATCTTTGTTGTTTCGCTCTTTCTGATCAAGCGTACATTAGAACCTTTAAAAGCGGTTGTAGATGCAGCACATGGCATAGCATATGATGATCTAGCGTCTATGGCACAAGTGGCTCAAGCTATATCGGAGGGCGATTTACGCCATCAGGTTGTAATAAAAGTACAGCCCATCTCCATTGACTCTAAGGATGAAATAGGAAGGTTAGCTGAAGCATTCAATCAAATGATTGATAGTCTTTGGAGAGTTGGAAAAGCCTTTGGGGATATGAACGAGAAATGGAAAGGAATGCTGCAACAAATTGCCCATGATGTTGCCCAATTGAATGAAGCTTCTCGCAACATGAGTGAGGCTGCTGGGCAGTCGAAGGAAGCAACTCAACAAATTAGTATAACGATCATGGAAATTTCAAAAGGCATTCTTCAGCAAACAGAAGCTGTTACACGCACAAGCGAAGCAATGCAGCAATTAGAAAGTGCCATAGAAGAGGTAGAAATGGGAGCTCGCAACCAGAGTGAAACAGTACTCAGTTCTCGCCCAATGATGGAAGAGCTGATGCAAACTTCTTCTGATATTCAGAATGGTGTCAATGAGCAAGCCCAAAGCCTCGATCATGCGGTTAAGGTAAGCCAGAATGTTTCTTCTGTCATCCATGAAACTATCTCATATTCTGAACAGGTTACCGAGAAATCGCAGGAGTCGGCTCAAGCAGCTGTTCAGGGTGCGCGAATGGCAAGCGACATTTCGCAGGGAGTGATGCAGGTGAAAAATGCAGCTGAAGCCTTAGCGCAGCGCATTCATGATTTAAGCGATAATGTGAGCAAAATTAATGTGGTGATTGATACGATTGAAGACGTAGCTAATCAGACTAATTTGCTGGCATTAAATGCGGCGATTGAAGCAGCTAGAGCAGGAACGTATGGGCGCGGCTTTGCTGTTGTAGCTGATGAAGTACGCAAGCTGGCGGAACGAACGAGCTCGGCAACACAGGAAGTTGGAGAAATGATCCGCAACATACAAATACGCTCAGGCGAGGCAGTTGCCACAATGAATAGGGCAGCCAAGGAAGTTCAGGAAGTGGTGGATTTAACCTTTCAAGCTAAACAGCAGTTTGAGGGAATTGCCAGCACCACTCAAACTTCAGCTGAAACGGTTCAGACAATTCGCACCTCGTTAAAATTGGTGTTGGACGCACAAAACCAATTAGAACAAGCGATCCAACAGGCGATGGGAGTAGCTGAAAGAAATCGTCATGTAGCCGAACAGATGAGCATAAATGCTGTTCAATTGATGGAAAAAAGCCAGCAGGTAGGAGCAATAAGCCAAGAAAACTTAAACATAACTCAGGAGATGACGAATAATGCTCACCAAGTAAGTGAGATGATAGAACAGGTGGCAAGTGTAAGTGAACAAACAAGTGCGGCGGCAGAAGAAGTCTCTGCTTCCGCAAGTGAAGTAAGTGGTCAGGCAAACCAAGTTTCCCAGGCAGCAGAAAGCTTGCGATTCTTAGCGGAATCGCTGCAGCAGTTATTCCAAGGGTTTAAAGTGTGAATAGTTCAAGTTACTTATGGGGTTTATCCGGCAGAAATTGGCGGAAAGAAAACTTGAAATGTTGTACCTTGAGCTGGGTGACTGGTGAAAGTAATATCTCCGTTATGACTCTTTATGATGCCCTTTATAATGGCTAATCCTAGCCCTGTGCCAACACCGACGGGTTTTGTGGTAAAGAAGGGGTCAAAAATTTTGCTCTGCAGTTCATAGGGTATGCCTTTGCCACTGTCGGCGACTTCCAGGCAAACCATTTCTATGACCTGGGATTCTTCTCCTGAAACAGTAAGCAATTTGTGAGGGGCAGTATAGGTGCGGATGTGAATTGTTCCGTTTTCTTCAATGGCATCGCGCGCGTTGGTCAGCAGATTGAGAATTACTTGTCCAAGTTGTCCCTTATTTGCTGCAATGGGGGGTAAGTTTTCGCAGAGTTCCGTGAAAAATTCAATATGAGAAAGCTTTTTCAGCTGCGGCTCGAATAGGAGCAAGGTTTCGTGGACCACTTCGTTTAAATTGATTGGTTCAAGATGTATGTCATCAACATGAGCATAAATGTTTAACGATTTGACAATATCCACTACCCTCCAGGCGTTTCGCTCAAGCATTTGAAGGTAGCGCTGTAAGTCCTCGACTTGCACTTCACCTTTGTCTAGGCGGGCTAATAGGCTTTGGCAAACCCCGGTAATGACTTGCATTGGGTTATTAATCTCATGGGCTACGCCAGCCGCCATCATGCCAAGAGAAGCCATCTTTTCGGTTTGCATCATGGTTTCTTGGAGACGTTTGCGCTCGGTAATATCGCGCATAACAAATAAAATGAAATTTTCTTCAATAATCGTGTAAGGAGAGATGGTAGCTTCTAAGAGTATTTCATTGCCGGCTTTGGTATGCATGAGTATTTCCGGTATGATTACACCTTTGGTTGGCTCAAGTTCTGCTAAATGCTCAATTAAACAATCGGAATGATTGGGGTGAACGAGGGCACAGAGGGTAGTCCCGATCAATTCGTTTTTGTTGTACCCTAAAGCAGTACAGGCGGCTGGATTGACTTCATAAATGATACGATGTTGATCTACGACAAAGATCATCTCTGCTGCAGCGTTGAAGATGGCGCGAAAATGCGCCTCAGAAGCGATGCGCGCTTGTTCGGTTTTTTTACGCTCATTAATGTCTATAGCAACCCCAAGCACACGGAGAGGTTTTCCCTCAGGATCGCGTTCAACGACTTTACCGCTGCTGAGTATCCATTTCCAAGCGCCGTTTTTAGTGCGTAGGCGATATTCCATTTGGTGAGAGGAGATGTTACCAGCGATGTAATCCTGCAGCAGCTGATTAACCTGCGGTTGGTCGTCAGGATGGATGGAATTTTTCATACTAATTATGTCGATCTGCTGGGCTTCGTCAGGAGAATAGCCTAACATGGCTGCCCAGCGTTGGTCGGTTGTACGCTTACCGCTGGGAATATCCCATGAATAAATACCTATATTGCCTGCATCTAGGGCTTGTTCCAGCCAGGCTTCTTTTTCACGCAGTTCCTTTTCAATAAGCTTAAGTTGAGTTATATCATTGAATAGGGTAGCAAAATGGCGCGGTGCTGGGCTGTAAGCCCGTACCAAATAATATTTGCCTAATTCCTTAGAGTAGTTAGCGATTGTAGTGGGTTTGCCACTTAAGGCTACCTGCCCATAAGTCTCAATCCAGTATGGTTCAAGTTGGGGCAGCACTTCTAAGACTGTCTTACCGATAAGCTGTTCGCGCTTTAAACCAGTTAATTCCTCGAAGGCTGGATTGATTTCGAGAAAGCGATAGTCGCATGGTTTTCCATTATCATCAAGAATAATCTCATGCAGCGCAAAGCCTTCCTGGATAAATTCAAATAGGTTGCGATAGCGCTGTTCGCTTTCGCGAATGGCTATATCAGCAGCTTTTTGGCTGGTGATATCTTGGGTGAGCACTAAAACGCGCTCGAATGTTTGCTCATAGCCCGGTAGTACGGTCCAGTAGAGGTGAATATGGATAATTTCACCTTGCAAGTTATAATTGGTTGTCTCGAAGGAAAAATTTGTTTGACCTTGGGCAATATTCACCAGCTCCTGCTGAAAGGTTTGCATACCTTCGCGGGTGAGGTATTGAGTGAGATGATCATATAGTTCTTGAGGTGATGAAGCAGAATACATTTTGGCTGCTGCCTGATTGATTTGTGAGACTTGAACTTTGTTGGCTAACTCAGCAACAGCCTCAGGATGTTCGTTAAAGTAGGCTTCAAAATCTGTTATGCCTTTGAGTTTCAGCTCTTCGATAGCTTTTTTGACAGCTGAAAAATCCTGTTCCCAAAGACCAACCGGCATGCTGTTAAAGATCAGGCGATAACGTGCTTCATCAGCTTGCAAAGCGGCTATTTGTATTTTAACTTCTTCGGAAAGCTGATCGTCAAATAATGGAAATTGGTTTTTCAAAACATCTCCCTATTGCTTCCCAAACAAGCGTTTAATAAATGCCATGTTTTTTCACAGCGTTGATAAACGCTTCTACGTTTTCCATCGGAGTGTCAGCTTGGATGATATGAGCTGGGGCACACATATAGCCGCCGCCTTCACCGAGAATGCGGATTTTTTCTGCAACATCTGCTTCAATTTCAGCAGGCGAGCCTTGCGGCAGCAGCTGCTGTTGATCTATCGCTCCCCAAAAAGACAAGCGGTTACCAAATTTTGTTTTGAGTTCTTTCGCGTCATGACCGGGAACATTTGGCTGAACTGGGTTAAAGACTTCCAACCCAACTTCGATCCAATCATCTAAAATGGGAGCAACTGCGCCATCGCAATGCTGCATAATGATTATGTTGGGGTTGGCAGCTTTTAGCTCAGCATAAATTTGGCGATAGCGTTCTTTGAAATAGCGGCGCCACATGCGCGGTGAAATGATCATACCGTGCTGAGCTCCAAAATCGTCTCCACACCAAATGCCATCCACGCCCAAGGAAATTAGTTTTTTCCCGACAGCTAAAGCAAAGTCCTTCGTTTTATCCATCAGGGCTTCAACATACGGCTTTCCTTCTGCCATGTCTTCCAGCAGTTTTTGAGTTCCAACAAGCTGCTGCATCATGTCGTACATGGTTAATTCCATATCCCCAATAATAAAGTACTCATCCTTGTATTTTTTTATCAGAGCTTCGGCGTCGTCGTACCGTCCGTCGGCTAATGGATCGGGGAAGGGGAAGTCAAGCACTTCTTGAACCTCATTGACATGAGCCATGGGGTGCTTAATTACTTCCATATAGAGGAAACCTTGGCGCATGACCATGCCAAACTCGTTGGTCAAATTACCGTCTTTGTCAATATGGGGGGTGTAGCCGCGCGGCAAGCTTCCTCCAACAATGACACAATCGCTGCCCATGGCAATGCGCAGCTCATTAGCAGAAATGCGGTAAGTTACATCCTCGTAGTAAGATGGAGTGTAATGGGCTGGAATGCCGTATTTTTTGCTAAAGGCGTCGGTCAACGAACGGCATAGGTCAAATTGAAGCGGGACTCGATCGGGCAATTCCTTGCGAGTAAGTGCAGCAAAGACGCGTTGTTTTGAGTTCATTTTGTACTCCTTAATCCAAGTGAAATACTTCTTCGAGCTCAATCATGCTCTCATCGGCGTGTGCTCCCCCTAAATTTTCAAAATAAGGCGCCATAAAGTCTTGCCATTTGGCATTAATCTCTTCTTTTGCCATGCCGGCTAAAGCTTCTTGAAAGCTGTGAGGGGTTTCAAAATATCCAAAGAGTAAGCCGTCTTCACGCATGAAGAGAGAATAATTATGCCAGCCATTGCGTCTAAGGGCGTCTAGCATTTCTGGCCAGACAGCTTGATGATGTTTTTTATATTCTTCAATTTTATCTTGCTTTACTTTTAAAACAAATCCGACTCGTTTCATGGTGGCTCCTGAGTGATCAAATTGCTGTAGTAAAGAAGCTCCCTAGCACGATATTTCTAGGAAAGATATTTCTGATTCGTGCAAGGGAGCTTGGTGAACAATAAGTTAAGTTACTACACTATGGTTACTGCACTTCAGCTTCGATATTATCCTTATTATAGACCGAGAACGGACCCATCAAAACGCGCAAGCCTTTCTCGCGAGTAGGATCTTTTTCGATGGTGTAGGTGCCCATGCGACCGGCTTCAAAAGTTTCACCAGCTTCGCCCTTGAGAGCACCGCTTGCAATCAAGTAGGTAACGTAGTAGGTCAAGTATCCTAGGTCTTTGAAGCTCCATAGGGCAAATTCTGGAGCGCAGCCATTGCGGGTAAATTCTACCATCTCAGAAGGCAAGCCAAGACCAGAAACCTTGACTTTGTCGCATAAGCCTTCATCCTGCATGGCTTTGGCAGCGGCGTTAATACCGATAGTCGTTGGTGCCATGATTACCTTGAGGTCTGGATATTTATCCACGAGGGCTAAGGCTTGATTGTAGCTGTCTTCAGACTGATCATTGCCATAGACAATGTCAACCAGTTCGAGTTTGGCGTATTTCGGGTCTTTTAGGGCTTCTTTCAAAGCAGCAATCCAAGCGTTTTGGTTGGCAGCATCTGGAGAAGCAGAAAGAACAGCGAACTTGCCGCCTTCTTCGCCCATGATGGAAAGCGCCATATCTGCCATCACTTTGCCGGTTTCGTTGAAGTCAACTTGAGCTACGAAGACTTGCTCACCTTCAGCTGAGGGGATGGGTGAATCCCAAGTAACGACGGTAACGCCTGCCTCACGGGCTTTCTTGGCTGGTTCAGCTATTTGATCGCCAGCGTTGTTGGAGATCATGATGGCATTGACCTTCTGGGTTGTGGCGCTGGTTACAATTTCAATTTGTCCGGCAACGCTGTTGTCAGCGGTTGGACCAAGAAAATCAAGTTTGCCTTTGTTTTCCAATTCAGCATGCGCTTCTTGTGCCCCTTGGTAAGCCTGCTCAAAGACCATGTTGCCCATGAATTTCGGCAGAAGCACCATGTTCAGGGTCTTGCCTTTTTCAGCTTTGACCACTGGTCCTGCTTCAGCGGCGGGAGCAGCGCCGGCGAGTTTATCGCATTTCCAATCAGAAAGTGGCTTGGTGAAGTCGTTGGATTCCCAAGCTTTAGCCATTTCATCCACGTTGCAGATGGTAACGATATCCATGCCGGAGTTGGTGAATGGCTCAAATTCCTTACCGTTGACGATCTTGTCATAGATCATCTGGACGGTGTCATAGCCCCAACCGAAGTATTTCTGTCCGACTAAGCCGTAGAGCATGCCTTTCTTGACCCAATCGAGCTCGACGGGTAGGGTGTCAAAAGCGACGCTCTTCATGCCTTTCTTGGTGGCTTCTTCCCACTTGGGCATAGCGCCTTCACCGGCGAAAATGGGCCACAGACCGACGAAGAACCAGCCGTTGAGGTCTGGGTACTTGGTCATGGTCTCTTCGACAACTTGGACACCTTTTTGGATGTCATCATTGCAGGCGACAATATCAACGATTTCGATGTTGCTGCCCTCAACGCCTTCTTTGAAGCCGGCGATGCGTGCTTCGAGGTTGGCAGCGCCTGGGACGCCGGTGAGGAGAGCAACTTTACCGCCATTGGGCAAAGCCATTTTGAGGAGTTCAGCAGCGGCTTTACCGCCTTCTTTGTTGTCAACGCCGAGGTAAGTGAAGCGCTTGCTGTTGGGGGAGTCGGAGTCCCAAGTCATAACGGGGATGCCGGCTTCGACAGCTTTGTTGATGGGGTCAACGCAGCCTTCGGGCTCGTTGCAGGAGACACCGATGGCATCTACGCCTTTAGCGATGACGCCTTCCATCACAGCAGCTTGTTCAGCGATGTCGGATTTAGTGGGGGCAGTGTAAAGGATTTCGACTTTGATTTTGCCCTGTTCAGAAAGCTCTTTGGCTTTCAGCTCAGCGCCGACGCGGCCGGTTTCGAAGACGGGGTTATTGAGGGCTTTAGGGATCCAAGCGATGGTAAGGACGCCGTCCTCGATGCCTGGTTTAGCAGCGGCGGGCTGTTCTTCTTTAGGCTGTTCAGCTTCAGCGGGTTGTTCGGCGGGTTTCTCCTCCTTGGGCTGCTCGGCAACGGGAGTGGGTGCCGGCTGACAGGCAGAGAGAAGCATACTAGCAATCATCAATAGGGATAGAATGACTACTGAAATTCGTCTCATTTTCTTTTCCTCCAAAAAATGTATTAATTGTTATAAAAAGTTATACCTGCACCAATAGTATATTCCCCCTGAATTGATATAAACAGCTTATTGTTCCCGATAATCACCACCTCCTTTGTACCCAATAGCCAATTTATACAATCATCCTGAAAAGTGAACAAAGTATTTATTATTCATTATAAATGATAAACCGTTTTCGTCAACATTCTGCCCATTACTCTTGCCCTCATTAGGCCATTATGAGCACGACACTAATCGTTTAGGATTCGTGTGCTTCATTTAGGGCAGCTTTTGATGCAGATTGACGCTGCTGTAAGGAGCTGCGGATCCCGCGTATAGCATTGGGGATCAATACCGAAAAGATCAGTAAGAGACCAATAACACCAGTTTGAAGATGCCCAGTTAAATTAGCTAAGGACATTCCATTACGCAAATTCAGCACGATAAGAATAGAAAGTAAAACGCCAAAAATTGAACCGGAACCCCCAAAAATGCTGACACCTCCTAGCAGGACCATGGTAATAATTTCCAATTCAAAGCCATAAGCGGTATCACCGCGTACTGCCCCTAAGCGAGCTGCGATTAATAATCCCGCTAAAGCTGAGACAAAACCTGAAGCGATGTAAAGGATCATTTTTACTTGTTCCACGTTAATACCTGCATAGCGGGCTACATCTTTATTGTTTCCAATGACATACACATACCTGCCAAAAGCTGAATATTGCAGAATAATTATGGCTAGAATGAGCAAAATAAAGAAGATGACCAAAGAGAGAGGAAATGGACCCAGAAAAGGTTTTTGACCAAGGTTGACGAACCACTCTGGGAAACCGGTGATAGATTTATCCTCGAGGAAGACGCGCGCGAGCCCGCGATAGCCGATCAGCATGGCTAAAGTAACCACCAATGAAGAGAGTTTGGCATAAGCGATCCAAATTCCATTGAATATACCGCAAAGCACTCCTACGGCAAGGCAAATAAGCAATGCTGTCTCAAGTGCAACACCATTGGTGTACAACCATGCCATCAAGCAAGCGGCTAAACCCATAACTGATGGCACAGAAAGATCAATTTCTCCATTGATGATGAGAAATGTCATAGTAACAACAGCGATGATCCGTTCAATGTAGAGGGTAAATAAGTTGATTTGGTTCTGAAGTGTCAAATAAGCTGGAGCTTGTTGGGTGTTGATGAAAAAGATAGCCGCCAGGATGACCAACAGTAAGCCTTCCCAGCTTTTCAATCTTGCGACCGCATTAGTAAACAAATTACGACCCTGTGGCATGTTCTTGACCCTCCTTTTCTTCTATGATTGATTCTTCCAGCATCAGCTCGCTGTGTGCCCAAACGTTGCGCAGACGACTAATAATCAATTGATCAAAAGCAACAGCTAATAAGATGAGCAAACCCATGATTGCATCGCGCCAAAACTCGCTGATTACCGTCCAGCGAATAAGACTGTTTTCGAGCAAGTCAATGATAATGGAGCCTAGCAGAGCGCCGAACACTGTGCCGGAGCCACCGTTATTGCTCACTCCACCGACGACAATGGCAGCAATTGCGGCAAATTCTAAGCCCTGACCAGCAATGACTGTGATGTTTCCAAAGCGGGCTAAGAAGAGGAAACCAGCTAACCCGCCTAAGGCTCCACTAAGCATGAAAGCGGTTAATACAATTCGCTGTGAAGGAAAGCCAGCAATACGAGCGGCTTCGGGGTTGCTGCCAATGGCGTAGAGCCGTCTGCCAAACGGCAGGTAGTTCAGCACTAGATGAAAAATGATTACGACCAACAGCATTACCCCTACAATGAGGCGAATATCAATCTCACCTATAGAAAAGAGGTTTGCCCGTGAGAAGTTCACTACCCACTGCGGCAGCTTTGCTGTTACTATGACTTTTGACTCTGAATATTCGATCAAGAGTGAGCGGTAAATGGCTAAAGTGCTGATGGTGGTGATGATAGAAGGGACGCGCCCATAAGCAATGATAACGCCGTTGATGGCTCCCATAAGCATGCCAAACCCTACGGCAATGAGCACAACTACCGCTGGGGGTATATCGTTGTTGAGGGTTAATTGCTTGCCGACAAAGAAAGCTGTAAACCCTACGATGGAACCAAGAGAAAGATCAAAATTGCGCGTAAGGAAAACGAGGGTTTGGGCAACAGCTAATATAGCCGTGATGGCTACACTGGTTGAAACGCGGGTAAAGAAGCGGAAGTTGAGATAATCCTTAACTTGAGTACTGAAAAAAGCCAGCATGAGAGCAATGATAAGAAGAAGCACTAATTCGCGGATTTGTTCAGGATGAATTTTGCGGATTATTTTGTTCATTTTTTACCCCTTGTTACCCCTGTGTGAGATTAAGTTGACCCATAGCAGCCATCATGACTTTTTCTTCTGTTGCTTCACTTTTATTGAAGAGAGCCATTTGGCGTCCTTCACGCATCACCAGAACTCGATCGCTCATTGCCAGCACTTCAGGCAGATCAGAAGATACAAGAATAATAGCAATGCCGCGCTGGGTGAGGTCATTGATCATGTGATGGACTTCGACTTTAGCACCAACATCAATGCCGCGGGTTGGTTCATCAAGGATTAAAAGCTTAGGGTTTGTGTTCAGCCATTTACTCAGCATAACTTTTTGCTGATTGCCGCCGGAAAGTTTTTCAACAGCTACATCTACTGAAGGGGTGCGAATGTTCAAGCGCTCACGAAATTCTTCTGCTGTCTTCCGTTCGCGCCCTTTGTAAATTAAACCAAGTGCGTTGCTGTACCGCTTAAGGATGGGCAAAGAGATATTGGCGCTAATTGACATAGGCATGCATAGTCCTAAGTTGCGGCGGTCTTCTGAGGCATAAGCAATACCTAACTCTAATGCTTGTTGAGGAGAGTTAATTTGATAAGATTTTCCTTCCAGAATGATTTCACCGCTGGTAGCTGGGGCGATACCGAATAAAGAGAGGCAAACATCTGTCCGCCGCGAGCCAATTAAGCCAGCAAAGCCAAGCACCTCACCTCGATACACATCAAAATTGATGTTTTCATATACGCCCTCTAAACTTAGCTGACGGACAGAAAGCAGCAGATCACCGCGTTGGGTTTGGGTTTTGTAGAAGAAGTCAGTTACTTCTCTGCCGACCATATCGCAAATTACACCATCACAGGTTACTTCACTGGCAAGCTTTGAAGCTACTTTCTTGCCGTCTCGCAGGATGGTAATTCGATCGGCAATGTCAAAGACTTCTTCCAGGCGGTGCCCAATGAAAAGAATAGCTACACCTTGATTACGGAGGGAGCGCACGAGTTTGAAAAGCTGGGCAACTTCATGTGCGGAAAGGGAAGCCGTTGGTTCATCCATGATTAACACCCGGGCTTTTAGGGAGATCGCTTTTGCAATTTCCACAGCTTGCTGAGCGGCCAATGTTAAACCTCGAGCCGGACTGCGTACATTGATTTTCACGTCCAATTTAGCAAGAACTTCATTGGCGTCCTTGTACATTTTGTTCCAATTGACGAATGCGCCGCGGTCGCGGTGGCTGATGAAGATATTTTCAGCTACATTCAAATCGGGATACACCATTGGTTCTTGGTAAATTGCGGCTATGCCATAAGTTTGGGCATCTTGAGAGTTGCGGATTTGAACTGGCTTGCCATCAATGAGAATTTCACCTTCATCGGGACGGTGAACGCCAGTGAGTATCTTTATCAGCGTGGATTTTCCAGCACCGTTTTCTCCTACGACGGCATGTACCTCACCCGGATAAAGCTCGATGGAGACATCTGATAGAGCTTGAGTCATATCAAACCGCTTGGAGATATGTTTCATTTCGACAATGGGTTGATTCATGATTGCTCCTTATAAGTGATTGATAAAAACATTGGCATCAATATAAGCCTTCCCTAAAAGCACTCATTTATTAATCTTTCCCAGATGTAAACCACATTCAAAATTATAACATATTTTTCGGTGTCTTGAAAACGATTTCCATCATTTTTACCAAGTTTGTTGAGATTTTGCCTTATCACTTATTTTGCATCTTCGGGGCGGATATTGTCTGTTTGGGCATAGAAAAAGAGCACTTCACAAAAGCCTTCTTCGCCGCACTCAAAAACATGCCATTCTTGGGCAGGGATATGGAGAAGCAAACCTTTTGCCAACGGTTGGCTATGGGGCAATGCATCCTTCGAACTGCCCCAACGAATAGCAGCGTTATAGGCATCGAGGACATAAATGCTTTCTTCGGCATGCTGATGCGGTTCAGCTGCACCAATAGAAGCAGCGAAACGGGCAAACCCTAGGGTCATTTTCTCACTATGCAATGCGCCGTCTTTGCCAATTGCCTTCCAAATGTGGCGGCCGGGCAGGGGAACTTCTTCAAGTTGATCTTTCGTGATAATATCCATATCCTAATATCCTATTTTACCATTAGGGTGTCTTTCCAGTACACGCGGATCGTACATGGGCACAAGAATATCAGCCTCTTTTCGAATGCGTTCGTATGCTTCTAGGGCTTCATACATGTTCTCATTAATGCCTAATAAGCGGCTTTCGGTGATGTGTTCGTAACGAAACATGCAGTCGGAGAAAATGACATTGCCTTCTTGAGTTTGCACTTTGACCGCAATGGAACTGCGATGATGGACTCCTGTCCAAAAGACATCAATGCCCGGCAGGATGGTGCATTCATCTTTCATCATGTCCATGCGATCCCACGCTTCAACGAAGAAGTAATGAATATCTTCAGGAGAAAAGCAAATTGGCATTACGTCGTGGGGATGATGTTTATAACGCGGTGCAAACATATCTGCCCAGCCATTGCGGTTAACGTGGATGATAGCTTTGCGGAACAAGCGCGCTCCTCCTAAAGCATAAGGCTGCAATGGAGTGATGATCAGGTGCTGCACATCATCTGGCTTTACTCCTAAAGCAGCCAAACGGTTTTCGATTCGGTCCTCCTCATTAACGACGAGCTGATGACGCATGTTGGTTGCGGCTCCCCACTTGGAGTTTAACCACGTGAGTCTTTCAAGCGGTGCACCGCTGTTCACCAATACCGTGTTTCCTCCACCGCGGATGAGCATGGCATACACTGTTAACGGTTCCCACTGATCGTCTCCAAAATTCGACATCCAGTAAATTTCTGCGCCGGGCGTTTCAGGGAATTGCCCTACTTTTAATACATCCACTTGATAGTTCATGGCTGCACTCCTTTTTAAGTTTTTAATTTAAAAAGCAATTCTCGTTTATTTATAAATTCCAGTTGGCTTGCTCAAGATTTATACGCAAGTCTTGCAGGAAATTGGCTGCCTCAACCCCATCCGCAACGCGATGATCTACAGCCAGTACAAGCGCCACAGTAGGCTGCCAACCTGCTGGAGCACCTTGCATTGCGATGAGTTTTTCTGAAATTGCACCAACAGCTAGAATAGCGCTTTGCGGTGGATTTATGATGGGATAAAACTCCTCTACGCCAAACATGCCAAGGTTGGTTAAGGTGAACGTAGCGTCACTAAGTGCCTGAGGGGTTAATTGCTTAGTTTTGGCTTTTTGAGTTAGATCGTTTCGCTGTCGGCAAAGCTCAATCAAGGATAGTTTTTCAGCCTGATGAATGACGGGAACAACGAGGCCGCCCTCAACCGCAACTGCAACGCCTAGGTTGACGGTCTTGAAAATGCGAGTATGATCCGGTTTTATCTTATGGGCGTTTAGCAGGGGATGGTGGGGAAGAGTTTGTGCAACGGCAAAAAGAAATAGGTCAGTGTAAGTTAAGTGGAGCCCATCAGATTCATAAACAGGCTTCAAACGAGCGCGCAGTTCAAGCAACCGCTGAAGATTTGCTTGTGTCTTGAGGTAGAAGTGAGGAATGGAAGAGAAACTCTTTTCCATTCGTTGGGCGGTTATCTTGCGAAGATTATTTATGGGTATATCTTCATATTCGGCAATGGAAGGTGTGCTATGCTCAAGTGCAGGTGTTCCCAACTTTTCTTCAATGGCTTTCCGCACGTCGGCTTCAATTATTCTGCCGTCAGGTCCGCTTCCTTTGATCTGACTGAGGTCAATGTTATGTTGGGTAGCTAATTTCTTGGCAATGGGAGAGGCTTTGATTGGCGAGGTTGATTGGGGTAACTTGAAAGAAGAATCACCTTCGGCAGGCGAAGGGTGCGAGTCACGAGGAGCCGAGTTAGCAGCAAGTGTAGGGGTGATTTGGGATTCTGGTGATGGAAGCTTCTCGCCGGCTTCACCGATATAAGCAAGCAATGTCTCTAGAGGCAGCGTTTCCCCGGTTTGATGCAAAATCTTTAGCAGAATGCCGCCGGCAGGTGATTCAACTTCCAATGTTACTTTGTCAGTCTCAACAATGAAAAGGGGCTCTTGGGGTTTGACTGGTTCGCCCTCCGCCTTCAGCCAGGAGACGATCGTTCCTTCTGTCATGGTTAAGCCAAGTTTAGGCATAAGGACAGGTGTTGCCATTAGATCATCAATAATCCTCCGTTGATATTTAGGGTTGCGCCGGTGATGTAGGCGGCACTGTCGGACGCGAGGAAAAGAGCCAGAGCTGCAATTTCTTCAGGCTTGCAAAACCTGCCAAGAGGTATTTTATTGAGCAGGGTTTGGCGAGTCTCTGGCTGCCAGGTTTGTGTAAGAGGGGTGTCAGTCGTTCCGGGACATATGTTGTTTACCGTAACTCGCTGCTGAGCAAGCAGTGCGGCCAGAGTTTTCCCCAGCACCATTAAGCCGGCTTTAGAAGCAGCATAATGAGCACCAACCGCAATGCCGCCGCTGATGCCCGCTAATGAGCCAATGTTAATGATGCGCCCTTTTTCAGCAGCTTGCCTTAAGTAAGGGAGCGCAGCTTGAGAGAGCAAAAACGCACCTGTCAGGTTGACAGACAGTACTTGATTCCATTCTTCCAGTGTGATCTCCTCAAAAGAATGAAGCGGACAAATGCCGGCGTTGTTAATAAGGATATGCAATTCTCCGAATTTTTCGACCGCGAGAGATATGGCTTCTTGGACTTGCTCAGGCTTGGTGATATCGCAGCAAAAGCCAATGATTTTTTCATTGAATTGTTTGAGCTGAGAAACACAGCGCTCCAATTCAGCCGCCTGAATATCCAACAGCAGCAGTGCGGTTCCTTGATGAGCAAAAGCTTCGGCAATGGCTTTGCCAATGCCTGAGGCGGCACCGCTGATGAGTGCTGTTCGGTGAGCTAATTCTTTCATGATATTTTGCCACCTGCCTCATTGAAAATTGACCAATATTCCGCCATCAACAACTAATTGAGCTCCGTTACAGTATGAAGCTTCTGGTGAGGCAAAGAACATGACTGCTCCGACAACATCTTCAGGATCGCCTATGCCTTTGATAGGTGTACGCTTTTTAAAATACGCAACCTTTTCCGGGTTGGATAAATCTTCTCGATTAATGTCGGTTAGGATGGGACCAGGCAGCACGCAATTGCTGGTAATACCATAAGGACCTAAGGCAATTGCCATACAGGCGGAGAGTTGATTGATGCCGGCTTTGCTGGCGCAGTAATGAGCTTGCTGTGCACCACCGACAATAGAGGAGATAGAGCTAATGTGAATAATGCGTCCTTGTATGCCTTTGGCGATCATTGCCTTAGCAACGGCTTGAGAGCAAAGAAAATAGCCTTTAAGGTTGACATCCAGCACGCGGTCCCACAGTTCTTCGGAGATGTTGAGAAAATCCTCAAAGGGACATATGCCGGCACAATTAACAAGGACATCAATTCTGCCCATT
The DNA here is from genome assembly GCA_034429745.1 of Anaerolineales bacterium. Classification (GTDB taxonomy): domain Bacteria; phylum Chloroflexota; class Anaerolineae; order Anaerolineales; family DRKV01; genus JBAXBF01. The sequence continues at coordinate 71,709 of DAOUFY010000090.1, forward strand.
ATGGTTAGGGTTTTTTCGACCATAGCAGCTACACCTTTTTGGCTTGAAACATCGGTTTTGATGAACAGCCCTTTGCCTCCTAAAGCAGCCAAAGATTGGGCAGTTGCTTCTCCTTGTTCTTGGCGGATATCCACAATCACAACACTTGCACCTTCTTTAGCAAAGCCCTCTGCGATAGCTTTACCGATACCGCGTGCTCCACCAGTAACGATAACAACTTTATCCGCAAATTTCATACTGACCTCCAGATTATCTTTATCTCTAAGTTAGTTTTGCACCGCATGAGTCGCGGATAATAAGATGAGGGTCTAAGGTGATGGCATGAACTTCATTTCTGTCTGAGGGATGTTCAATGCGGTGCAAAAGCATCTTAATCGCAATTCTTCCTACCTCATATTTGGGGTATGCCACAGTTGTCAGGTTAACTTTAAACAGATCTGCAAAAGGAACGTCATCGTGCCCAATGACGGCAACATCTTGGGGAATGCGGATGCCATGACGCAGGAGCGAAGCAATAAAACCCATTGCCAGCATGTCATTGGAGCAAAAAATAGCTTTCGGGGGGTGCTTATCCGAAAGCCACATGGCAGCGGCGCGTTCTCCTCCTGTGAGATCATTTGTGCCGACAACATAAGCGCTGCAAGGGGGATAACCGGCTTGCTTCAGTACATTGCATAAGCCCTGCTGCCGTTCATGTTCCGGGGTGTTGTATGGTTCACCGCTATACACATAGCCAATGTGCTTATGCCCTAGCTTAATGAAGTGCTCGCCGACTAGTTCACCGCTTTTAATATTATCAACATTGACGGATGAAAAATCTTTAGCACTGCGACCAAGCAGGACAACCGCAGTCCCTTCTTCTTCAAGGGTTTTAAGGTGGGTTAAACTGAGCAGGACGGGAGTTACAATGATCCCAGCCACTCGAATACGGCGAAATCGGTCAATAACCAGTGTTTCCATCTCTAGTTTTCTTTGGGATTCACCTAGGAAGACCAGATATTTGCTTTCCTGGCAGACTTCTTCAATAGCCCGGACAACCGGCACATAGAAAGGGTTGCTCAATTCCAGCACCA
>DAOUFY010000091.1:0-4299 GCA_034429745.1 Anaerolineales bacterium
TTACATCAGTGAAATACTGCATAAAACAACCTTAGACGTAAATGAGGAAGGTACAGAAGCCAGCGCAGCCACAAAGATCACCATGATGAGCAAAGCCATCACCAAAACAATAAGGTTTATTGTCGATCGTCCTTTCTACTGTGCCATTGTAGGACATCAAGGCAAACTTCTTTTCCACGGGTGGGTTTTCAATCCTCAATCAGCTTAAAAGATAATTATTTATTTTTAAAGGATTGACATCTCATCACCATTAATATATAATTCCTATAGGATTAGTATATTGAAATCCGCAAAGTGCGACATGTAATGCGTTTCTTTATGTTTTATTATACTAGTTAACCTATAGGATAAGGAGAATAATATGATTCAAAAAATTACCATAATTGGCGGTCAAAACCGCATTGGCGAACCTGAACCCATTCAAAGAATAGATCTTAAAATGGGGGATGTTGTAAGTGTGGTTGGTCCGACAGGCTCAGGAAAAACCACTCTTATCAATGATATCGAGTGTTTTGCTGATGGCAATACCCCTACTAAACGGCGAATTTTTATTAATGATCAACTCCCTCCGCCTGAATTCCGAGAAAACCCAGCCCTTAACCCCATCGCATTAATAACCCAACATACGACTTTTTTATCCGATCTTCCAGTAAAAAATTTCTTAGAAACTCATGCCCGAATCCGCAGCCTTAATGGTACTGACCAAGAGACGATGCTTGCACAGTGCCTTACATTTGCTAACGAACTTACTGGTGAGCCAATTTCCCTTAACAGTCGCATGACTGAACTATCCGGAGGACAAACCCGAGCTCTGCTCATTGCCGATGCAACTATCATTTGCAACACACCTATTGTATTGCTTGACGAAGTAGAAAATGCTGGCATTCACCGCAGCCGCGCTTTGGAATTGCTGCGTATGCATAAAAAAATTTTTATCTTTGTTACTCATGACCCCCGCATTGCTTTGCTTTCTGATTATAGGATTGTAATGCGCAGCGGAAGCATGGTTAAGGTTATCCCAACCAACAGCGAAGAACGCGCTCTTTCAACCAAGGTAAGCAAACTCGATGACTTGCTTTCAGCAATGCGCGACAAAATCCGTTTTGGTGAGCGATTAAACACATTTGAATTGGAGGGGTGGGCATGAAACTCGTAATCTGTGCAGGTCCTGCAACGACTGGAAAAACTTCAGTTTTAAGGCATATTATCCAAAAGCTGCTGATAAAACAAGATAAGCCAGCGTTTATAAAAATAGACGTCCAATATGCCGAAGAAGATATTATGTTAGCTCAAGAGCTAAACATTCCAACCCGTAAGGTTTATTCAGGTGAACTTTGCCCTGACCATTGTAATGTAATGGTATTGGGAGATGCGTTGCAGTGGGCAAAACGTCTAAATTGCAACATTCTTTTTGTTGAAACAGCCGGTTTATGCCTGCGCTGTTCCCCTTATGTAGATGGTGGATTGGGTTTAGTTGTCTTAGAAGCCACGAGTGGAATAAACCTTCCTCTTAAGGTTGGACCGATGCTTTCTTTAGCGGACATTGCAGTTGTAACAAAAATTGACCGCGTTTCCCAAGCTGAACGAGAGGTATTCAGAGCACGCATTCAGGAAGTAACCCCTCAAGTAAGGATTCGTGAAGTGAATGCCTTGCATGGCATCGGAATAGACCCGCTTGTAGATTATATTACCAATACATCAGACGTTTCAGATCGCTTGTATCTGCGCGGCATTCCTCCTGTTGGAACATGTACTATCTGTGTCGGCAAAAAAGAAGTGGGTTGGCAAGCTCATTTCGGAGTGGTACGCCCTCTTGAAAACCAAATTTTTTATCGGGGTGAATAACAATTGAATCAAAGAGTATTCTTTTCATTGGCTCCATAATATCAAATATAAATTTTTTTCACTGCTAATTTATCAAGGAGTATAAGATGGATACAAAACCTACTTATAATGTAATATTGCCAGGTAAAAACTGCGGAGTTTGCGGATATCGAAGTTGCGAAGAGCTTGAAATTGAACTTAAAAAAGATCCAAAAATCATTAAAAGATGTATTTTTATTGAACAGAATGGAAATCTTGAAAACAATCTTCCAATAACTTCTAACATTAATTCCACCCATTTTTTACTTAGTGATGAAGAAATGGATTTCAATTGGACAGATAGTTTGGGCAGAGAATTCGATTTCTTTTTAGAACATTTTCCCGAAGAACCAGGACCTCGCGAAATTATTCTGCCTCATAACCCTATGATAACCCGTGAATTGAATGTTCAAGTAGGAGATATTCTTATTGGTCGCCCGCTCGGCATGTCTTGTGGCTGTCCTGTTACTCATTGCGGAGTTGCCATGAATGTAGATCATCGTACTGGAGTGATTGTATGGTGTGTAACCGGTCCCCTAAACCCCCGCACAAAAGGCTATAAAGACTTGGGTTATTATATCGCTGAAGGATACGAAGGTATGGTCTATCGTTCCCGCTGTGAACTAAGAATCGGTGCTCGTTATTTTTTTCAACCTCGTATGTGCATGCTGCAGTGGAGGCATAGTGGACTGCTTAATTATCTAAACAAAACACCAGAGGGTTTGCAAATTCGCTTAGAAGGACTTTGGATAGGATAATTCCAAAAACCATATATGTAAATTAGTTGACAATTTTACTAAACTATTATATCATTAGAAAATCACATTAATACAGATGATGCTCAATGAAAATTACTACCAATTGCCGCTACAGTCTCCGCATTATGATAGATTTGTGTCTTCACAGCGATCAAGGTCCCGTGCTTAGGCAGGATATTGCTGTTCGTCAAGATATTCCCTCAAATTATCTTGCCCAACTATGCCGCAAGCTGGTAAAAGCCGGGCTCATCAGCAGTGTTAAAGGTCCTGGTGGAGGTTACCTTTTGTCAAAATCAGCCGCAGAAATCACTGCGGCTGATATCTACCGCGCCGCTGAAGGAGATATTTCACCTTCGTTTTGTTCCTCCACCCAACATTCCGGACACACCAAATGCCGACGTATTGACACTTGCACTGCTCACCTTTTATGGGAGCAACTCTCTGTCTCAATGACCTCCTACTTAAATTCAATAACTTTGCAAGACTTGTGTAATTCTGCCAATACCCTGCAAGCACGCTATTCAGCTAACGAGCAAATGAATAATAGCTTTATCAGAAAGTAAAACTTTTTATACCAAGGGAGATATAAAATGAAAATAGCAAGTAATGTAACGGAATTGATGGGAAACACGCCTCTTGTTCGTCTGAACCGTGTTGCAGAGGGCTGTAAGGCTGAAATAGTCGCTAAGTTGGAATACCAAAACCCGGCTCATAGCGTTAAGGACCGCATTGGTGTAGCTATGATCGAAGCCGCTGAACGAGACGGCTTAATAAAACCCGACACAATCATCATTGAACCAACTAGCGGCAATACCGGAATTGCTTTGGCTTTTGTGTGTGCAGCTCGTGGATATAAGTGTACCTTAGTAATGCCAGAAACATTCAGTAAAGAACGGCGCATGCTGCTGAAAGCTTATGGAGCTGAGCTTATTCTTACGCCAGGCAGTGAAGGAATGAATGGGGCTATCCGCAAAGCTGAAGAATTGGCTGCCTCTGATTCGCGCTATCTCATGCTTCAGCAATTTAAAAACCCCGCTAACCCAGAAATTCACCGCCGTACAACTGCAGAAGAAATTTGGCGTGATACCGATGGAAAAGCAGATATTCTTGTTGCAGGAGTCGGCACAGGTGGTACCATCACTGGTGTTGGCGAGGTGCTAAAAGCGCGCAAGCCTTCCTTCCGTAGTATTGCTGTAGAACCAGCTGCCTCACCTGTGTTATCAGGTGGTCAAAAAGGGCCTCATCTAATTCAGGGTATTGGCGCCGGCTTTATACCCGAGGTGTTGAATACTCAAATTTATGATGAGGTTATCCAGGTTACCAACGAAGACGCCATCCATACTGCACGTCGCTTAGCTCGTGAAGAAGGATTGCTGACCGGCATTTCCTCCGGTGCAGCTGCTTGGGCTGCATTACAAGTTGCTCGCCGCGATGAAAACCGCGGTAAGATGATCGTTGTTATCTTCCCCTCATTTGGTGAGCGATACCTCAGTACTGCCCTATTTGCCGATTTAGCCGAGTGATATATTTTTTTGCTGATTGATCCCATAACTTCAGTTGAGCTGAAGTTATGGGATTGTATGATCACCGTTTCCTTCTCTTCTTACCGTCTGCCGCCTCCCCCACGGGGGGGGGGGGGGGGGGGGGGGGGGGGGGCGGGGGGGGGGGGGGGGGGGGC
>DAOUFY010000092.1:0-3630 GCA_034429745.1 Anaerolineales bacterium
AATAAGATAATATGATAATATGCCTGATTATTCGGGTGAGAATGAAGCTCTACAGCTGTTGAAAAACCAACTTTACTACTTAGCGCAGTAAAAATAGCCGTCCGAGTAAACACAAAATCTGGCTGTAATAATATTGCTATAGGAATAGATAAAAGACCTAGCCCCCAATGTTCATCAATGCTTGCTCCAGATATTTTTTGGGGTAATTGGATCCAATTAATATTTTTCTTTAACCCATAGATATGATTAAGTTTATCAGTAGAAATAACACCTTGTAACGAACGGAAACAAATAAGACTTACTTCATGACCTAAAAGAGCAAACCCTTCTGCCATCTTCACGGTATTAATCGCATTTGCAAATTGACTACCTGCCTGTAACCCAGACACTACAAGAATTCGCATGCTTTATCCTTCTTTAGTAGAGATACCTAGAACAGTTATAGGCCCGTGCCAATAGCGGCGCCCTGCTTTATGTGCTTTGTCAAATGGGATATTGGTTCTTAGAATCTTAAGCTTATTTTTCTCGAACCAGCTGCTAACCTCTTCTTCTGTATGATGAGTAGCAATGGGTGCACTCCACCAATCAAACATGTGAATTTCTGTTGGTAGCAGGTTAATATGAGAAAAAATCTTGTTATAAAGTTTTTTTCTAGGTTCCTTTCTTAGCCAACGCGCAAAAGCAGCTGTCATTCTCGCGAAACGGATTTGCATAGAAAGTGGCATGCGTGTGGTGAGCGATCTGATGACCGTATCAAGGATTTCATACGAACGTCTTCCTTTCCCATAAACATGTGCAACGATTATTCCATTAGGCTTCAACACCTTGCACAAGGAATCAAAAGCTTTCGCAGCATTACCGGTGTGCATTAACACCCCGATAGAAAACACTCGATCGAATACATGTTGAACAAAAGGCAAATAGAATAAATCTCCTTGCACAATGTGCACATTAGGCATGTTCTTTAAGTGTTCAAAAGCGCTAAAAACCCCTGAACCTAAATCTATACCAATGATATTTGCTCCGGTTAGCGCAGCCTGATAAGTGAAACGACCGTTACCACAACCAGCATCAAGAACCCAATGGGAAGGTGATAAATCATCTTTTTGAAATAATGATTTGCTCCAAAAAGCCGACGCACTATTTTCTAGTAAGGCACCGAAATACTTTTCATCTGCTTCAGGCACATTTGGCACCTGTTCTAACCAACCCCAATCCTTAAAATAAGTCCACTCAAAACCGAATTTTTTCATCGTCTCATTTTGCAGTTCTTTGATGTCATGATCGTTTTTCTCATGACGATCAAAAAGTATACATGGAACACCTTCTTTAATTTGATAAGTAGAATTACATGTATTACAGATTAGTGTGCCCGTAAGTACATGTTCATTCTGTATATCCCAAGAAGGTGAATCAAGGTTAAGTTCGCCTAAGTCCTTAGGGCAACGAAGAAACTGTAATAATTCTTCACGCATAGTTTTTCACTCCCAATATTTTATTTTTTAATTTAGCCAATGTGTTGCCCATTCTGTTATGCATAACAAACCCCAAATTCTACCGGTGCGGTAAGGTATTCCTTCTTTTAGTAAGTCTTTCCATGTGTTGTTCACAAAGCCATTTTTCACTAAAAAGCCTTCATCAATACGCTCAATAGCTTTATTCCAATCATAATTTGACATCACACCTAAACTAAACCCTTGCTTGGGATGAGATAATACTTCTGGCGGCATGTTGGTGGAAAGGAAATCTCGTAAAACTGGTTTTGTTTCGGAAAATTCTCGCTTGGCAACTGGCGTTGTCAACCCCCACTCAATAATCCTTCTATCTAAAAATGGCACACGGACTTCAAGAGCATGCGCCATGCTAGCGCGATCTACTTTGGCTAAGATAGAACCAGAGCAAAAAGTCATAAGGTCAATACGCTGAAGGGCACGACGCAGAGGAAGTTTAGGTACATAATATCGGTGGAAAGGTGCTAACATCTCCTCATCTCCGAAACGTAGCCCTAGGGGGGAAAATAATTGTTCTAATTCTTCAGGCAAATAACGAGGAAAAACCCGCCATGCATGACGGTGCAATACCGAAGAATGTGAAAAAGCAACCATGGCTTGTTCTGTTTCTTTCACAGAAGCGTTTTTTCGCAATAGTTTTCTTTTGCTATATGAGGTTAATGGTTGCAAGTTTTGATACCAGGTATAACCTCCAAATACTTCATCACCTCCATCTCCTGCTAATACAACTTTATAGCGACGGCTTGCTTGCTGGCTAACTAAATACATCGTCAACAGAGCGCCATAAGCCTGCGGTTCATCAAAAGCTGCCATTGTGCGCTGCAGTAATTCATTCACATCCTCAACCGCAATGGGGAATATTTGGTGGCGCATACCTAACTGTTTTGCAACCAATTCAGCGATAGGAGATTCATCCCTTTCAGAGTTGGATAAGCTTATGGTGATAGCTTCAATATCTTGCCCTAGCTGTTGTAAACAAAGCGCCAATGATGAAGAATCCAGACCGCCAGATAGAAACATTCCTAAAGGCACATCGGAGAGCAAATGCTGCTTTGTTACCATTTGAAATAAGGATGACCATACTTCTTGAGTATTCGGGTGTTGCTCCTCTATATAGTCAGGTGGCTGCCAATAACTATATGTATTTAAGCCAGAAATTTTATTCCAAATTAGGTAGCTTCCAGGTTCTAATTTTTTCAACCCATGCCACACAGAAAGAGGTGTGGGTACATATCCCAAACTTAATATATATGCCAAAGCCAATGGATCAAGAGAGGGCTTTTCGGGTAACAGGTGTAAAATTGCACCGGCTTCAGAAGATAAGATCACCCCCTCTTGCTGCATAGTATAATATAAAGGTTTAATACCTACCCGATCCCGTGCGGCAAATAATTGCTTGTTTTTCTCATCCCAAAGAACAAAAGCAAACATACCCTCCATTTTTTCAAGGCATTTTTCACCCCAAGCCTCATAGGCGTGCAAGATTACTTCATTATCACTGTTGGAATAGAATTGATGCCCTAACCCCTCTAAACGAGAGCGTAGATCAGGATAGTTATATATTTCCCCATTACATATCAGCCATAGGGAAAGATCCTCATTGTTCATCGGCTGATGCCCAGCGTTACTGAGATCAACAATTGAGAGACGACAATGCCCTAGCCAAACATCTTCATTGGTGGAGAGCCACTCCCCGGCCGCGTCCGGACCGCGATGAGAGAGAGAGGACAACGCTGCGCCCTTTTTTTGCTTTTTGTTTTCTAATCCTACACTTGCTACTAATCCACACATGATTTTTTTACTTTTTACAGTATCCTGAAAATTTATTCCCAAATATTCGTAGTTTTTGCCTTATTCCTTCTCTTCTTAAAAAAGCAAATTTTTCTTCAAACAAAAGATAACTTGGTTCTAGATTGACTTCTGTAAATATATTCTTTAAATCATTCTCAAAAGAAATGATTGAGCGGCGGTTACAATGAGTTGGATCATCAAATAAATAATACCAAAATTTGTCATTACCTTTATTTTGCCAAGCTGTTCTTATATCGTAGAGGCGTTTTATCGGGTAGTTTGGAGCTCCTATGAAAAAGCAACCACCAACCTTAAGAATCCTATAGAT
>DAOUFY010000093.1:0-37250 GCA_034429745.1 Anaerolineales bacterium
GGGAAAGTTATACGCGCTAAACGTCTTATGCATGGGAAGACATCCTTCATTCAACATGATGGGGAAAGTATTTTTCAAGATATCCCTAACCCTTTTGAAGCCACTCGTTATCACTCGCTTATTGTTGCGGAACCACTGCCTGATGAGTTAATCGCTACGGCTTATAGTATTGAGGGTGAATTGATGGGAATTAGGCATCGGGAATATCCCATATTTGGAGTGCAATTCCATCCCGAGTCTATATTAACTCCTATGGGAAAGAAGATTATAAAAAATTTTATTGAAATTAATAAAAAATAAAATTTTATGAATTTGGAGGAAGAAATGTTAAAACCATATATAAATAAAATCATCCGACATGAAAATTTAACTGCACAAGAAGCAGAGGAAGCTATGACAATTATTTTGAGTGGCAAAGCTACAAGCGCCCAGATTGGAGGATATTTGGTGGCTTTGCGAATGAAGGGTGAAACAGTGGAGGAAGTTGTCGGTAGTGTAAGAGCGATGCGGGATCATGCTAATCGTGTCCCTGTCTCTCAGGAAGAAGATGTTTTAGTTGATACTGCTGGAACAGGAGGAGACGGGACCCATACTTTCAATATATCAACTGCTGCAGCATTTGTCATTGCCGGCGCAGGACGCAAGGTGGCTAAGCATGGCAATCGAGCGGCTTCGTCCTTATGTGGCAGCGCCGATGTCTTGGCTGCCTTAGGCGTTAGTTTAGATTTGACTCCTGATCAAGTTGCACAGTGTATTGAGCAGATCGGCATTGGGTTTATATTTGCTCCAAAGTTTCATCCGGCAATGAAATATGCTGTTGAACCGCGCCGTGAACTTGGACTCCGAACAATCTTCAATATCTTAGGACCACTTTGCAACCCAGCCGGAGCGACGCATCAATTAATTGGTGTTTATGATCCTGCGCTTACCCAACCGATGGCAGAAGTATTAGGATTGCTCGGCGGTAAAGCAGCTTTTGTTGTTCATGGATATGGGGGATTGGATGAATTGAATACGGGAGGACCTAACTTGGTAAGTCAACTAAAAGACAATCAAGTGAATACATTTGAGCTTGATCCATCCCAATTTGGTTTAAGAGCGGCTAAGCGGGAAGATTTACGCGGTGGTTCACCACAAGAAAACGCCGTGATAATCAGAAAAATTCTAAGCAATAAAGATCACACTCCACGGCGTGATGTAGTGTTGTTGAACGGTGCTGCTGCTCTAGCTTTAGAGAGCGGAGATTTTGTAGCCGCTTTAGATCAAGCTGAATATTCTCTGAGCAGTGGGGCAGCGTTAGAAAAATTGGAAGAGCTTATTTCTTATACCCAAGCAATGGTGCAATGAGCATTCTAGATAAAATATTCAACCATAAATATACGGAGGTCGAGTACCTGAAAAAAACTTGTCCACTGCATGAAGTGCAGGCTTTAGTTCAAGATGCTCAACCTCCGTTAGATTTTATTGCGGCTATCCGACGACAACCTGATGCAAAGCCATCACTAATTGCGGAAATAAAAAGGGCTTCACCTTCACGAGGGTTGATTTGCAAAAATTTTGATCCCTTAGCATTGGGAAAACTGTATCAAGAAAATGGAGCTAAGGCAATATCTGTCTTGACGGATAAACAATTTTTTCAAGGATCTTTGGAATACCTTAAACTGCTTGCCCGGCAATCTTCTCATTTGCCTCTGCTTCGTAAGGATTTTATTTTTGATCCTTATCAAATTTATGAAGCCAGAGCAGCAGGGGCAGATGCTGTGTTGCTTATTGCTTCGGCTTTGGATATTTATCTGCTAAAGGATCTGCATGCATTGACCTATGAATTGGGAATGTCAGCATTGGTAGAGGTTCATCATCAAGCTGAGTTAGAAGCCGTACTCACAGTGGTGGACCCACCGCTGATTGGAATTAATAACCGCGATTTACACGATTTTTCTGTAAACATTGAGACGAGTATTAACTTGCGACGTTTTATACCACCGCAGATTTGTGTTGTTGCAGAAAGCGGGATATTTCAGAAGGATGATGTAGAACCTTTAGCTAATGCTGGGATTGATGCGATATTGGTCGGTGAAGCTCTTGTAAGTGCAGAAGATGTAGCTGCAAAGGTAAGGAGTTTAGCTCTATGGTAGTAAAGATCTGTGGTTTGAAAACTCTAGAAGAAGTGATAACAGCAGTAGATGCTGGTGCAGATATGATTGGTTTTAATTTTTATCCATTAAGCCCGCGTTATCTTGAACCTGAGAAATGTAGAAGGATTATGGAAGAAGTAAAAAGAAGAAACATCAATGCCATTTTTGTTGGTGTTTTTGTTAATGCTGCAGCGGAATATGTGTCGAAGGTTATTAATGAATGCCTTCTTGACCTAGCACAATTGAGTGGTGATGAACCTTTGGAAGACATAATAAAATTAGGTAATAAGGCTTATAAAGCTTTCCGTATAAAAAGTATAAATTCCCTTTCAACGGAAATGATACGTTATCAACAAAGAAAATCGCCTCCAACTATGCTGATAGATGCACACGTTGATGGCATGTATGGTGGCACAGGCAGACCATGTGATTGGGAATTAGCACGAAATATAGCAGCTGAGCAACCAATTTTATTAGCCGGCGGTTTAACACCCCAAAACGTAGGAAAAGCTGTAGAGGTAGTTAAACCATGGGGGGTTGATGTTGCTTCGGGTGTTGAGATGATGCCAGGGTGCAAGGATCCAACAAAGATGAGTTTATTTATAAAAGCAGCAAAAGAAAGGATGATTGATGGATAAGTTGAATAACCTGAGCAAGTTTGGACCCTATGGCGGCCAATATGTCCCTGAAGTGCTTATGCCAGCATTGAAGGAATTAGAGCATGCGTATAACTCGGTATGCAAAGAGTCATCGTTCCAGACGGAACTCGATAGTCTTTTGCATGATTATGTTGGACGACCTACACCCTTGTATTACGCTAGGCGGCTATCTGAAATCTTAGGAGGGGCACAGATTTACTTGAAAAGAGAGGATCTAGCTCATACGGGTGCACATAAGATCAACAATGCGCTTGGTCAAGCTCTGCTAGCAAAGCGGTTGGGGAAAAGGAGAATTATAGCTGAAACTGGAGCTGGACAACATGGCGTAGCTACAGCTACCGTCTGCGCTTTGTTAGGCTTAGAGTGTGTAATATATATGGGAACTGTAGATATAGAACGGCAACAGCCGAATGTATTGCGTATGAAACTGTTAGGTGCCGAGGTTCGTTCAGTCAACAGTGGCAGTTGTACGCTAAAAGATGCAATCAATGAAGCAATCAGAGATTGGGTAACTCATGTGGAGACTACCCATTATCTTCTTGGTTCAGCGCTTGGTCCCCACCCTTATCCAACGATTGTAAAACATTTTCAATCGGTTATTGGTCGGGAAGCTCGTCAGCAAATGTTGGCAAAAGTTGGCAAGCTTCCTGATCAATGCATTGCTTGCGTAGGGGGAGGCTCCAATGCTATTGGTTTGTTCTCCGCCTTTATTGAGGATGAGGAAGTGAAATTGATAGGGGTGGAAGCTGGCGGTAAAGGCATCCTAACTGGCAAGCATGCAGCGCGATTTGGTGATCCGCGATATGGACGTCCGGGTGTATTGCACGGAACATATACTTACGTTCTGCAGAATGAAGATGGGCAAATTTTAAATACTCATTCGGTCTCAGCCGGTTTAGATTATGCAGCTGTAGGACCAGAACATGCTTACTTGCGCGAGAAAGGGAGAGCAGAATACACTTCTGTAACCGATGAACAAGCTATAGAAGCATTTCAGCAAATATCGAAATATGAAGGCATCATACCGGCTTTAGAATCCGCTCATGCTGTTGCTGAAGCTATACAGCGTGCACCCCATCTTTCAAAGGAACAGAGTCTGCTGGTCAACTTATCAGGACGCGGAGATAAAGACTTAAACGTAGCGATATCAGCTATAGAAGCCATGAATAAGGAGCAAGTATGAGTGTCAATGGTTTAAGGGGTATAGAACGAATTGAAGCTGTTTTTTCTCAAGCGAAGCTTGAAAAAAGGACAGCCTTAATGCCATATTACAGTTTGGGTTATCCGACTCCTGCTCAATCTTTGCAGGTAATAGAAGCAATTGCCCAATCTGGTGCCGATATCATCGAATTGGGTTTTCCATTTTCTGACCCTCTTGCCGATGGCCCTACTATCCAACATTCAATGCAGACTGCTTTAAATCAAGGCATGACAATAAGGAGATGTATTGATTTAGTCAAACAATTGCGTCAACAAGGTGTTGATACCCCATTTATTCTTATGGGTTATATCAATCCAATATTAGCCTTTGGAATAAAAGAATATATTGATGCAGCAGCGGATATAAAAGCAGATGGGCTTATTATACCCGACCTGCCATTAGAGGAATCAGCAGTGGTGGAACGGTATTGTCAGCAGCGAGGACTTGCGTTGATTTATTTGTTGCCTCCTACAGCTGAAAATGAACGCGTAAAAGAAATAGTGTCTCGATCGAGTGGATTTGTGTATCTCGTCTCATTGACTGGGGTAACAGGGGCTAGAAAACAACTTCCTCCTTCCTTGCAAGCTTTTGTCCGCAAGGTACGGGCTACTACGGATTTGCCCCTTGCTGTTGGTTTTGGTGTTTCGAGTCCTCAACAGGTAAAAGAAATTGGGGAAGTTGCGGATGGAGTGATTGTTGGCTCTGCTCTTATTAATACTATTGATCAGCATCCTGACGACCCCGTATCTGCTGCAAAAGAGTATATTGCAGAACTCAAAAAGGCGTGTCAGCGAGATTTCTGACAACCATCATAAAGGCACTAAAATATCATTCGGCTACGCCTTTAAGTTCTGGAAGTTGATCTAAGCGCAAGCTTAGTACCTGACTAGTTGAATCGCGGTCCATCGTTACACCATAGATCACATCTGCAACTTGGACGGTATTGCGGTTATGCGTAATGATAATGATTTGGGTGTTTTGACTTACTTCGTTGAGTAGGTCGCGGAATCTGCCAACATTGGCTTCGTCGAGCATGGCATCAACTTCATCCAATACACAAAAAGGGGTAGGTGATGTCTTTAATAAAGCAAAGATAAGTGCAGTTGCGGTTAAACTGCGTTCGCCGCCGGAAAGCAAAGATAAGCCTTGGGCACGTCGTCCTGGAAGGCGAGCTTCGATATCAATACCAGTGTTGATCAAATCATTTGGGTCAGTGAGCAGAAGTTTTACTGAGCCACCTCCGAAAAGACGGGTAAAGACGCGCTCAAACTCCTCTGATACTGTTTCAAAAGTATCGCGAAATTGCTTTTGCATTAAAGAATCTAATTCATTAATAATATGCCGCACATCTTGCTCAGCTGCAAGCAAATCTTGAACTTGGTTGGTAAGAAAGTTATAGCGGTCTTTCACTTCTTGAAATTCGCGGCGCGCTTCGGGGTTAATCGCCCCTAAGCGCTTAAGTTGGCGGCGGTAATTGTGAAGAGAGTCTTCTAGGTCTGGAGGAAGCTCTGCAACGAAAGGCAAAGATTCAACCATGCCATCTAACGGCAAAGGGGTAGGCCCGGAAAGATTGGGTACATAGTCAAATGATACTAATCCAAAATCGTCTTCTATCTTCTGCCGTAAATTGCGCAGTGCTTCTTGGGCTTTTGCCAAGAGAATGCTGGCTTGGGCATTTCTTTGTTCGGCGCGGCTAAGTGCTTGGCGGGAGAGCTCATCTTCTTTGAGAATATCAGCTTGTTGTTTTTCAATTTCTTGGATAATTTGTTCCAGAGGAGCGCTGAGCTTTTGCAAGGAGGAAATTTTCTGCTGCACTTCGGATTCTTTTTGACGCAATTCGGATTGATTTTGCTCTAATTGGTTGGCAGCAACATCTAATTCTTGCAGACGTTGTTCAAGCTGATAGATACTTTTTTCGATGCGGTTTAGAGAGGCTTCTCTCTCTTTGCGGCGTTGATCTGTTTCTGCGAGCATTCGTTGAGTTACTGCAGCCTGAGTCTCCCAATAGGAGAGATTATTTTGCAGTTCATCCAAAGGTAAAGCAGCTAAATCATTTTGGAGACTGCGCTGTTTTTCTTGAGCAAGCGAGATTTGGTCTTTGATTTCCTGCAGTTCTGCAAGCATTTGATTGATTTCACGATCAGCAGCTATTATCTCCTCTTCTAGCTGTTTAGACTGTTTTTGCTGCCATTGCAGTTGATGTTGATTTTGCTGAACCGTTAATTGCAATTGCTGAATCTGTTTTTCGGTGGCTTGAACATTTTGTTGGGCTTCGCGTTCTTTTTGTTCAGCTATTTGAACTTTAGTTTCGAGGCTGCGTTTGTTGGTGATGTGAACAGCAAGATTCTGTTCAACAGCCTGAAGCTGTTTTTCCATTTGCTGGGTAATTTCAGTTAGCTCTTTTAATTGACGTGAGCGGCTCAATAAACTGCTTTCGGCGTCGCTGTGGCTTTTGCCGCCAATGATAGTGCCGTTGGCAAAAAACACCTCGCCTTTTTTTGTTACTGCACATGCACCAATTGGCAAAGTTGAGCTGATGCGACGAGCTGTTTGGCGATCTTGTACAATGAAGGCATTGCCTAGGAGCAATTGAACAATGGATTTTAAATGGTCAGGTGCGTTGACGAATTGTGCGGCTATGCCAATAACCCCTTCATGGCTTAGGTGTTGGGATGAATCATGAGACACTGTTTGAACCGCTTGGGGCAATAGGACTGCTCGGACAGCTTTTTGCTCAATAAGGTCTAAAGCTTGATCGGTGTGATTTTCTTGATCGACTACCACTGCGTGAATAAATTCACCAAGAACAGCGGCAATAGCATTTTCTAAATCTGCCGGCACTTCTAAAGAGGCGATGAGAGCGCCCTTGATACCCTTGATTTTTTCTTTACGACTAGCGTCAAGCAGCACTTTGGTTCCTTGCGAATAGCCAGTAAGTGTCTTTTCTGCTTGCAAAAGGACTTCTAATTGGGCTTTACGCTTTGCATGCTGTGCCCTGAGGTTGTTTTCCTCTTCCTTTAGAGTCTGAATTTGAATTTCAGCTTCTTGGACTGCTCGACGAGCTTGTTCCACTTCCTTTGACCTGAGTTGATATTCTTGCTGGATTTTTTCTCGGGTTTGAGAAGCTAATTGCACCTCTTTTTGAAGCGAGTTCAACGCAAGCTCGGCTTTTTGGATTGAAGCGTGAAGATTGATGAGGTTTTGTTGCTGACGTTTTGCTTGTAGTTGTTTTTCACTTATCCGAGCTTGCAAACGGTCACGACGAGCATAGAGATCGGAAAGTTGTTTTCGTTGGGCTTGAATAGCTTGTTCAATCTGAGATCGTTCGTGCAACCGAACTTGGACATTTCGACGCGCTTGTTCCACTTGGTTTTGAGCTTCTTCTGCTTCTGTTTGCTGCTGCTGAAGATCAAGTTCAGTTTGCTGGAGTTGTTCTTGAAATAAGGCAAATTCTTCTTGGATGCGATTTAACTCCGCTTGGGTAATGAGAACTTGCTCTTTAAGTGAACGTTCGCGCTCGGTAAATACGGCGAGATCACGGCTGATTTCTTCGCGCTGACGATGCAGCTGAGAGAGTTGAAGATGAAGATTGTTTAGCTGTTGTCGTTGATTTTGTTGTTCTTCACGTAAGGAAGTAAGTATTGCGGCAATTCTGGCTTGTTCAGCTCGGGCGGATAGTAAGGCTGCTTCATGTTCTTGAGCAGTTTTTTGGGCTTCAAGGAGTTCTTTTTGCCGTTGATGCCAATGATAACCATACCATTCTCTTAGGACAAGGCGCAGATCCGCTTGGATTTGCTCATATTTCATCACTCGTTCGGCTTGGCTTTCTAGTGATTTGAGGCGCGGTTCTAATTCGGCGATAATATCCTGCACGCGCTCTAAATTACGTTTGGTGGTTTCTAAGCGACGCAGAGCCTCTTCACGGCGCATGCGATGCAAACCAATACCGGCTGCTTCTTCGAATAACTTTCTACGCTCCTCTGCGCGGAGGGAGAGAGCGACATCAACTAAACCCTGACCGATAATTGTATAGGTACGTTCTGCTAAGCCGGCTTGACTCAGCAGCTCATTGACATCTTTTAGACGAACCTTTTGGCCATTGATGAGGTATTCATTTTGTCCATCGCGATAAGCTCGTCTAGAAAGTGATACTTCAGAAAAATCAATCGGCAGCCACTGACTGCTGTTATCAAAAACAACTGTAACTGAAGCCATTCCAGCCCGAACGCGCTGTTCAGAGCCGGAAAAGATCATATCATCCGTACGTTTGCCGCGCAACAATCCAAAGGATTGCTCACCTAAAACCCATCGCAACGCGTCAACGATATTGGATTTGCCAGAGCCATTCGGACCAACGATAGCTGTTACCCTTTCGGCAAACTCAAAATAGGTGCGATTGGCAAAAGTTTTATAACCTTGTAATTCGAGTGATTTGATATAATGAGGCATAGTGGTTTAAGCGCAGGAATTATACCAGAAAAACATATTAGGAAACGAATTTTCTGGTAAAATAGAAAACGATCGTTGGATATAATAATTCTACAGGAAAAACAAATGAAAACAAAGACGAAAATCAAAGCAGGCTATAATAATTCACCTAATGGTTGGTAAACTTGATAGTTCTTGATAGGTTAATATCCCTACAATAAAAATACTAGATGGTTATTCAATTTTTCTTCTGATAAAGAAGGAAAAAAGCTCTATAAAAAAGGAGTAGGGAGACCTATTATGGAAGTACCAAGACATTGGCGATTAAAAAAGCAACGCTATGCACTCAATGGAGAAACTTGTCCGCATTGTGGCGCAAAGCTCTTTCCGCCGCGGGATGTGTGCCCGGTATGCAAACAAGAAGCTAAACAGCCATATCAATTCAGCGGACGGGGTAAAGTTTATTCTTTTACAACAGTAACCAATCCACCGGAAGGCTATGAGCCTTATGCACCATACACAATAGCTTTAGTGAAACTTGAGGAAGGACCTTTAGTAACGGCTCAATTGACAGATGTAAACCATGAAGAAGTGAAGATTGACATGCCGGTTGAGATGGTTACACGTCGTTTGCGCTCCGATGATGATGAGCGCGGAATACTAATATATGGGTATAAGTTTAGACCGGCAGTAAATGCTTAAAACAAATTCACAAAGACAGCGCTCTATTCAACTACTGGATAGGGCGCTGTGTTTAATAAATTAATATCGCGCTTGCAGGATATCAGCTTGAATCTACCGAATTAAATAAACGATTTGGTGCTGTTCGGTTAGTCTTTTTAATTAATCAAGCTCCCCGGATGAAGTATAAGCGGCCCAGATTTCCTAATGTTCTTATAGAATCCGACAGTATTACTTCGGCGAGATAGAATGGATGAACTCAGATTTTAGCTCGGTTCCAAACCAACAACGCAGGTCTTTAATAAATTCAAGCTGGAATTCAACCGTAGGAATTATTATTCAAAATCAACCTTATGCTGTAAAGCATCTACAATAAGAGATTGGACATCATTTTTCAATGCCTGCTCCAGTGAAGAAAGATGACGTTCAGCATTAACCGCTGACCATCATAGACAAGTAGCTTCTATCTGATTTCCAATTCTGAAACGGTAATCATTTTTACTTCTTTTTTGCATTAGTGCTGAAAGGTAAGCACTTCATGGTTATTCGCTGCCTGATATAATAATTACAAGTATAAGTAAAAGCCAAGGGAATGAATAATGTTTTACAGTTCTAGCACCATTCTTCACTTAAATAGAAAATTAGCATGGTTTCCCCTTTAATAAATGATGTATCTTATTAGTTTTAAGCTTATTATTACTTAATTGCGCCTGCAGTTAATCCTTCAACAAAACTACGGCCAACAAGGCTAAAGAGGAACAGAACAGGTAAAGTGGCAATAGTCGCTCCTGCAAGTAGCAATCCCCAATCGACCTGATATTGTCCGACAATTCCAGCTAGTCCAACAGGAATTGTCCGGAAAGCCTCCCCAGAAATTAGGACTGAGGCAAACATATACTCTGTCCATGATGAAATAAATGAATAGATTGCGATACTGGATATTCCGGGTGTGGTTAGAGGTAAAATGATCCTAAACATGGTTTGCAAGTGATTAGCCCCATCCAGATAAGCAGCATCTTCAAGTTCAAAAGGGATGCTTTTAAAAAATGCTTGCAGCATCCATACTCCAAATGGAGCAGTGAAAGTTACGTTGACAATTATCAATGCCCAGGGGGTATCAATGATTTTAGGCCGTATTGAACTTAGCATTAAGTAAAGTGGAATTAATAATAAAATACTTGGAAATTCGTAGGCTGATAAAAGCATTTTAGAGATTAAATTTCTGCCTGGGAATTTAAGACGGTAAATTGAATATGCAGCCGTGGTCGCCAAGATAACTGTGAATACCATAGTAAGGACGGCTACAAAAGTACTATTTAATAGATACCTCGGGTAATTGGATGCGGCAAAGAGGTCATTATAATGCTTTAATGTAAAGGATTGAGGGAAAAAGGTAATATCACGTGAAATAATTTCCTGATTTGTTTTTACTGATGAAGTAAATATCCAGTAAAAAGGAGCAACAATGATTAATACAAGAAGTATTACTATAAAATATGTGCTAAAAATTCGCCAGAAGCTCTTTAATGTCATATTGCACCTATTCGTTTGTTTCTTCCTGTTTATTTATTCGATTGTACAAGGCTACAAATAGTAGTAAGATAATACCCATAATGATGGAAGCCGCTGAGGCTCTACTTAAACGATATCCCTTGAAAGCCATATTATAGATATAAACAGGAAGAGTCATGGTCGCGTTCGAAGGTCCTCCACCTGTTGACAACCAGATAATATCAAAAACATTGATAGACCAAAGAGTGCCGATTAACCCCAATACATAAAGCACAGGGCTTAGCAAAGGAAGAGTAATGTTTTTAAATCGCTGCCAAGCGGTGGCGCCATCTACTGATGCGGCTTCATAAAGCTCTTCAGGGATGCCTTCCATTCCTGCAAGGAGAATAACTGTCATTAGAGGAAACCAGCGCCAAGAATTAATTAGAATGACTGTAATAAATGCAGAATTCCCGGTGGAGAAAAATCCAACAGGAGAATTTATAATTCCCAAGGTCATTAATAGATAATTAACGATACCACCCGAAGTTCCCAGCATCCATCGCCAGATGATAACAACAACTACAGTAGGAACGATCCACGACAATATAATCCAAACCCTTGCCAAAGAACGCAGACGAAATTTTTGCATCAAGATTACTGCACTGAGAAAAGCAGCTAAAGTTTGGATAATAGCATTGGCAAACACCCAAATAAGGCTTCGTCCAAGCGATTTCCAAAAATTTTGATCAGTCAAGATCACTCGGTAATTATCTAAGCCAATGTAAGTACCTTTTGATCCAATCATGCCCACATCTTGAAAACTTAGATTAATGGCTGAAATAAAAGGAATGAAGATAGTAAACACCATCCATGCTATGATAGGCAAGACCAGTAATATACCCAGTGTGCTCTCTTTGCGCCTTGCCTTAGTTCCAAAATAAATTGTTGTAAATTTTGAATTTCGCATATTGAAAAGTCTTTTTATAATTCAGGGAGCTGGCTGAAGCAGTCATGTCAGCTCCAGCCAGCCTTGAAAATATTAATTTATTTTTTGATACTTTCTTCCATCAATTTCTGACCTTCCGCAACGGCTTGGGCTGCAGGTTCCTTATCAATTAATACTTTTTGTAGTGTTTGCGCGATAAGGTTCTGGGCGGAAATTTGAGAAATGCTTTGGAAAGTATTACCATTTGTGAAACCAAATAACATGCCATTCTTTGAATTTTCAATCATCGTTTCGATTTGGCTCTTGTATTTGACTACGGTTTTATCAGACCA
Source organism: Anaerolineales bacterium (assembly GCA_034429745.1). Classification (GTDB taxonomy): domain Bacteria; phylum Chloroflexota; class Anaerolineae; order Anaerolineales; family DRKV01; genus JBAXBF01. The sequence continues at coordinate 11,877 of DAOUFY010000093.1, forward strand.
GAAGGTTGTTGAGGTTGCACCATCCTCTGTTACAGGCAAGTAGAGACCTGGTTCCATTGTTAAGAAACGACCGTAATTTGTCGGTTCAAGAAGAAAACTAATGAATTTATAAATCGCCTCTTGCTTTGCTGGGTCATTGGTTAAGACCATTGCGGCGTTTGCATAGGCAATGGTGTTGGATTGCGATTGATTAGAATTATGAGGAATTGCGGCTACACCAAGATCACTGGCATCGCTGCCGGATTGAGAATCCCAAGTAGAGATGACGGTAAATTGCAGTGTCATAGCACAGGTTTTGCTTGCCAGACAAGCTTCAGCTTCACCCCATGCCCACCCGGTAGAATCTGGAGGAGAGTACTTGAAGAGTTTGTTGTAGAATTCAAAGGCCTCTACTGTTTGAGGATTATTGAAGCGAAGCGATCCATCTTTATTATAAATTTCTTCAGCACCATTGTTGACCATAAAGTCATAAGCTACCTGGTCGGTGTAGAGATTTTTATTACCAGGTAATCCAATGCCATATTGGGTTCCACTGGTAAGTTTCTCGGCTGCAGCCAACCATTCGTCCCATGTAGTAGGCACTGTAACGCCGGCTTTTTCAAAAGCGCTTTTGCTGTACCAGAGATTATGAGACATGTTCCACATGGGAATTGCCCATATGTGTCCATCATATTTATAAGGAGCAACAGCAAAAGAATAAAACTTATGTGCAGCATCCATTTTTTCTACAAAATCTTCAACAGGTTGAACTGCACCAGTAGCACGCATTACGGGGGTAAAATCAGGAATGGCAAAGAGAATATCGGGACCATTACCTGCTGCAACGGCTGCAGGTGCCTTAGTATAGATATCTCCCCAACTCTGCGGTTCCTGTTTTACGATGATGTCTGCATTGGCTTTGTTGAATTCGTCGATTAGCTCTTGAATACGGGCAACTCGATACGCCGGTTGCTCCATGTGCCAAATCATAATGGTAATGGGTTCTTTGCTAGCTGGTGCTTGAGTTGCTGAAGGTGTTGCTTGCCCACAGGCTGCTAAAACGAAAGAAAGCAGCATAACTATGGCATATATTTTAAAAACATTTGTTTTCATACCTTTCTTCTCCTTTTAGATTATTATATTGGCATCAAAAAAATGTATTCCATGAATGACTAATTTTTCATGTTACCTCCTTAGTGGATTACATTTGCTTACTCAACCAACGCACAGCTTGATTCCAAAATTGGGCGAAGTATTGCCAACGAACAAAATCACTTCCCCAGTGTGGAGCAGCATCCGAAGTTATTGCTATAATTCTTCCTTTTCCCACTTCGCTGCATGCAAGGAAAGGATCGTCTTCATCTCCGATTACCCCAAGTAGATCAGCATTGGGTCGTGCCTTGGTTTGGTTGTACCCCATGAATATTGGAAATTCATTTAAAGGCAATCCTTGAAGGATTGGATGAGATGGATTAAGGAAGCGAGGCTGTACTCCTTCAGGTGTTTCAACACGATCGTCAGGAAGTGGAAGGATTTCGACAGGCAATATTTTTGCCAAGGCTGAGTTGTACCAGCGTCCCTGTCCGTTATGTCCTTGGTAAGTAAAATAACCACCTATATAAGCCAGTCCGCCACCATTTTCAATGTATTTAACAATTTCCTTTACCCGATTAGGGCCCATAGGAATAGCATTTCGCCGGTCTCCAGGGTACAGGATCACAGAATCCTGCCCTATGTCGCTTAAGATAAGAACATCATATTCAGCAAATTTTTCAGCTGTCTCAGGTAGATTATAAAAAGCCTCATGAGAGAGCATGCGTGTAACCTGATTCCCCCCTGATTCAAGGGCGCTTTTTAAGGATTTACCTGCATCCCAAATTTGATCCATCAGTGGGTACACTTCCGTTCCTTCTAGTCCTAAAACAGCCATGATCGCAGAGTCACCGACATATAGTATTTTGCTCATAGTCTATCCTTTATATAAGTTTTGCCAAACTAAGCAAGCCGCACCGATTACGCCTGAATCTGCATTCAGTCCAGCCGAGAGTATCTGAACAGCTTGAGCATTTGATGGTAACGATCGTTTCTTAGCTACATTTCGAACATGAGCCAATAAGAGCTCACCTGCCAGACCAACACCTCCGCCAATTATGATTCTGTCTGGATTATTGATATCAATATAATACGCTAGTGCAATACCTAACCACCTCCCTGATATTTCCAAACATTGTAGAGCCAAGGCATCACCGTGCCGGGCAGCTTCAACAACAGCCGAAGCCGTGATCTGTTCTGGGGGTAGAGATTTTAGCGTGCTGGTGGGATAATCGCTGAGCAGCTTCGTTGCTAATCGAGCAATTGCCGGCCCGCTGGCAAGGGTTTCAAGACAACCTCTCTTGCCACAACCACAGATATCACCATCTTCAACTAAAACAAGATGTCCAAGATCGCTTGCACCTTCAGAGACACCATGATATAGTTTTCCCCCAAGGATCATACCGCCACCAATCCCTGTACCTACCGTAACATAAAGTAAGTCTTTGCTGCCTTTTCCGGCACCAAAAAACATCTCTCCAACAGCGGCTGCATTTGTGTCTTTATCTATCCAGATTTTATTTTCCCAGCCAGATGTTATTTTTTTCAGTAAGCCTTCTTTCAGGTGAACGTTATGCCAGTGTAAATTTGAAGCATTGATCACAATTCCATGTTGGCTATCAGTAGTCCCAGCAGCACCAATTCCAATTCCCACTATATTAGAAGAGTCTAATAAAAGAAATTCGTTGATTTTTGCGGACATTCTATTAATTACTGCTTCGGAGCCCTCTTCAGCATGAGTTTGTTCAAGAGCCTGCTTAATTACTTTTCCATTCTGATCTACTAGGGCGTATGAGATTTTACTTCCGCCCAAATCTACTCCAAGAGCAAATTGGTTCATAAACTTACCTTTTCCAATATTACAGATGTGGGTTACGAGCTTTAGCTTGTGTTAAATATTTCTGATTATGCTCAGCTGCCCCGGGCATATTTGAACTAATGTAGATAGGTGGCTTTTTCCCTGCAGCATCCATTCTACAAATTGCTTCGGTCAAAATGGCATTCAAGATAAAAGCACCAACAATGGTTGAAGCTGGACCGGTGAAGAGACCAGTTTTGCCGACTTCGAGCACCGCATCTCCGGCTTGAATCTGATTATCAACCACAATATCGACGATCTCATTCAAACGTTTTCCCACTGAGCTTAAAGGAGCAACTTGGGCATAAGAAAGTGCCAGGACACCAACTACTTGCATGCCAATCTTTTTTGCTTCTAGAGCCATTTCTACTGGTACTGCATTTACTCCGCTGTTAGAAAAGATGATCATGATGTCGTTTGCATCCGTTTGATAGTGAGATAGTATTGCAGCTGCCAAACCAGGCATGCGTTCTAATTTGCCGGAATTAATTGCACTTTCATGCAACATGAGACTGCTGATCAATATAGGAATAACCGGTACCAGACCACCTGCACGAAAATGACCTTCCTCTGCTAATAGATGGGAATGTCCCGTTCCAAAAAGGTATATGGCTCCACCTTGATCAACAGTTTTTACCACTACATCAGCGGCCTTACTGATAGATTCAGCTTGAGTATTGATGACTTGATCGAGTATAGAACTAACTTTTGAATAGTATTTTCGCGCCGCTATTAGCTCATTTGACATTGGTTTACCTCCATAGAATAATTTTTTAGACTTAACGTAAAATAATAGTAAACATGAACTGATCACCGATATAGGTTGAATTGACGTATTCAATCGGCTTATCTTGAGTTGTGAAGGTAACTCTTTCGTTTATTAAAACGGGTGTATTGGCACTGATCTCAAGTAAGGTTTGCTCGCGTTGGGTTGGCATACGAGCTTGGAATTGCTGAAGTGCCCAGATAAGGGGGCATTCGTATTCTTCTCTAAGAACTTGATACAGTGATTCTTTACTAAAATCATGCTTTTCAAGAATCTCTGGGCAATAACTGGAAACAATGTGCGCAGCCTCAAAAGCTACTGGGTTACCATCTACTAATCGCAGGCGGTGGAGAAAGACTATTTGAGAACCAATTGGGATCTCTAGTTTATGAGCGACTTCGTACCCTGCGGGTTGCAGCCCCTGACTGATTACCCGGCTAGTAGGTGTTCCTCCACGTTGGCGAATTTCTTCACTGAAACTAGTGAGTGCACCTAATTGCTGGTAAATAAGAGGACGGGTAACATAAGTTCCTTTTCCAGGTTTTGATTCTAGAATATTTTCTTTAACCAATGAAGATATTGCTTGACGGACAGTCATACGACTGACACCTAGAATGCTTGAGAGCTCTCGTTCTGAGGGGATACGTTGGCCCTTTTTATAATTACCGAGTCGGATATTTTCTAAGATATATTCCCTGATCTGATTGTATAAAGTAATTGAAGAATTAGAATCAAGCATTTTTATTTATCAACTGGTATAGTCTGGTATAGAGCACAAACTTATTATATAAGAACATAGTATAAATGTCAAGTAGTAAATTGATGCTTGACAAAAGTAATACATCCCCCTATACTACTTTTGATTGGGGAGTAGCAGCCTGAATAAGGTTAAAGCCATCGTCAGCACGGAAATGTTCCCGGTGGCTTTTATGTTCAATGCGAGACCAACACAATTTGGCGTGATTGGTCATTTTTTATATATTTATATGGTGAGAGGATGAGCTATGGATAACTTATCGTCAAAAAAGGTAGAAGAGCTACTTGTGCTTTTAGGAAGTAACATAAAACAAGGTCTTTCAAGCGAAGAGGCAAGAAAAAGATTTCAACAGTATGGACCTAATGAGCTGGTGGAACGCGGCGCGAAGTCTGCATGGAGAATATTATGGGAACAATTCACCGAAACAATGGTGGTGATTCTCATTATTTCGGCAGTGATCACATTTTTCTTGCAGGAGTATAAAGACTCTATTGCTATTTTGGTAATCGTTATATTGAACGGCTTATTGGGTTTTTCACAAGAATACCGTGCAGAGCAATCAATGGCTGCTCTGAAAAAAATGTCTGTTCCCAAAGTGCGCGTCCGCCGTGATGGAAAGGTGAGCGAGATTCGCACTCAAGATCTGGTGCCGGGTGATATTGTATTGTTGGAAGCCGGCAATTTGGTGCCTGCGGATGGAAATTTGGTTGAAAATATGAATTTGCGTGTGCAGGAGGCAATTTTAACCGGTGAATCCGAGCCAGTGGAAAAAACTACAGAACCAACGTTCAAGGAAAATCCTTCGTTGGGAGACCAGCATAACCGCCTTTATATGGGAACTTTAGTAACGTATGGACGCGGAACTCTGCTTGTTACTGGCACAGGGATGAACACAGAGCTGGGAAAAATTGCCGAGATGATTCAAACTGTAGGGCAAGAGCCAACACCCTTGCAAAAAAGGCTGACTCAATTGGGAAAGACTTTAGCCATAGCAGCTTTAGTAATTGTCGGTATTGTGTTTGTTTTAGGATTGGCGAGGGGTGAAGATTTGCGCACCATGTTTTTGACTGGAATAAGCATGGCAGTTGCGGCTGTCCCCGAAGGGCTGCCTGCAGTTGTTACCATTGCCTTGGCTTTAGGCGCACAGTTGATGCTCAAACAAAAGGCACTTATCCGCAAGCTGCCGGCGGTAGAAACACTTGGTTCGGTTACTGTCATATGTTCTGATAAGACTGGCACACTGACCGAAAACCGTATGACTGTAACAATGGTGGATGTCGCTGGAAATCGAGTAGATTTTATAGAGGAATTGCGCGATTTTAGTCCCTCACTGAGTTCGAAAGAAGCACTCGCACCCATGGTCGAACAGAGCTCAGGGGTAGCGTTAATGTTGGTGGGAGGAGCCTTATGCAACGATGCTGTTTTGGAACAAACCGAAAAAGGGTTTTCAGCCGTTGGAGATCCAACCGAGGGTGCTCTGGTAGTGGCTGCTGCCCGCACCGGCTTATGGAAAGAAAAGCTAGAAGAAGGCTTGCCGCGAACTAATGAATTGCCCTTTGATTCAGATAGAAAACGGATGACAACAATTCACAGCATAGAAGACTTAGCTGAATTTCCCCCTGCCCTACAAGAGTTGATAACCGCCTTTAAGGCTGAAGCGGGCTCAAATTGTATAGCCATTACTAAAGGAGCAGTGGATGGGCTATTGGATATTTCTTCAGCCATTTGGACTGATGAGCATATTGTGAAAATGGATGAGCATTGGCGGCAACGCATCATTCAAGCCAATAACGAGCTTGCCCAAAAAGGTATGCGCGTGCTTGGAATAGCTTTTCGGTTATGCCAAGACTTGCAGACGCAGCTTGATTGCAAAATGGTTGAGCAGAACTTAACTTTTATTGGCATGTTTGCCATGATTGATCCAGCTCGACCTGAAGTGAAAGACGCAGTTGCAGTTGCAAAAGAAGCCGGCGTGCGACCGATTATGATTACTGGTGACCATCCTTTGACTGCTTTATATATAGCTAAACAGTTAGGCATTACTGATAATGAAGAAGTAATTACCGGCAGTGAGTTAATCCAAATGTCATTGGAGGAACTAAAAAATCGCATTAAAAGGACTTCTGTATTTGCAAGAGTATCCCCTGAGGATAAACTTAAGATCGTTTTGGCTTTGCAGGAAGAAGGACAGATTGTGGCTATGACAGGGGATGGGGTAAATGATGCACCGGCTTTGAAAAAAGCAGATATTGGTGTTGCCATGGGAATAACAGGTACAGATGTTTCAAAGGAAGCTGCAGATATGGTGCTGTTAGATGATAATTTTGCCACAATTGTTGCAGCCATAAGAGAAGGGCGTCGAATTTATGAAAACATTAGAAAATTTATTAAATACACCATGACATCTAATTTTGGCGAAATTGTTGCCATGTTGATAGGACCCTTTGTAGGATTAGGATTGCCTTTGATGCCGCTTCAAATCTTATGGGTTAATCTTGTAACAGATGGCTTGCCGGGTTTGGCTCTGACACAGGAGCCGGCCGAGCCTGATACGATGCGTCGTCCACCGCGTCATCCAAAGGAGCATATCTTTGGGCGCAATTTAGGTATAGATGTGCTGTGGGTTGGGGCAATTATGGGTGGTATATCTCTTTTAGTTGGTCTATGGGCAATGCAAACACAGCGGTTGGCTGTTTGGCAGACCATGGTCTTTACTACATTAACCCTCGTTCAAATGGGAAATGCTTTAGCTACTCGGTCAGAAAGTCAAAGCGTACTTCAAGTTGGAATCTTTACAAATAAAGCTATGCTTGGTGCGGTTTTATTGACGTTTGCTTTGCAATTATGCGTCATCTATCTACCTTTTTTGCAAGGAGTTTTTAAAACAAGTGCTTTGTCCTTTATTGAATTGATGATTTGCATAGCCTCTGGAGTTGTGGTTTTGTTTGTCATTGATGGCGTGAAAGTTTTACGCAGACGTTATAAATAAGAGTGGGGTGAGAGGGAATTGAACAAATGAAGGGAATTATGCTGGTTACAGGTGCAACAGATGGGATCGGAAAAGCGACGGCCTTGGAACTTGCTAAACGTGGAGCTTATGTTATTATTCATGGACGCAATCTGCAGAAGGTTCAGCAAACAATAGCTGAAATTCATCATCAAGTACCCAACGCTCAACTTGACTATGCGGTAGCGGATTTTTCTTCTTTGTCAGAAGTAAGTGCGTTAGCAGAAGACCTGTTGGCGCGCTTTTCAACATTGAATGTCCTAATTCATAATGCAGGCGTATATATGAAAAGACGGCAGTTAAGTGCAGATGGTTATGAAATGACTTTTGCAGTGAATCATCTTGCACCTTTTTGCTTAACTCAGTTGCTTCTGCCTAGACTTAGGGAAAGCCATGCAAGGGTGATAACAGTAGCTTCAATGGTGCACGCTAATGTTCCCATTGATTTTAATAACTTGAATGCCGAAAAGTATTTTGATGGTTATAAAGCGTATGCCCAATCGAAAACTGCAAACATATTGTTTGCAAAAGAATTAGCTGAACGCGAACAAGGAAACCTAACCTCAAATAGTCTGCATCCGGGTGTGATCGCGACGAAACTATTAGCTGCTGGTTTTGGGTTAATGGGGGCAAGTCCCGAGCGTGGTGCAGTTACCTCAGTATATTTAGCCACAGCTGATGAAGTGGCAAATGTTACTGGAAAATACTTTGTAGATTGCCAAGAAAAAACAGCGGCGCCACATGCAACAGACCCTGCTGTGAGAAAACAACTTTGGAAAGTGAGTGAAGAAATGATAAAAAGTAAATTGGGTGCCATATGGCAAGCATAAAGAGCAAACTTGTCATCTTTGCTATTAAAAACCGTCATTTTCTTGAAGGAAGACTAACACCAGAAAAGATTGATTTTAATACCTCTACTGTCGAATTACGAAAAAAGTATGAAAAAGCTGCGAAGAAGTTTGGTTCAATCCCAAAAGGGATCGCAATTACTCCTATTAACATACCTGCAATAGGGCAAAATATTAACGCTGAATGGATTTATCCGGCTAGTCATTCCCCTTATCCGTCTGCGGAAGAAAAAGCAATTTTTTATACTCATGGAGGCGGTTATGTCAGTGGTAATTGTGAAGACCATCGCATGCATGTGGCTAAGTTTGTGAAATCCAGTGGTGTCGGTGCATTACTCTATGACTATCGTTTAGCGCCGGAATATCCTTTTCCTGCAGCAATTGAAGATACACTAATAGCTTATCGTTGGTTGCTTGCCCAAGGAGTAAAAGCGGAAAATATTGTCTTTGCCGGCGAATCAGCTGGCGGAGGGCTATGTTTGGCTAGTTTGCTAGCTATCAGAGATGAAGGGCTCAACTTGCCAGCTGCCGGGGTAGCACTTTCTCCTTGGACGGATCTCACCTGCAGCGGCAACTCCTATCGGATAAATGCAAAGAAAGATATTTCTACTCTTGGTTCATGGGATGTTTGGAGTAAATATTACATTGGCGATAATGATCCTACTCATCCTTGGATTTCACCGTTGTATGGAGATCTGCAAGGTTTACCTCCCTTGCTTATTCAAGTTGGGGATCATGAAATCCTGTTAGATGACGCTCGCGGTTTTGCAGCTAAAGCAAAAGCTGCCGGAGTAGAGGTTACTCTTCACGTCTGGGAGGGGATGGTTCATTGTTTTCCACTGCTCGCACCTGCTTTTCCAGAGGCTACTCAAGCTTGGAATGAAACAATAGAATACATAAGGACTATTATTAAGGTGAATTGATAATTGAAAAACTATGTATTTTATTTATGTTTTAGAGTTATAATGAAAATAAATATAAGTTACTCTATGCTTCTTTTCCCAAGCGGAGGAAATTAATGGTTTGTTATTACGGGGGATTAAATTATGAGAAATAGAACAAAAGCAATTTTTAGACGTGATTTTTTAAGATTAGCAACTGCAGCTTCCCTTAGCATTGGAGCAGCACTTTTTAATAAAACACTTAAGCCATTTATAGCTTTACCTAATAAGTTACATAATAAAACTACATCAGCTAGACTTTTTATTGAAGCTACTAAAACCCCAATACAGCAATGCCAAAACATCAAAGAATTATCAGTTATACCTAAAATAAAAGGTGAGTCTTATATCCTCCAGGTGCCAGATACGATTGATCTTCACGAACGCGCTAAGCTTGCTCTCCACGCAATGACTTCTTGCAGTGAATTAAATGAGCCTTATGCTCCTTACGATAATTTCGAAATATGGAGAAATCCTCCGATTATGCGCAACAAAACCATGTTTAACGGTAAATACATGGAAGCAACAGCGCTTTTGCGTTATTTAACTGGCAATGAAACCGATAGTCATGTAGATCAGAGTTGGCGCAGCTTATTTCTTGAGGCAATAATTAATAATAGCTATCCTTGGTGGGGTGTTGATGGAGGAAGATTGTTAGCATGGATAGGGAATAACTATCTTATTGAGAAGAATCCATGCTGGCGAGAATTGGGCAAAAAGGCTGTAGGAATGCTTTCACAAGGTATGGTATATAAAGATAATTATTGTTATTATCCAAATGATAACGGAGAAATGCCTGTTGGATGGGATGCAACATGGGGAGGATGGGTGCTTCAAGGATTGTCTCACCTCTATCTTGCTACTAATGATGAAGAGACAATGGACTTAGCAAGAAAATTAGCCTACTTCCTTAAAAGTTATGCCAAAATATTTGATGAACAGGCACATTTCTTGGCTCGCCATCCTTCCGACAAAGGTCCGGCTTTACATTTTCATCATAATGGAAACACGTTGGAAGGATTATCAGCATACGCTCTTGCAGCAAATGATAAAGATTTAGCAGCTTTTGTCCAAAGCGGTTATGAATGGGCGCGTTCACTTGGATCTCCTTTAGTAGGCTTTTTCCCTGAATATATAAATGATTGGCCTGACGATCGTTCATACATTGATTGTGAAACCTGCTGTACTGCCGATATGATTATGATCGGCATGGCTTTAAGCGAAATGGGTCAAGTAGATTATTGGGATGATGTCGATCACTATGTACGCAACCAATTTATTGAAATGCAGCTTATGGATAAAAAATGGATTGATAGAATGACAATGAAATTATCGCGAACTCCCATAAAAGAAGATGAAGATGGATACCGGGTTTCAGAAAGAATGTTAGGTTCATTTGCAAGTTGGGCGAGCCCAAATGATTGGTATATTGAAGGTACCCCTGGTACAACATTTTGCTGTATTGGTAATGGTGCACGCACCATTTACTACTTATGGAAAAAGATGATAAAGAATGACTCTGGAACTTTGTATATAAATTTGCTATTTAATCATTCCTCGCCCTGGGCAGATATATTAAGTTATCTTCCATATGAGGGACGCGTTGATATCATAGCTAAAAAAGACTGTGAGCTAAAAGTGCGAATACCAGAATGGGTGAAACCAGAAGAAATAAATGCATTGGTAGATGATGAGCAGCGAAAATTGTTTTTTAATGATCGTTATGCTCAGATTGGGTATGTAAAAGAACATAGTAAAACTACAATCACATTCCCGATTTATGAGCGGAGTGAAAATATATCCATTGGAAAAAAGAATTATAAATTACTTATTAGAGGTAATGATGTACTCTCAATAAAACCTGATGGTAAATGGTATCCTTTTTATAAAAAAATGCATTTTAGTAACGATGAAGTTCATTGGATAAAACGGGAACGTTTTGTCCCGATAATGTAGTCTTATCAATAAGTGCTGATGGGTAATTAAAGTTATAAGGTTTATAGGGTTAAAAAAAGCTCGGTGAGTATGCTAACCTCACCGAGCTTTTTTTGTGGAGTTTAATCTAAAGGAACTTCTTCTATTTGGGATTGCTCTTCATCAACTTGAGCAGCTGCAGCGGCTGCGGCATTAGCTAATGATTCATTTAGCTGTTTCTCAAAGCGATCCTCAGTAAAGCCTGTGCCAGCAGGGATCAATTTCCCGATGATCACGTTTTCTTTTAATCCATAAAGCGGGTCTTCGGCAGCTGCGATAGCAGCTCCTGCGAGTACCTTGATGGTGTGCTGGAATGAGGAGGCAGAGAGGAAAGAATCGGTGCTCAAGGAGGCTTTGGTTATGCCAAGCAATACTTCCACATACTTTGCGGGCTGTTTGCCCTCGCTGCGCAGCTTTTCGTTAAGTTTAATGATTTCAAGACGGTTCACAAGGTCATGGGGCAGATAACCACTGTCTCCTGGGCGTGTAATCTGTACTTTTTGCATCATCTTGCGCAAGATGACTTCGAAGTGCTTATCATTAATATTTTGCCCTTGAGAGCGATAGACCTTTTGTACCTCGCTCAGGAGGTATTTCTGGCAGGCTTCACGTCCCTGTAGGGCAAGGATTTTATGTGGGTTGAGTGATCCTTCTGTCAATGGTTGACCCGGTTCTACTTTATCACCATCTTTCACAGATAAACGAGCTTTTGAAGGAATTTCATGATCTTTTGTTTCTGTGATTTGATAAGAAACGATTACTTTACGTCCTTCGATGCGTACGCGACCACCGTGCATAGCTTTGAGAACTTGTTCACCATCTTCGCTGCATGCAATATTGGCTCCTTCTTCAACTTCACCGCCATCCTGCACTAAGATTTGCCACCCTTCAGGAATGTCATAATCTTCACTCACCATCTCTTGATGTTCGATACGCACCATGCGCATATCGCTGTACCTATCGGATTGCATTACTTTTACAATACCACCGATTTCAGCGACAATTGCCTCACCTTTTGGCGTTTTTCTAGCTTCAAGCAGCTCTTCAACACGCGGTAAACCTGTTGTAATGTCACCCACTGAAGCGACACCACCGCTGTGAAAAGTCCGAAGAGTGAGCTGCGTTCCTGGTTCACCAATGGATTGAGCGGCAACAATACCAACGGCACTGCCTTTTGTAACCATATTGCCGGTAGCGAGATCAATGCCATAACATTTTGCACAAACACCGTGTACAGCTTCACAAGTGAGCACACTGCGTACTTTGATGGCTTGAACTGATGAATTCGCAATTAGCCGCGTGTTATGCTTATCTAGCACTTCATTACGTTCAAGAAGAATTTCTCCCGTTGATGGATCAATAACCCGCTCCGCTAAAACGCGGCCGTAAATGCGGCTTTCAAAAGATTGACCAGCGATATCTTCATCGCGATATAGCCAAATACCCTCTTCTGTACCGCAATCGCTCAGGTTGACAATAACATCTTGGGCAATATCCACCAAGCGCCGGGTTAGGTAACCGGCATCAGCAGTACGCAAAGCGGTATCGGCTAAGCCCTTTCTAGCACCATGAGTTGAGATAAAATATTCCAATGCAGTAAGACCTTCGCGGAAATTGGAACGGATTGGAAGCGGAATGATCCTACCTGAGGGATCTGCCATTAAACCGCGCATTCCGGCCATTTGTGAAATTGGACCAAATCCACCTTTGGTTGCACCAGAGTTTGCCATCGTAGCTAGATTGCCATGAGGATCCATACCTTTTTTCACTTCGTCAGCAACCCTCTTGGTGGTGTTTTGCCAAATTTCAATCAATCGCTCATCACGTTCGTTTTCGGTAAGCAAACCACGGCGGAAGGAACGCTGAACTTCTCTTTCCTCTTGAAGTGCTTCATTCAGGATTGCTTGTTTTTGCTTTGGAATGATCACGTCAGAAATGGCAATGGAATGCCCTGATCGCGTGGCGTATAAAAAGCCGATATCTTTGATTTTGTCAACGACCTCTGTCGTTACTTTAGGACCGCATAATTCGTAAACATCGGCAACCAAGTCTTTAATCCCACCTTTATCAAGCACTCGGTTGATGAACAGAAGTTCGGGAGGCAAAATACGATTGAATAATACTCTGCCTACAGTTGTTTGTATAATCCTCTGTTCAGGTTTTGAAAGTCGGTTATCTTCTTCATCATACCATGTATTGACTAGAAAAGATATAGTATCGTGGATTTTCAACTTTCCTAGTGAATAAGCCATTTCCACTTCATCAAAGCCCACATATACATGAGGGATTTGGGATGTGCTTTCAAAAGGTTTATGGGTGATATCAATATAAGTTAGGTAATATACACCCAAGACCATATCTTTAGAGGGACTGATGATTGGTTCTCCGTCAGCCGGCTTAAGCAGATTTTTAGAGGACAGCATGAGTTCGCGCGCTTCTTGGACTGCTTTGTCAGAAAGAGGCACGTGAACAGCCATTTGATCTCCGTCGAAGTCGGCATTAAAAGCAGTGGTTACTAAAGGATGCAATTGAATAGCATTCCCTTCAATTAGGATGGGTTCAAAAGCTTGAATGCCTAAGCGGTGCAAGGTTGGCGCTCGGTTAAGCAGCACAGGACGCTCTTTAATGACCTCTTCAAGAACTTCCCAGATTTCGGGTTTATTTCGTTCAATAGTTCGTTTTGCACCTTTAGCATTGTTTGCATAGCCTTTAGAGACAAGCCGAGAAATGACAAAGGGTCGGTAAAGCTCTAATGCCATGCTTTTCGGCAGACCACATTGGTGAATTTTTAGTTGCGGACCAACGACAATAACCGAACGTCCTGAATAATCTACACGCTTACCAAGCAGGTTGCGGCGGAAGCGGCCTTTTTTACCCTTCAGCATGTCAGAAAGGGATTTGAGTTCTCTTCGTCCTCGTTTAGAAAGAGCTTTGCCGCGTTGCGAGTTGTCTATGAGGGAATCAACAGCTTCTTGGAGCATGCGTTTTTCATTGCGGACGATAACGTCCGGCGCTCCCAACTCTAAAAGGCGCTTAAGGCGGTTGTTGCGGTTGATGACTCGCCGATATAAGTCATTCAGATCGGAAGTCGCAAAACGACCTCCATCCAATTGAACCATTGGACGCAAATCGGGTGGGATAACCGGCAAAACGGTCAAAATCATCCATTCAGGCCGGTTGCCCGAAGTCTTAAAAGCTTTTACTACCTTAAGTCGCTTAATGGCTCTTTTCCTCTTTTGCTTGCTTTTAGAGGTACGAAGCTCAACCCATAGTTCATGATAGAGTTTATCTAAATCTAGACGGCGCAAGATATCATAGAAGGCTTCCGCACCCATATCTGCTCGAAATACTTGACCCCAGCGGGATTTTAATTCTCGATACCGCGATTCACTCATAAAGGTCAAGTGGTTTAGTTCGAGCAATTCGTTGCGTTGGCGGTTGTATTCGGCGCGAATGGTAGTTAATTGATCCTCATATTGATTTTGAATTTCGGCTTTTTTCTGTTCGATTTCTGCTTGCAGTCTTTCGATCTCAATAGAAAGGCGTTCTTTTTCGAGCTGTTTCTTCTGCTTAAGAGATTTTTCAATTTGTTCGAATTGAGTTTTAACATATTGTTGAACCCGCCCTACATGATGGGAGCTGATTACTTCACCGCTTTCGACAATGATCTCGGATGTGTTGGGGAAGTGAATGGTAGAATGAGAAGGTACACCCATGCTCTGTTGAAGTTCTTCTTCCAGACGCTGCCCATCTTTGATGAGAGACTGTGTTTCCTGAAGCATTTTGTTCTCATATTCTTCTTCTAGGGCATCGAGCTGTTGGCGGATTTCGGTTAATTTTTGTTCTTCTTCCGAGTAGCTTTTTTGAGCTTTATCTTGGAATTTTTTAGATAATTCATTTTCGGCTAACGTTAATCTTTCTTCCAAGCGTTTGAGTGCTTTTTGGCGGGCTTCTTCGTCCACATAAGTAACTACATATTGAGCAAAATAAAGGACGCGATCTAAATTGCGGCGTGAAATATCCAACAATAAGCCTAAATATGAAGGAACCCGTCTAGTGTACCAAACGTGAGCTACCGGAGCTGCCAATTCGATATGTCCCATTCGCTCGCGTCGGACAGAAGACTTAGTTACTTCTACGCCGCATTTGTCGCAAATTATCCCCTTATAGCGCATGTTTTTATATTTACCGCAATAACACTGGTAATCGCGGGTTGGACCAAAGATAGCTTCACAAAATAAGCCATCTTTTTCGGGTCGCAGACGGCGGTAATTAATGGTTTCTGGTTTTAGCACTTCACCATAAGACCAACTTCGAATGACCTCGGGTGAAGCTAAGCGGATGCGTAAAGAGCGAAGACCTTTAGTTTCCATAAAGTTAACCTAACTCCTGAAATGGTAATTATTGTTAGTAGTTGTTGCCCCCAACGATTTTTTCTCATATTCAATGAAAGGAAACGGTTTAATTAAACAAATAATCGAACGCCTAAGAAATTCTTATGCGTTTCGAAAGATACCTCTTCAAAAGAACCATGGAAATAATATTTTATCATCTTTTTTCTAATACGTCAAGGCAATTTTATTCCTATTAGTTCAGTCGGTAATTGTGCGCTGTTTTTCAATCTCAATTAATTTTCTATAAAGGGATCAGCTTATTTCTCTCGGTGCTATGGTAAAATAAAGCGATATATTAGCTTGGTCAAGACAGGTGTAAGGAATATGGATAAAGAAAATCTTAAACGGTATATTGACAATTGGAATGATGAACGCAACACTGCAATGATATATTTTGCCTTGTCTGAATGGGAAGAGGATGAGCGATTGGCAGAAATCTATCGCCGAATGGGAGAATCCGAAGTAAGACATGCTGAGCGTTGGGAAGAGCAGATACGAATTGCAGGAGGAAAGGTACCTGAGTTTCATCCCTCTTTAAAGACAAAAATATTGTTATGGGTAGCAAAGCGATTTGGTGCGAGTGCTGTTCTGCCTAATATGCAAGCCATGGAACGTAAAGGTGCAAGAGATTACTTGATGCAAAGTGAAGGAAAAGACATGAGCGCGGATGAAAGTTCACATGCCCGCTTGCTTGCACAAATGACGCAGTTCGGTCCGGGAGGAGTTGAAGGCGGTGTATTAGCTCAAATAGAAGGACGCCACCGAGCTACCGGTGGAAATGCTCTCCGAGCGGCGGTTTTGGGAGCAAATGATGGGTTAGTTTCCAATTTGAGTTTGGTGATGGGTGTGGCTGGGGCAGCTTTGGATAATCAAAGTATTCTCATCACAGGTTTGGCTGGAATGCTGGCAGGCGCGATTTCAATGGCTTTAGGGGAATGGCTTTCAGTGCAAAGCTCACGTGAGCTTTATGCCCATCAAATTGAAATTGAGACAGAAGAAATCATACAGTCTCCCGAGGAGGAAACAGAAGAATTGGCACTTATCTATGAAGCGCGCGGTTTGCCAAAGGAACAAGCTCTGAATTTAGCTGAACAGATTATTGCAAACCGAGAAAGTGCAGTAGAGACTCTGGCGCGTGAGGAGCTTGGGATGGATCCAAAAGAATTAGGCGGCTCAGCTTGGGAAGCAGCAATAACTTCGTTTGTTCTTTTTTCCGTGGGTGCTGTCATTCCAGTCATTGGTTTTGCGGTATTAAGTGGAGTAGCGGCAGTATATGTAAGTATTGCTTTGAGTGTTGTTGGTTTATTTATATTGGGTGCGGTTACTTCTTTGTTTACAGGCCGCAGCGCGCTTTTTAGTGGTGGACGGATGGTTTTGTTTGGGCTGCTGGCAGCAGCCGTAACCTTTGGCATAGGGCATTTAGTAGGTGTCAGCTTAGGTGGATGATTTTTTATTGCGATTTAGATGAAAAATGAATAATTTACCACTCATTATTGTTAGTGCATTCTATATTGCTACTCAAGTGCTTTCTGATATTGGCAGTTTAAGAATTGTAGATTTCTTTGGCCTTGCAATGGATGGAGGCACTTTTATTTACCCATTAACGTTTACCCTGCGGGATATGGTGCATAAGATAGGCGGTAAAACTGCTGCACAAGTTCTAATCATAAGTGCAGCAGTGATAAACCTCATCATGGCTGGATATTTTTGGCTTGTTTCCGTATTGCCAGCTGCACCGGATGTTGTGCAGCCTGATTTTGGCAGTGTGCTTGCCCCAGTATGGCGAATTGTTTTTGCTTCCATTTTAGCTGAAGTTGTGAGCGAACTTGTGGATACAGAGGCGTATCATTTTTGGGTAAGTAGAGTTACTACTCGTTTTCAATGGACGCGAGTGCTGGTAAGCAATAGTATCAGTATTCCTATGGATAGTGTAATTTTTGGTTGGGCAGCTTTCGGTGGTCAGTACACTGACGCGGTAGTGTGGTCTATTGTATTATCGAATGTAATCGTCAAAGGCGTAACAACACTCATTGGATTGCCAATGATTTATGTGGTAAAGGAAAAAGAGAAAGAGCAAATACTTCGGGCATCAGAGTAACTCAATGTAATGTTTGCTGTTATATTAACTTCTTTATCTTATGTTGCTGCCCAGCTTTTAGATGATTTTGGCAGTCTAAAGATCATTACATTAGCGGGGTATACTTTTGATGGGTCAATATTTATATATCCCTTTACGTTGACTTTGAGAGATTTGGTTCATAAAGTGGTAGGGTTTAATGCAGTTCGCGTGGTGATTATTGTCACTGCCTTTATCAGTTTATATATGGCAGGTTATTTGTGGTTTATTTCATCTTTGCCAGGTATCTTAAACACATCATCGCAAGTCAATTTTAATCTCTTATTCAGACCTGTGTGGCGCATTGTCGTTCATACCCTTGTCATTGAATGTGCTAGTGAACTGCTGGATACTGAAATATATCATCTATGGGTTAAATATGTTACCTTTCGTTTTCAATGGTCAAGAGTATTAGTGAGCAACATTGTAAGTGCCCCGATTGATAGTATTTTTGCCGTGTTAATACTCTCAGAAGTATTTCCTCCCAAAATTGTGTGGTCAAGTGTGGGGGGGGATGTAATTGCAAAAATTTTCGCAACGCTTATTGGGATGGGCTTGATCTATATTGTGAAGGATAAAACTAAAGATCAATAACTATATCGTAGCCAAATTATGGGGAAATACGCTCAACATTGCCATTGTCTTTCGATGGAGTTTCTCTCAATTCACCTGTTACCATAAAAATAACTCGCTCACAAATATTGGTTACTCGGTCAGCGGCTCTTTCAAGATTGTGGGCTGCCCAAAGAAGATAATTAGCTTGTTTAATTTTTGAAGGAGTGGCTAATAAGTGAGTAATAAGCTCTCTGTACACTTGTTCATAGAGATAATCAATCTCATCATCTTCCGCGGGTATTTGAGCAGCTAAGTTAATATCGCGTTCGATGAACGCTTGCAATGCTTGCTTAAGCATGCTGCTCCATTTTTGCGCCATACGCGGGATATCTATTAAAGGTTTAATCAGGGGTTCATCACCAATAAGAAGGTTGATACGGGCAATGCCTTTTGCATAATCACCCATTCTCTCCAGCTCCTTAGTAATATCCAATATGGCGGCGACAACCCGCAGATCAACAGCCATCGGCTGTTGAGTTGCAATGACAACTAGACAAGCATTTTCTAGGTCGTAGCGCATTTTATTGATGGTTTTATCTTGAGCAATGATCCGCTTGGAAGCTTGCATGTCTCTAACACGCAAGGATTCAACAGCTTCAATCATAGCTTGATCAACAAGAAAAGCCATATTCATCATCTCTTCTTGGAGATGATTAAGTTCTTTAGTAAACAATTCACGTGTCATTTGATTTCTCCTCTAAACTAACCTGCTCTACCAGTAATGTAATCTTCTGTGAGGCGGTGAATGGGACTAGTAAACAACTCATTTGTTTTTCCAAATTCTATTAACTCACCGAGCCAAAAGAATCCAGTCCTATCCGAAACTCTGGCTGCCTGCTGCATATTGTGGGTAACGATGATAATCGTATATTGTTGTTTTAACACCTGCATTAACTCTTCGATTTCCAGTGTAGCTATAGGATCTAATGCTGAACAAGGTTCATCCATCAAGATCACTTCAGGGGTTACGGCGATGGCGCGTGCAATGCATAATCGCTGCTGCTGACCAAGTGAAAGGGAGAGAGCATCTTGGTGCAAGATGTCTTTGACTTCATTCCAAAGAGCAGCTGCTTGCAGACTTCTTTCGACAAGGTCTGCCAATTCGTGGCGCGGAACAAGACCGAGGGCTAATGGTCCAAAAGCTACATTGTTGAAGATGGATTGCGGAAATGGGTTGGGTCTTTGAAACACCATGCCTACTCTGCGGCGCAGTTCAACTACCGGCATTGCCTTATCATGTATTTCTTCACCATCCAACCAAATGGAACCAGTATGGCGAGTTTTTGGGATAGTATCATTCATACGGTTCAGGCACCGTAAAAAAGTTGATTTTCCGCAACCGGAAGGTCCAATAAGGGCGGTAATTTCACGTTCCTTGATAGATAAGGAAATGTTTTTTAAAGCCGGCTGATTGTTGTAATAGAAATAAAGCCCTTCAACGCGAATCTTGTCTTTTTTGCTTTCGTCGGTCATTAGATGCACTTTTTCCGCTCTCCTACCCAAAACGACCTGTGATATAGTCTTCGGTTTTTTTATTTTGTGGAGTAGTGAAGATATCAACACCACGACCTACTTCTATCAACTCTCCCATGAGGAAAAAAGCAGCATAATCAGCAACACGAGCTGCTTGTTGTACACTATGTGGAACAATAATAATAGTTATTTCTTTTTTTAGTTGTTGCAGAGATTCTTCCACTTTTGCCGTAGATATAGGATCAAGACCGGAAGTTGGTTCATCCAGCAAAAGCACATCTGGCTGCAAGGCTAAACTGCGAGCGATGCATAAACGCTGCTGCTGTCCACCCGAAAGTGAAGAAGCAGGGTCATCTAAGCGGTCTTTGACTTCATCCCATAAAGCAGCTTGAGACAAACTTCTTTCCAACATCTCGGCTTGTGCCATCCGACTGCGAATTCCAGCTAACTTGGAAGCATATAAAACGTTATCTCGGATAGTACCGGGTAAAGGCAAAGGAAGGGCAAATACCATACCAACACGTCTTCTGAGTTCTGTAACTCGAATATGAGGAGCGTAAATATCTTCTCCATCCAGCCAGACTTTGCCTTCCATACGTGTACCTTCGATTAAGTCATTTAGACGATTGATGAGGCGAAGCAGGGTTGTTTTACCTCCTCCTGATGGACCAAACAGTACAGTAATAGCATGTTCATAAATGTTTAAATTGATTTGGCGGAGTGCTTGTTTGCGCTCATAATAGTAATTGAGATTATCAATTCTTATTTTATATTTTATTTCTTCCATGGCGTTACCATTGACGCTTTTTGCGATAATAGCTGCGAATGAGTGTCGCAGCTAAGTTCAAAGATAAAACGAGCATCAGAAGCACTAATGCAGTACCATATTGGATAGAGATAGGCATGCCCGGTACTTGGGTTGATATGACATAGAGGTGATAAGGCAGAGCCATAGTTGGATCAAATAGGGAGGAAGGTAATTTGGGAAGGAAAAAAGCAGCTCCAGTAAAGAGAATAGGTGCTGTTTCTCCAGCTGCGCGCAGTAAGCCTAGAATTACCCCGGTGGTAATACCTGGCAAAGCTTGGGGTAAAATGATATAACGGATTCCCTGCCAACGCGTTCCTCCCAAGCTTGCGTTCACAGTGCGAAATTCGGTAGGTACACTCCTCAATGCCTCCTCGGAAGCACTGATAATGATGGGTATGGTCATGATCCCTAAGGTAAGCGAAGCGGCAATAATCGAATTGCCTAATTGAAGAAAAAGCACAAATAAACCTAAGCCAAATAATCCATATACGACTGATGGAATTCCGGCAAGGTTTATGATAGCCAATCGGATCGAACGCGTTAGCAAATTGTCGCGAGCGTATTCAGAAAGGTATATCGCTCCGCCAACTCCAATGGGAATGGCAGTAATTGCACTTCCAAAGGTGAGCAGTAATGTGCCAACAATCGCTGGAAGAATTCCACCAGCTTTCATTCCGTCATGAGGCATTTCAGTCAAGAATGTCCAATTGACAGCAGGCAAACCTCGGATAATGATTGCCAAAATAACAAAAAGAATAGGAATAACGACAACTATCGTAATGGTAAAAAGTAGCAGATTGCCCAGTTGTTGCACTGAAAGGCGGTTCATTAACGCAATCCTCCGCGACGTCGTTTCTTGAAAATGGTTGTGGCAGCGGCGGCATTGATTAGAAATGTAAAGATAAACAGTAAGATGCCTATGCCAAAAAGAGCATGATAATGGGTGCTTCCTTGAGCGACTTCGCCCATTTCGGCTGCAATCGTAGCTGTCATGGTGCGAACAGGGCGGAAGAAGGAATCTAGAGTCAACGGCATTCTGGCTGCATTGCCGGTGACCATCATTACAGCCATCGTCTCGCCAATAGCTCTGCCCATACCAAGCATGACAGCGGTAATGATCCCTGAACGGGCAGCTGGCACTACTATGCGCCAAGTGGTTTGCCAATGAGTGGCACCTAAAGCTAGTCCTGCGTCGCGATAGCTTTTAGGGACTGCATCTAATGCATCTTCAGCGACTGAGATTATCGTGGGAAGTGCCATATAGGCAAGGATGAGGGAGCCGCTGAACGCGGTTAAGCCTGTAGGAAGATTGAAAACTTCACGCAGCCATGGAGTTACCATTGTCATTCCTAAAAAGCCTAAAACAACTGAAGGGATGCCGGCTAGTATTTCAATAAATGGTTTGAGAACCTCACGCAGCCAATGGGGGGCAACTTCGCGAATAAATACTGCTGTAGGTATTCCTAAAGGCAATGCGATGAGAATAGCGCCAAAAGTAACCATGGCAGAACCAAGGATCAATGGCAAGGTACCAAAAAGATCAAAGTTGGGATACCATAATCTTCCGAAAAAGTTACTTATGTCAACAGTGAAAAAGATCGGCACGCCTTCACGCAAAAGGAAGATAAAAATAAGGATGACAAAGCCTATGCTTGAAAAGCCGAGAATTTTTATCATAGCTTCGATAACGAAATCAAATCGGGCACGATGTTTCTCGCGATAAGAATAAAACTTATCCACCCTATCCTCCTAGTTTTTAGGTGAACTATTCAATGGAACAAAACCTAATTTTATAACAAACCTCTGACCATCCTGAAGAATCCAATGGATATATTCGCCTACTATGCCATTAGGTTCTCCAGCAGTGTACATATACAACGGCCGGGCTATTGGATAGGTCTTGTCGTTAACACTCTCAATAGAAGGCAGAACATAAGGCTGATTCTTACTGCTTGCAATGGCAAGTACTTTGACATCACTGGTAATGTATCCTAACCCATCGTAACCTATCGCATTCGGGTTTTGACGCACTTCTGCGGTAATGCCTTCAGAGGAAGGCATGAGGAGAGTATCAACTGAAAAGAGGTTCTTATTGTTTGGATCTCCTAAGCGGATGACGTGTTCCAGAAAATACATATAAGTACCAGAATTAGATTCGCGCGATACTAGAACAATAGGTCTATCCTCACCACCGACTTCGCTCCAATTGGTAATTTTGCTGGTGTAAATGTCAGATATTTGTTGCAAGGTTAGACCTTGAATAGGATTTTGGGGATGAACGATAACTGCAATTGCATCCCAAGCGACGATAAATTCTTTGGGCTCGACCTTTTGGGCGCGAGCTTGGTTTATTTCATCTTCTTTCATCTGACGGGATGCGTTAGCAATGTCCACGGTTTGGTTAATAAGGGCAGCAATTCCTGTTCCAGAACCACCGCCGGTAACCGAAATGCTTATATTCGGGTGCTGAGACATATATTCCTCAGCCCAAGCTAGGGCTAGGTTGACTAATGTGTCTGATCCGACATTAGTAATACTTAGTTTGGGGGAGTTTTGAGAATTGTTTTTTAGTGATTCTGCTGGAATACATCCATTTAATCCGAATAGAAAAATAAGGATAAGGATTAATATATGAAAATTGACGTGAAGTGAATTCTGGATAGAATGTTTTTCCATTTATTATGACGATTTCATTTCCTGCTTTTATTAGATAAATGCAATCTGTTTAAGCAGTCTTAGAAAGGTACTATAATTATACCTTAAAATATGTGCATTGCTGAATGGATAAGTTGTCTTAGTGAGGGTTTTTCTCTTTTGAAAAATGTAAGTAACCTTCGTGGTATCTTCCCATAGGTTCTTCGTCTTTGTGAGAATTAATTGAGGGGTCGGTTTTAGGTTGCAGAGGAAAGAAAAGGGTTACTGTTGTGCCTTTTCCGAGGGTACTGCTTAGTTCAACCCTCCCACCGTAGCTGCGAATGATACCCTGTATGACCGGCAATCCTAGTCCTGTCCCTTTGCCAAGTTCTTTAGTTGTAAAAAATGGGTCGAAAACTTTTTTTTGAATGGAATGAGGTATTCCGGTTCCTGAATCTTTCACTGAGATAGTTACTTCATTGGACTTTTTATCATAATTGGTGCTGATGATGATTTTTCCTCCATCTGGCATTGCATCGCGGGCATTAGTGAGCAGATGAATGAGCATCTCTGTAATATCATTTGAATCGCATACTATATGCGGTAGATTTGGCTGCAGTTTCATTATGATGGATATATTCTCTTCGTCAGGAAGTCTCATGGTTGCAAGTAAGGATATTTGGTTTACCAATTCGTTGAGATCTTGGGGCTGTCCTCGTTTAATATTCGGACGGGCGTAAATATCTAAGGCACGTACGATATAGGCGATGCGCCAAGCATTGCGAGAGATCATTTCTAAATTATTCAATAAGTGTTCTTTTTGAATTGTCTCTCCTTTATTTATCGAATGAATTAAGCTATCGGCTACGCCGGTAATTACTTGCAAAGGAGTGTTCATCTCATGGGCAACACCGGCGGCGAGGGTGCCGATGGCAGCAAATTTCTGGGCTTGGCGCAAAGCTTCTTCAGATTGCTTTTGATAGGTGATATTGACTAAACCACCATAAATCCATTGGGCAGATGATCCTGTTTCATCAGCTATGCATTGTGCAAGAGAAAGTGCCCAAAAGGTCGTGTTGTTTTTTCGTTTTAAGCGCAACTCGCTTAGTGTAGAAGAGCCGGGACTAAGATTGAGAACATTTTCTCGGTAAATGGGCAAGTCTTCTTCGAGAACTAAAAATTCCCAACTACCTTTTTCTTTTATTTCTTCAATGCTGTAACCACAAATACGTTCTACTGCTCCAGAAATCCACGACAAAGATATTTCCCCTTGGGGAGTTCTCTGATAGGCGTAGATAATATCGGAAGTAATTTCAGAAATTCTTCGATAACGTTCTTCGCTGAGACGCAATTCTTCTTCATCTCTTATTTGTTTGCTTATATCCTGAATGATGCCAAAAACTGTTTGACGTTTTGGATCATATTCGGCAATTGAATGGATGTCAACAATTTTTCCATCGGAAGGGCGGCGGATTTTAAAACGAACATCATAAGGTTTTTGGTAACGGACGAGTTCGGTTAAAGCTTGGTCAAGCATTTGGCGATATTGTAGGAGAGGAATTGATTGCACCTCAGAGATACTATATGTTCTTGATTTTAGACCATAGATGTTGCGGGCACCTTCAGAAGCAAAAACCGTTTTTGTATTTAGATCAAATTCCCAGTGTCCTACCTTGGCAACGGTTTCTGTACGACTTAGTCTGTTCAAATTTAGCTGTGTTTCAGTGTATGCAATGGCTCGTTCAAGGGCTAAAGCACATTGATAAGAAAATGTTTCTATTAAAGTGGCGTCAAGTTTGCGGCGAGGGTGGCGATCGAAAATGTGCATTATGCCAAGGGCGCCTTTTTGCCCTTTAAAGGAGATGCTGTATATTTGCTGAACATTCAACAGCTTAGCAAGGGATTGAGCAATATGTTTTGGAAAAATAAAGTCGGCTAATGAAATAAAATCGCCTTTATAATGATAAAGACGGTTTCCTTTGTAGGCATCTTGAAAATTTTGGGTTATTTAGAAAGTAATGTTACTTAAATCATAGACGATGTTTTTTAATGCATTTTACCTATTTTGTAAGGAAACACCGTAGTTAGCTTTCCAGCGTAATTTATCACCTG
>DAOUFY010000094.1:0-62445 GCA_034429745.1 Anaerolineales bacterium
AAACTTGCTCAGAAGAAAAAAATATAAAAAATGATATAATAAAAGAAGATTAATAAACAAAATCAAGCGCTTGACTGAGGCATAGAACCCGGAGCGGTCGTAATGGCTGTTTTCGGGTTTTTTGTTCTTAAAGTATATGGCACGAAAGAGATTTACAGAAGACCAGATCGCCCAAATTCTTGTTGAAGCTGCTTACAGAGGCGATCAAGAAGTTGCAAATAAATACGGAATTAGTCAGCGAACCCTGTATCGGTGGCGCGATTTTGCTGAAAATCGTCCGTCTTTGTCAAAATTAATCGACCAGAAAAAAATTGCTTTTGAGCGTGGTTGGGCGGATGAGGCAGCGGGGGCACTAAAGGCAGGACTTGAGTTTCTGAAGGAAGCAGCCCAGCGGGCAAGCCGTACAGACCCGAATGTCATTCATGCCGTTGCCGGCGCCGTGAAAATTGCTAGTGAAGTTCTAATTACCCGTGAGGTGCTTGATGCTCGACTCTCTGGAGAGAATAGAGCGGACGATACGCAGAATTGAGCGCTGGATGCCGAGGCGTGGGGCTTGCGTTGGGCAGTTGGAACTTGGCGAATGGTTGGGAGCGGTGTCTCCGTTTTTTAAGTGGGATTGGTCGTATCTTGTTTTCCTTCGTTCTGAGCTGGAACACGTAGCGAATGGAGACACCAAACGACTCATGGTAATGATGCCCCCACGTCATGGGAAGAGTGCGCTTGTTACGGTTAGGTTTCCTGTGTGGTTAATGGAGCGTCAGTCGGGATTGCGAGTAATTATAGCTGCTTATAACCAGACATTGGCGAATAAGTTTTCTCGCATGTCTAGAAAAATTGCCCATATGCGTCTAGGTTTAAACGAAGACCGCCGCGCAGTAGAGGAATGGGAAACGCAAACTGGGTGTTGGTATCGGGCGGTGGGTGTTGGAGGCGGTATTACGGGTATGGGGGGCAATTTGATTATCGTCGATGACCCGATCAAAAGCCGTGAAGAAGCCCAATCGCTAACCTATCGAGAAAAAGTTTGGGACTGGTACACCAACGACCTTTACACACGACTTGAGCCGGGCGGTGCGATTATTTTGGTAATGACGCGATGGCACGAAGACGATCTGGCTGGAAGAATATTGAACAGTGAAGATGGAGAAAACTGGCGTGTGGTGAGGATGCCGGCATTGGCTGAGGATGGTGATGTGCTGGGGCGACAATCCGGAGAAGCCCTCAATCCTGAGCGGTATCCGGCAGAGGAATTACTCAAAATCAAAGCGGTGCTTGGATCGTGGGCATTTGAGGCGCTTTACCAGCAGCGCCCAATGCCAGCAGAAGGGGGAATGTTCAAACGGGAGTGGTTCAGCAAATTTGTCGAGGTTTCACCGGCGCAGGTCGAGGCGCGGGTGCGCTATTGGGACAAAGCGGCTACGGCCGATGATGGCGATTACACGGTTGGCGTGCGTATGAGCCGGGTGGACGGCGTCTATTATGTCGAGGACGTGACGCGGGGGCGCTGGTCTCCTGGTGAACGGGATAAGGTTATCAAGCAATGCGCTGAAACCGATCCGCATGGTACCCAAATTTGGCTGGAGCAGGAACCTGGTTCCAGCGGCGTGGATAGTGTGCAAGCGTTGATTCGGTTACTCTCTGGATACTCAGTACACGCGGATCGGGTGACTGGCAGTAAGCAAGTGCGCGCGGAGCCGCTGGCGGCGCAGGCCGAGGCAGGCAATGTTGTGTTGGTTAAAAGTCATTGGAATGCGCCATTTTTAGATGAGCTGTTGGCATTCCCCAATGGTTCACACGATGACCAAGTTGATGCTGCAAGCGGAGCGTTCAGCAAACTAGCTGTTCCAATGAAAGTTGAATACGGCGAAAATATCTGGAGGTAAAAATAATGTCGAATGCAATTTACACGGGTCTGTTGGATTTGCTTGGGCGTGATGAACAGTCACGCATTGAGGTGGTGCGCAAGCGCTGGGAAGCATACTACGGCAAGATGAAGCCGGCGTTAAAAGTGCGAGAAGGGCAAGTTGATGACAATGTACGTATTAATTATGCACGAATGATCGTGGATAAGGGCATTTCATTCCTGTTTGGTAAAGATGTCAGGTTTGAGATTGATGAAGTTGAGGAAACAGAAGCTGAGCAGTGGCTTGATGCAGTGTGGTCTTACAATCGCAGGATGAGTTTGCTTCAGAACGTTGCGCTAACTGGTGGCGTTGCCGGGCATGTGTTCATCAAGATTATTCCCAATCGACCATATCCACGTCTTGTCATAGTTGACCCAGAAACTGTGACCGTAAGCTTAGCACCGGATGATGCGCAGCAGGTACTACGTTACCAAATCGCATATACATCAATTGATCCAAAGAGTAAAAAGCCCATTGGTGTTCGCCAAGTTATTGAGCGAGATGGGATACAGTGGCGGATTGTGGATCAGATTGGCGATCTGGAAAATTTGAGTTGGTCTACGGTTAATGAAGCAGTCTGGATGTATGACTTTAGTCCAATTGTGGATTGCCAAAATCTGCCGGCACCGGGTGAATTCTGGGGACAGAGTGATCTTGAGGATGATGTGCTTGAGATTGTTCGCGCCATAAATTTCATAGCCAGCAATACCGCGCGCATCATTCGCTTCCACGCACATCCCAAGACGTGGGGGCGTGGGTTTATGGCAAAGGATTTGCGGATTGGGGTTGACGAGACTATCGTCCTACCGGGAGAAAATGCTGAGCTGCATAATCTTGAAATGCAAAGCGACTTAGCATCCAGCTTGCGCTATCTTGACATGCTGCGCCAGGCGCTTCACGAAATCAGCCGCGTGCCCGAAGTAGCAGCAGGAAATCTGGAACGGGTAGGAAATTTGTCAGGTGTTGCTTTGCAGGTTCTTTATCAACCGCTTATTGAAAAGACCAATACGAAGCGATTGCTGTATGGCAATATGCTTGTAGAACTAAACCGCCGGCTTTTAGCCATTGGTGGCTATGGCGCTGATTTATACACGGCTATTCATTGGCAGAACATCCTGCCAAGTGATCCGATGCAAGAGCGTCAGGCTGCGCTGATCGATATGCAGCTTGGCGTTTCGCAAGATACGCTAATGATGCGTCTTGGTTACGATCCAGAACTGGAACGTCAAAAGCGAGAAGCGTCCGGCACTGAATTGGGCGAGCAGATACTGAGCGCATTTGATAGAGGACAGTAATGCCAGAACAAGAAGGCGAGATTTATGATGTCGTAGAGCGTTTTCGCCGCACGCTGCTTCAGCGAGAGCGTCATGCTGCAAGCAAAATGGTACGTGTCTATGGTGAGATATGGCAGCGCATCAAACGGGAATATGACGATCTTAAAAAAGAATTGTTTGAGACAGAAGGGGAAAACAAAGACGTACTGGCATGGAAACTTATGCGTGCCGGTAAGCTGAAGCAGTTTATAGAAAATGAATTGGCTAGATTTTCGGTATATGCAGATGAAAGCATTGTGGAACAGCAACGTGAAGCAATAGAAGCAGCCGAAGCACATGCTCAAGAATTGATATTGAAATCTCTTGGTGAAGTACCGCATGGCATTACGATTGACTTGTACCAACCAAACAGGTCTGCAGTTGAAAAAATGGTAGGAATGACTCAACCAGACTCGCCATTGCACCGTCTTTTGGCCGGCATAGCTCCACAAGCAGCTGAAGCAGCTGGGAATGTATTGGTGCAGGGAATCATATTAGGTAAGAACCCATATGATGTAGCTGTTGACCTGCGCAAGGTGCTCGGTGAGGCTTTGTCCAGAGCGTTGCGAATCGCGCGTACAGAAGTGCTACGTGCATATCGCGAAGCAACCCGTGAAACATATCGGGCGAATGCAGATGTAGTGAAAGGTTGGATTTGGCATAGTGCGTGTGATGATCATACATGTGTTGCTTGTTGGGTAATGCATGGAACACACCATTCGCTAGATGAACGGTTGGATGATCACCCAAACGGCAGATGCAGCGCATTACCTCTGACGAAGAGCTGGGAGGAGATCGGAAAGCAATATGGCATTGATTTGTCTGATGTGCCGGACACGAATCCTGACGTTAAGCAAGGTGTATTGCTTTTTAATCGCTTATCGAGAGATATGAGGATAAAGATCTTAGGGCCGGCGAAGTATGCGGCGTGGCTAGATGGCAAGTTTTCGTTAGTTGATTTGGTTGGCCGCAAGCACTCAAAGGAGTGGGGGACTCACCGATATGAGAAAAGTTTGGCTGAATTAGGAATAAATGCTAGAAGTTACCTAATTGCGCCAAAGCGTCATGTGTTTGGATATACTGTTAAAGAAGTGCAAAAGTTAGCGAAAGAAATCGATGCCCGAATTGGAGAAATCATTGGTGGTGAGCAGCGTTGGAGCGGTAAAATTTTCATTAAATCAAAAAGTTTTATGCCAGATGCTTGGGGGACGAAAGAATGGAATTGTGATATTTGGCTGCGCGATGACTGTGATGTTCATACGTTGATCCATGAATTACTTCATGGACGTTCTGCTGGCTTGAATCCCAAAGCATATGAAATCAAACGAGCTTTTGAAGAAGCCACGGTTGAGGGATTAGCTAGAATTATTGGTGCTAAAGTGTATTCGGGTTACACTGGGCATCATGGAAGTTATCAGGAATATGTTGATATCTTTGAAGAAATACGACGCAGAGCTGGATTGACTGAGATGGATTTCTATGTTACACTGATAAAAACAAATTTATCAGACAGGTTTCATTTTATGCTTGACCTTTTCCCCAAAAGACCTGATTTACATAAAGCTGTAGATATTTTATCTCCTTTGCTAGGAAAGTAACATGAACGAAGAAGAAATAAAAGAACGCGAGCAATTGCGACAATTTGTTTTACATGCTAAAACGCTTGACGAAGTGAAAGAAGCACGTAAGAGACTGTCTTCGTGGTTGAAACGTCACCCTGATGATAAGCAATTGCTGGGTGAAGGTGAAAGTTTAGTAATGCTTGAAAAGGCATTAATGAATATGAAAAATGGGCATTCATGAAATAAACCTAGAAGATATTTATTTATAAAATTATGCTATAATTTAATTGATTGAATTGCTCGACCGAGGCATAGAACCCGGAGCAATGCCGAAAAGGTATTAGCTTCGGGTTTTTTGTTTGGTGAGGTGTGGAAATGGCTGTAAGTGATAAACCCTGGTCTAGATTCAGCGAAAGCGATTACGACGAAGAGCAGTGGTATGAAGCATGCCTGATCAAGCCCCCTAAGTCAGAATACACAGCAAAGGCGCAATGCAAACTACCTGTTCGAGAGCCTAATGGCATGCTCAATCGGAATGGTGTACATGCGGCAGCTGCCGCGCTGGCTGGCGCGCGTGGTGGTGTGAAGGGAACGCCGGAAGAGAAGCGCAAGGCGGCGCGGGCACTGCTGCGGTTATATCGGGAACTGGGGGAAGAACCTCCAGAATCTATCAAGAGGTTGGCTGAATGAGCAGAAAACCACCAAATTATATGAGGTTTCGAGAAGGTGTAACTGCAGATGATATTCTAAAAGTATTAAGGCATGCAGCAATACGGTCGGATGTGTTGAATTTTATTGACCGTCTTGGTAAACAAAAGAAATTTTCTAAATCTGACGTTAGCAGAGCTCTTGTGTTGATGAAATTGTGTAATGACGTTGGAGATACGGAATATGCTCAAAAGTTAATGAATTTTTTAAGTGGAGTATAAAAATGTCTGACGAAATCAAATCGACCCAGGTGGTCACCGAAGGCGCAACCCAGGAGGTTGCACATTCCGAAGCCCAGACGGCAGAGGAGCAAGAGCGTTTTGACGCTGAATATGTGCGCAAACTGCGTGCGGAAGCGGCTGAATACCGCAAACGGTTGCGTGAACTGGAGAGTAAGGTCAGAGCGGATGAAGAAGCTAAGATGACCGAGCAAGAAAAGCTCCAAAAGAGGCTTGTAGAGCTGGAGCGCAAAGAGATTGAGTACCAGCAATCACTGCAAGCGCGGGCATTGGAATACGAGGTCAAATTGCAAGCGGCTCAACTCGGTATCGTTGATGCGGAAGCGGCTTATAAGCTGATCAATCTTGCAGAAATCGAATTTGATGATAGCGGCAAACCTGTAAATGTCGATAGGGTGCTGCGGGAGTTAATCAGCACAAAGCCTTACCTAGTTGGTTTTCATCAGCAAATGTCCCCAACAAATCCAGCGAAAAAGACGTTGACTCTCGATGACATTCGACGAATGCCAGAAGATGAGATCAACAAACGGTGGGATGAAGTTAAGAAGGTTCTATCAGGAGGTTAGTTATGGCAATTACGAATTTTATTCCGACAATTTGGTCGGCTAGACTGTTGGAAAACCTGAAAAAATCAATGGTGTACGCTCAACCTGGTGTTGTCAATCGCGATTATGAGGGCGAAATCCGCAATGCCGGCGACACGGTTAAAATCCTGTCGGTTTCAGCAGTTACGATAGACAATTACACCAAAGGGCAGGACATCACTTTTCAGGAGCTCTCGGACGCAGCTCAGGTGCTGACTATCGAAAAACAAAAATATTTCGCCTTTGAAGTTGACGACATCGACAAAGCTCAATCTGTGGTGAACATCATTGATAGTGCAATGGCTGAAGCTGCGTATGGGTTGAAGGATTCTGCTGATCAGTATGTGGCCGGTGTAATGGTTGCTGGTGTTGCGTCTGCGAATCAGATCGGCACTGACGCAAGTCCAGTTTCTTTGACCGCAGGCGCTACTGGTTCAGGTAACACAAATGCGTATGAGGCTATCGTGAATATGCGTGTGAAGCTCGATAAAGCCAACGTCCCTAACGAAGGACGCTGGTTGGTTGTGCCGCCGGAAGTGTATGCGCTTTTACTGAAGGACAACCGCTTTGTGTACAACAACCTTGCGCAACAGGTTATGTTGAATGGAGAGGTAGGACAAATTGCTGGATTTCGCGTTCTGGTCAGTAACAATGTGCCTGAATCGTCTAGCAAGTGGCGCATTTTAGCCGGATACCCTGGCGCAGTAACCTATGCTGAACAAATCAATAAGATTGAGGCAATACGCCGAGAAAATCGTTTTGCTGACGGCATCAAAGGGTTGCATCTTTACGGCGCAAAGGTCATACGCCCGCAAGGATTGGTGCGCATGATTGCAACTGTAGTGTAGGAGGTAGCAAATGGCTAATGCGACTTCTATTACAGTTACTGAGCTAGTGCCTGGTGCAGTCAACAATATTCCGACGGCCGACGTGCTTGATACTGGCCAAAGCGCAGTTACTTTGCCGGCGGATGTGAAGGGACGCACAGACTTGATCCTGTTAGAGGTTACGAACAGTATGGGCGCAGGCAAGGATTTGACCGTAACAGTGCTTGCTGGTGATTATCCACCCGCAGCTCGCGCTCCACTAGGTGATTTAGAATTGACAGTTCCTGGTGGCGCTAGCCCAGTCACAAAGATTATTGGCCCTCTCGAGGTAGCGCGGTTTATTCATGATGATGGAACGCTAAACATCAAGTTTTCGCCGCCGGCATCTACAACGATTGGCGCTTCGATTCGATGCTATAAGCTTCCTAAGGTTGTCTAGTTCGGCTATGGTACGGTGGCAGAGTTCGTCTCCTTTTGCTCACCACCGTACCAACTGGAGGTAAATAGCAGTGCCACGATCCAGCATGGCAAATTTAATTAACTTAGTGCGAGATCTCATAGGCGATCCAGCTGGAACTAGCCAGGTTTTCACAGACGACCAAATCGAACGGTCTCTTGATGTACACCGTTCGGAGTTCCGCTATTATCCATTGAAACCATTGCAAACTGTAGTGGCAGGAAATATGGAGTATAGGGATTGGTACAGTGATGAGCAATACTGGGAAAACGATGCAGCAGTGTATGATACCCAATATACCCAGCTGACACCGTCTAGTTCTGATCCGTTGCATGGGCGCTGGTCGTTTGGCGCACACCAACATTCAGTACTGGTGAGTGGGAAGGTATATGACATATATGGCGCAGCAGCTGACTTGCTGGAGATGTGGGCTGGCAAAGTGGCGCTTGAATACGATGTAGAAGCGGATGGTGCAAACATGAAGCGAAGTCAGAAGCAGCAAACACTGCGGGAATTAGCGGCGCAATACCGCAAACGTCAGCGTATTGCACTGGTGCAGCAGGTGAGAAATGATGTCCAGTGATTTGGCAAAGGTTAGAGCTGAGCAAACAAAGTTGATGCCGGAGATTGTCATTGTGAAACGGTGCAGTCGAACGTACGACTCTGCCGGCAGCTGGACGGAGAACTGGCAGACTGCTGCGACTACTATCGGGCGCATCGCATACACTGGTGAAAAGCCAGATGTGCGTGAAGTCGGTGAAATGATCAGCACTGCAAAAATTTACGATGTAACTCTACCGTACAACACCGATGTACGGGTCGATGACGAAGTGGAAATCAACGGCAAGCGATATTCAGTGATGGTTGTGCTGTATAGAAGTTATGAGACTGCCAAACGGCTTAAAGTTATGGAGGTAACGTGATGGAAGCGATGGTTAATGGAGTACCACTGATTGTGGTTATCGTGGGTGTCGTGGAATGGCTTAAGAGACTCGGCATAAGTGGGATGACACTTAACATGGCGAGCATGGTTGTGGGGATTGTTTTTGGCGTAGCATACCGCCATGCTGAACAACCGATTGGAGATTTTACCAGTGCCCTTAGCGCAGTGATATATGGTATTGTTTTGGGGTTGGTTGCCAGCGGCGTGTACGACGCTGCTAAGTCTGCTGTCGGATTGCCGCGATGACGGTCTCAATGAATACCCAACACATAATGCTAACACTGAATCATGCAGTGGAAAAAATGGCAGCAGATATTGAGGAAATAAAAGAGACGCTGCGTGCATTTGACGATAGATTGCGCGCTTTGGAACGGAAAGAAGATGCTGTTCACCCAGTTCTTGAAAAACAGATGATGCAGGTATGCAAATACATCGATGAACATGAAGCGAAATTCAATGAGCTGTCGAAGGCTGTTTTGCGTCTGGAACAATCTCACCGATTGCTAGCAGGGATAAGTGGGATTGTCGGCAGCACTGTGGTTATTTGGATAATCCAGCAGCTTCTGCAGATGATGAAATGAGCAGTGTTACGATAAAAATTACGCACAATCGCTTGCCGCAAATAGCGGCGAAACTGCCTCAGCTGGTGAGCCAGATTGTGAAAAAAGCTGCTTTCGACATAGAAAGCAACGCAAAGGCGGTTGTGCCGATAAAAACTGGTAACCTAAAAAACTCAATACAAGCGCACATGACTGGCTCAACAAGCGCAGAGGTGGCAACTGGCGTTGAATATGCCATATATGTCGAATTTGGGACGCGCAAAATGTCGGCTAGACCGTATCTAACGCCGGCAGCTGAGAAAGTACGTTCGTCATTTATACAAGCCTTGCAGAGTTTGGAGAGCATGTTGTGAATGAGTTGTTTTATCGAGATGATCTTGGCATGAGAGAAAAGTCACGGGTGGTGTATGTGCGCAGTAAAAATGGACAAGTGTTGGCGCTGCAGCAGTACAAAGCACGAATGCTTGGATATACGCCTATGACTATCGCTGACTTGTATTTGTGGATTAGGAGTACACCAAGCGGTAGCGGTGATAGAAGAGAGCGACTAAGAAGTTCCTTGAGGAGCATACGGTGGGAACACTTACATCTGCCGAGTGGATCGTGGGGAAGTTAAAGTCAGATGCTACGCTTCTTTCCCTTGCCGGTGGGCGAGTATTTTTGAGCGTTGCGCCGGAGAAAACAACGTATCCACTTGTTATCGTACAACCGATGAGTTGTGAAAGCGTACTTGGCGTTGGGGCAGAGCGAATTATGATGAGCGAATTGGTTCTAGTGAGGGCAGTGGATTTGAATACAACGGCTATGGTAGGTGCATCTATCATCGAGCGTGTGCGTGAGGTTCTTCACAAGGCAAGTGGCTCGGTACAGGGCGGCATAGTGCTTGGTTGCGCTGAAGAAAGAATAATCCCGCCGTACGTTGAAGTTGAGCGTGGGCAAGTATATCGGCATATTGGAGTTGAGTTGAGGGTATATACGCAATGAAACTTTATCAGCCAGTGAAGAATGTATATATAACCCAGCGGTTTGGGGAAAATCCAGAATTCTATGCGAATGAAAGCTTGCATCCAGGCTGGAGTTACCCAGGGCATAACGGGATCGACTATGGGGGGAACATTGGTGATCCAGTATATGCTGTCGCAGATGGTACAGCGTGTGTTGGATATGAAGCCGGTGGGTATGGGAACTATGTGAAGATCATTCATCCTAGTTGGGGCAACCGCGTGTCTTATTATGCGCATCTCAAGCGAGCGATAATCACCAATGGATCTCGCGTGCGTGGTGGGCAGCAGATTGGCGAAATGGGAAGTAGTGGCTGTTCAACAGGCGTGCATCTTCATCTTGGGCTTAAAAACCCTGCTGGCGGCGTAGCAGGTTACAAGGGGTATGAAGATCCACTGCCATACTTTTCAGATCAGCAGGAGGATAATTTCATCGAAGTGATTAGGGACAAAGGATTTGCTGTTGTGCTTGTTGACCAGCTGAACCTGAGATACGCTGCCAATGCAAGTGCGCGGCTTGTCGGGCAATTATTTAAAGATTGTGAGTTTCAGTATAACTCAATAGTACGTAGTGAAAATGACTTGTGGTTGGGCTTAGCACCAAGATTATGGTGCGCAGCGATTTATAGTGGCAATCGTCATGTTAAATTCATATAGGAGGTAATAAATGGCAGAAAGAGCTTCTCTTTTTGAAGGGGTACAGATTGGACTTGAGAGTGTGCCAGGCGGGAGCGTTGCGGCGGACAAAAAGCTGTTAGCTTTAAGCATCCAGCCTTCGGTGAAGGCAGACATCTCGACGTTCAGACCTATGGGAGTAAAATACCCAACATTGGCAGCGCTCGGCAAGGAGTGGGTGGAAGCAAGCTTAGAAGGGCAAATGACCTACAGCGAGATCATCTACCCGCTTGCGAGCATTATCGGCGGAGGAAGCACAGGAACACTTCTCGGTGGTGGAAGCAGTGGCAGTGCTTATGAGTGGACTTTCACTGGCGGAAGTGCCCCTGACACCCCACAGACGTTCACAGTTGAGCAAGGTACAGCAACCGTGCGCGCTGCAAGATTCAGTTACGGGATCGTGTCATCGTTGTCTATGGACTTCACACGGAACGAAACTTCCTTGAGTGGGAGTATGTTTGGCACGGCACTTGTGGATGGGATTACCATTACACCGAATCCGACCGCAATTGAGTTGAAACCTGTTCTCGCGACAGATGTTGATGTGTACCTTGATAATTCCTATACCCAATTGGGCACAACGAAGCTGTTGCGGGCGATGCAAGTTTCTTGGGAACTTTCAGACCGATGGGGGCAGTTATGGGCAATCAACTCAACCCAACCAAGCTATTCGGCTGTTGTTGAGACAGAGCCAAAACTGACCGTGAAACTGCGACTCGAGGCGGACAACGTCGGGATGGGCTTACTCAGCACGATGAGAACCGGGGATACAAAGTACCTGCGCATCCTCGCCACAAGCGAGCCGATATATTCTACGTATAAGTATAGGCTACAGATCGACACTGCAGTGAAAATAGCCGAGGTGAGCGAGTTTTCCGATGACGATGGAATATTCCAGATCGAATGGACTTTCAATGGTGTGTACGATGGCATTTGGGGCAAAGCATTTGAGATTAAGGTAGTGAACAGGCAGGCTACATTATGAGCATAAGCTTTCGAGATTTGCTACTTGACGAACGGACTATTGAGGTCGAGCTCAAACAGCCGGGCTATGAAGGAGAGGTTGTTAGAATCACCTACAGACCCTCAGCATATACGCCTACTCACGAAGTGAAGGTAGCTGAATTGGAGCGTAATCGGCAGCCAATTAGCGCGCTAGCAGAAAGTCTGTGTGGCATCCTTGTTTCGTGGGATGTGCTTGATGATAAGGGAAAACAGCTGGAAGTTAACAGAGAGACTATTTACAACATGCCATTTTGGTTTTTAGCGTCAATATCTGAGGCAATTTCGGAAGACCTTAAAGTATCGAGGGAAGAAAGAAAAAACTACGACGTTGGCTCGCTACGCAAGGGGAGCAAGGCGAGCCGGCAGAATGGTACTCGGTAATGAAGGCAGCGAAATTGCTTGGAGTTCCCCCCTGGGATTTATTGAAGCGTCCAATCTATTGGATGATATGGGCATTGGAGATGGAGAGTATTGAAGCTGAGGTGATTGAAGCTATGAGACCCAAAACAAGAACTCAATGAGAAAATAGGTCGACAAGGAGATATATAGAGAAAGCAGCGATGCAGAGAACAATAACCCAATATACTAAAGCAATTGAGCACGTAAATGTTCTAATAATCGAATCGATTGCGATATCGGTCAATTTTTGGAACAGATTTAGCATAACATAATTTTATCATATGTCTTATGGCAATTGAAGCGGCGCGACTAAAGGCAGTAATAGAAGCAGACGCTGGGCAGCTGGAGAGCGAGCTTCAGAGAGCCAGTAAATCTCTGGAGAAGTTTGCTAGCAGCTCCAAAAAAATGGAGAGTTCTGCTGACGGTATTTCTACTGGAGTTACCAACGCGAGTAATGCGCTGGGCAAATTCAGCACGGCGGCAAGCGTAGCCATAGGCACACTCTCAGCCCAATTAATAGGATATGCAACTAAAAGTCTAGTAGGGTTGGGGCGAGAAGCACTTGACGCATATGCCAGCTATGAGCGGTTAGGCATGAGCTTGCAAAGCTTGATAGCCAGAGAAGCGTTGGCTTCTGGGAGGGCTAAAGATATGGCAAGTGCGCTTCAAATGGTAGGGCCAGAAGCACGGCAGACATTACAATGGCTTGAACGCCTAGCGGTAGAAAGTCCCTTTACGTCCAAAGGGGTGAGCGATGCATATAGAATGGCAATGGGTTATGGCTTTACCACCAAAGAAGCCAAACGCCTTACTCAGGCTATGATTGATTTCGCTTCAGGCAGTGGAACTACTGAAGATGCAATGTCCAGAATTGCGTTAGCGTTGGGTCAAATAAAAGCCCGCGGGCGTTTAGCTGGGCAAGAGGTTATGCAGCTCACAGAAGTAGGTATTCCTGTGGATCAGATTTTAGCCCGTGCGTTTAACAAGACAACGCAAGAAATCATACAAATGCGGGAAAAGGGATTGATACCTGCTGAACAAGCAATTGAGGCAATAATCCAAACGCTTGAACGGGATTTCGGGGGAGCAGCCAAAAGACAAACAGAGACTTTCAGCGGTCTAATATCCACGCTTCAAGACATGAAAGAGATTGGATTGCGGGAGTTTTTTGCAGGGACGTTCGAGGCTGTCAAACCAATGTTGGTGGAATTTACAAATGTCTTTCAGGATGCAAAGTTCCGTCAAGGGCTACGTGATGTCGGCGTAAGTCTCGGTGAAACGGTTAAGAGCATTGCAACTAGTTTTGGTGAAATCGCGCGGTTAGCTGCGGAAGTGCCATCAGGTGTTTATCAAGCTGTAGCAGCTCTTACAGGTTTAGCAGCAATAGCCCCATCAGTGATTTCTGCTTTGAATGGAATTGGAATGGCTATAGCTGCGCTTGGAGGTGGGGCAATTGCTGGAACTATTCTAGGTGGCATAGGATTCGCAGGCGTAGCAACAGCAGGCATACTCAAAGGGAGTGAAGCATATAATAAGGCACTAAATGATCTGAACCAAAATGCACTCCAGACTGCTACAGCATGGAAAAAGGCAGGCAAAGACATGGGAGCTTTAGGCGCAGAGTTAATGAAACAACGCGAACCACTTGCTGGCTGGGTGCAGTTTTGGGAAGGAAACTACAAAGGGGCACGCGATACAGCTGTTGCCGTCGCTCAAGTAGCATCGAGTTATGAAGAATTTGCGCGAGCTACACGTGGTGTGAATCTGGCTCTATCTGGCGGTATGGGAATGCCAGGTGTAACAGATGAGGAAGCCAAGAGAAAAATATGGGAGGATATTAATACACAGCGAGAACTGGCAAGAAAAACAGCAGACGCATATCGCATTATGAAGGAGCAATACCAGGCGGCTAACATAACCCTTACAGATACGAGTAAGCTATTCCCTACTGAAGCAGCTAAACAATATGAACTAGCATTGGAATCAACCAATGAAAAAATATACCAAACAGTACAAATGCAGGATTTGCTAAAGACATCTCTTGAGACGACGCTAACAGATGCTTTCAGCAAATACGCCAACACGATGCAAGATCTTGAAGAAGCATATAAACGGCGCAAAATTAAACAGGATGAACTAAATCAGGCGCAAAAGGACGCCGTTTCCACGCTTCAGAGAACAACATCTGAATATTTGTATCAAAAAACTGCTATGGCTCTTAATGCTGATGCTGCGCTAGATCTTGCAAATAGACTCAATTTAGTAGATCAGACCAGCTTTGCAGTTGGTAAAGCTATACAAAGCCTTCGTGAGATGTATGATAAAAATCGTGATGGGGTGATTGGCGCAGATGAAAATACACAAGGATATATAAACAGCGTTGCCAAGCTTAGAGATTACATAGCTGGGCTTCAAAGCAAGAATGTGCAAATAACGATGAATGACCTTCAGCCATTTATCTCCCAACTTACGGAGCTCAAACGTCAGCAAGATAATTTATCTGCATTTCAACAATTACGCAGTTTAGGAACAGTTACGCCAAGTCAGCTCACGACGAAAACTACTACGCAAGTATCAACCAGCCAAACAATAACCGTTACAGCTAATACCAGTGCTGCCGAACAAGCGATTGTAAAACTCAAAAATGAAATACAAAGTATGCCAGGGGCGAAATCAGTAAATATTTCTACACCCGGTGCGACTGAAGGAATAGGACTAGTCGGAGCATTAAGAAACCAAATACAAAACACGCCTGATACGAAATCAGTGAATGTTTCTACCCCCGGTGCGGCTGAAGGGATAGGATTAGTGGGGGCACTGAGAAACCAAATCAATTCCCTACATGATAAAACCGTAACAATAACGACTATACACCGTAATATAACTATTAATGAGACTCAAAACAATCCCACCCCCCACGCTTCAGGCGGGCCGGTGAAAGCAAATACAACATATCTAGTAGGTGAATTAGGACCCGAGTTATTTGTTCCGTCGGTAAATGGGACAATTATTCCAAACAGATTAACGCAAAAATTACTAAGACAAAGGGAAGAGAACACCAAAGTTTATAAGAACATCACCCTGAAGAATTATGGCACTCTCGTTTTGGGTGCAGGCACAAGCATCAGCTCTGAATGGCTGGCAGCTCTTTCATGAGGAAACTATGTACACAGTTAAAACATGGGATGGAATAAATATAAATGATGGCATAAATTACATTTGTATTATTCCCGATGACGCGCCATTCATGCCAAGCGTAGAAGCACGCTTTGTTAAGCGCAGCGATAATTTCCCGCATTATGCCGGCAAAAACTTCGACATGGTGAAAATTCCACTTGTGCTGAAAACATTGAAAAAAGATCTTACTGCTAGCATAAGGAGAATGTTTGATACATCCAACATAACTCCCAAAAGACTTGTCGTGACGTATGATGAGATAGGAGAGGATGTGTATATTGAGGGCGTGCCGATTACAGTTGAACTAGAAGGAACATCAAAATTTGAGATCATATTAGCTGTGGCAGATCCGATATGGAAAAGCGTAGAGATACAAGAAACAACTGCAACAGTGAGCGATGCAAATCCCAGTATTCAGCTCGACATAACTTCTGCTCTCGAAGTGTATCCGACGTATACAATACAGCCATCCATTGGAATCGATGGATATAGGTTTATGAGATTCGTAAAAATATGGAACAAGCTAAATGAAAGATTAACATCTTATCCACTAGATATAACCAATGGCGGTTTGGATACGGCTTCTTTAGTTACTCAAGGGAAAATGCTGGCTAACGGTAATGACCTAAGGGTTTTTGTGGATGGTGCCGAAGTACCCCGATGGATCACCGACATGAACACATCTGCAACAAAGGTTTGGATCATAGTTGACTTACCCGCAAAAATGGAGACAAAACTTGGTGCGGTTATCCCTGCAAATGGGAGCATAAACGAAATAATAATACAGCCTACAAAAACTAATGACGATATTTTGCGGAAGATGCCAACGGCTGGGATCGTAGAAATTGACAATGAGATTTTTACATATAACGCGATAGATTTGGTTCAGAGGAAACTCTATGGGGTTACTAGAGCCCAAAAGGGTACTACAGCAGCCGTTCATCTAGCGGGTGCTACAGTGAAATTAATTCCAAGAGATATTTGGCTGGTATATGGAAATCAATTAGCAGATGAACCAGAACAAGATAATACATACAAACCACTATTTAACCTTACCACAAGTAGCAATACTCAATGGATATACCCAGGAGATGGATTTTGGGCTTCAAGTGGATTAAGGACTGGCGCATGGAACCCAGCAGTAGTTGTAAGTACGGGCAAGACAAGTCGATATTATACAGCAGGTGAAGGCGCTGATATTGACCCAGCTATGAGAATGGGCTGTGAAATGAATATTTGGGAAAGAAATGGCAATGTAATGGGAGAAAGCGCTCGAATTGTATGGGTCTTAAGTAATCCTTGTATGATAACCCGTATATCTGCCAGTGGAACCAAATATCGAAATTATGTTGCTTTCCCTACCTTTGCTGGTTTGCAAAAAATGTTGGATGCCGGCATGTCTTGGATGAACGTCTGGAATGAAACATTCCCCTCACAACAAAATACATGGATAAGTTGGAGCAAAACAAATTATGCTGTTGATGCAAAATACGTTCGTTTCGCATTAGAGGGTTCAATATTCGCAAACGCGCTTAATAGAGCAAATTTTGAGGTATCAACCGTTATCATTGACATCAATGCTACAAATACCCCCGTTATAAATGTTTTTCCAGAGTATGGGCAAAGGCACATTAATGTCACAATAACTAACACAACGTTAAATGAAAGAATTCAACTAAAAACACCGTCAATAACTGGGGATACTATCATTATTGACACGGAACATAAGATAGTGACGATGAACGGACAAAACTCAATTAATAGCTTGCAAGTTTCTGAAATACGCAGGGATTGGTTACGTCTAGTACCAGGAATGAACGAGTTGACTTTTACATCCAATGAAGGATCTTTGGGTGTATTGGATGTAACCGTAAGTTACCGAACAAGATGGTAGAAATATATGAGTAATATCAAGATATATGATCGGTCGGGAAAACAGCTTACGGAAATTAGCGCAACCTGCAATCGCACTTGGATACTGAGCGATGTGGGGCGCGCGGAATTTGAACTATCGATCTACGACAAAAAGTGCAACCCAGATTATTTGCGCTTCGGCAACTTAATCCTTATAGAAAGCGCAAAGCTTCCAATATGGAGCGGGGTAATAGATACGCCGCGAACATGGGGTGGGGGAGCTGTAGTAATTCAAGCATATACAGCTGAGTATATGTTCACATACAGCATTGGGCATAAAGATGTGAAAATAAAAGGAACGGTAGCTACGTTAATAAGGGAAGTTTTGAAACTATCGAAAGTCCCCATCGCCATTGGGACAATTGAAGACGAAAATACTCAATATGAGGAAGTGTTTAATCCAACGAGTATTTTAGATACTTTGAAGCGTATTGTTACTAGAGCAGGTGGCGACTTTATTGTGCGGCCGGTTATAAATCAATATGGTCAGTTATCCTTTGCATTTGACTATTTTCGCAAATTAGAATGCAACGCTAATTTTATATTAAAAGAAGGTTACAACTTGGCACTTGCAAATAGAACACTTATTGAACAGGGAACAATTACTAATGAGCTTCTCGGTTATGGCGAAGGGGTAAATTGGCAGTCAAAACCGCAGTATGTAGGGCGTGAGGATATGTCCATCTCTCTATATGGATTGCGTCAGGGAAGCCAGTTTTTTCAAGGCGTTACGCAGGTAGCAGCTGTAAAAAAACACACCACAGAGCGCCTAGAAGTAGTTGGGTATCCCCGAATGGTTGTAGATGCCCAAGTACTCGATATTGGTGACGCATGGCAAAACCTACGATTGGGAGCAAATGTTAATATTGAACTGCACACTGCTGGATTTATGGGATCAGCAATCGGGTATAAAGGGACACTGCGAATTGTGGGGATAGAGTATACCGAAGATAAAGGCTATGTGAGGGTTATTGGTAAGGAGGAGGATACTATTCTATGAGTGTCGAAATGGATAAACTAACTGTAGAGGGGAACTTTTTGGACAGGTTGGCACAGCTAGAACGGAGGGTAACAGAGCTGGAAATGCTTTCCACGAAAGCAGACTACTTAGACGAAATCAGTGGCGATTTGGGCACTATTACCTCTGGAGAATTTCGTGTTCACGATGATAATGGGAAAGTGCGAATGGTCATCAATTCAGATAGTCAGTCTGTATATGATGAGCTTGGAGTAAAAGCTAATTTTGTAGGGGCTAATGAGGCAGGAGTACCACAATTTTGGATCAGTTCTGATACTGGAGAGGGTAATTTTGGTATGGGAGATTGTTGTGCCACATCAAAAGGGTTGATTCTACGTGGTCGCCAACTACTTTTAGAGCAATATGTACCACCAGGATCTCCCACAGCTTTACCTGTAGAAGGATTTTTATCTGGCCAGCACGTGAGTGCATATGGGATGGGTACAAGCCCAGCATTTGGTATTCTGCAAAGTGTTAATACTCCGTATACCGAGTATGTAAGAGATCCATCACTTCAAGATCAAAATCTTTGGCTATCTGCTATCTCTAGTGGGAGTGCAGAATTTGACTCGGACGGACATTTAATCCTTAATGGGGTGCTATCATTAAATCAAAATGGCATTTTAGGATTAGGCAATTACTCTCAAAGTGTTCCGTTTGGATTATTAATGATTTCAGTAGTTGGGAGCGGCTCAATAATTCTCAATGCCATTAATCCGAATGTATTTCCAAATACCATTTACATGAACCAC
This sequence comes from Anaerolineales bacterium, assembly GCA_034429745.1. Taxonomy (GTDB): domain Bacteria; phylum Chloroflexota; class Anaerolineae; order Anaerolineales; family DRKV01; genus JBAXBF01. Next base: position 19,039 of record DAOUFY010000094.1, read on the forward strand.
CAATATTATTTAGATGGCGGTGCTTTTAGGACTTATTTTTGGTGTGACACTGCGCCGCAGATTACTCTAGAAGGTTACGGTGTGAAATTATCTTTTATTTCACTTCGATTGATAAGAGCTGGATACTTATCGTTCTCCTCTAAAGGAGATACCCATTGGGTTAGTAATCCATCTATTGCAATCGTTCGAGATTATTTTTGCAGTGGCGGCACAACAAGCGGCACTATTGGTGAGTTAGGGTGGTTGCGAGGTTCATATGGTTATGTGTCGAAACCCTTAAAAAAACGCGGTATCTCATTATCCTCTGGAACAACTGCAAATACCAGCGGGCAAATCTATCTTTCTCCTGGTTTAGTTTCTGTGAATCGCCTTCTATTTTTAATAAAGCCCGTAACCTCGTTTTCTTCAGGAGGATATATAGCTGTTGGTTGTCACAGTACTGGAAACCCATCAACAACCAATCCTCCTCCACTCTCTTTTGGCGCTTTAGTATATGCAGATAACACGAGTTCTGGTTATTGGTTTGTACTAGATTCTTTATCTGGCGGTGGTTTAAATACTTATATACCAGTATCGTTAACTGACATAACAAAAATCGAACTAATTAGAGACTCACAATATTTGCACTATTACATCAACGATATATGGGTAGGAGCACGCCAAAATTTACAAGGATTTATAATGGCATATGCTTTAACAAATAATACCACGGCGAAAAGTTTTGACATATATGCATTTGAGGGAGAAATTCCAATAGAATAACAGTTCATAGTTTCCATCTATCCGCAGGTGATGCGCGTCGGTGCGCGGTTTCGAGATCGGTATCTGCCAATGCTAAATAGTGTCGTACCATTTGTAGTGATGCATGACCTAACAATCGTTGTAGAGTAAAAATATCCCCACCATTCCTGAGATATTGAATGGCGAATGTATGACGAAATCTGTGCGCATGCACATGCGGCACGCCGGCTTTTTTTGCTATCCGCAGAAGGATATTCTTAACCTGTGTTCTGTCCAACGGTGTACCGCGATGAGTAGCAAAAAGTGGCGCAGTAGGGTCATCACCATCAGGACGAGCTGCAATGTAGTGCCATAAGTGCTTTTTGGCTGTGTTGCCGAGTATGACTATGCGCGGACGAGATTTTCGCGATGTTTGGTATGGTTTTACAGTAACAAACCCTGTTTCCAAATTGACATCAGAAATTCGTAGCCGGCACAATTCAGAAACACGCAGTCCAGTGTCCAGCAACGTGAGGATCAGTGCCCTGTTCCGTTTTGAAGAGGCATGTTTGAGTAAAGCTGCAATTTCTTCCTGCGTATATGGCTGGATTGTTCTGGATATGAACTTTGGTTGTGGGATATTTATGTCAGGGCGAGGAATACCAAGCTCGGCACAGATGAAAGCGAAAAAACTGCGCAATACTTTCCAGTGGTATTGGATCGACGATTCCGAGCATGTTTGTCGTAAAAACGTGAAGAAATCAGTTATGTGTTGGGTTGTTATTTCATCTACTGGCCGGTCACCGATAAAACGTAAAAACCTATCGAGTGTGCGCTTGTAGCCGGCAATGGTCACGGTAGAATAGCCATTGGATGTAAGATGAATAACAAAACCGTAAATAGCCTTATTAAAGTACATAATGCGCTCCTTTTTTATCGTCACTATAGAGCGCATTACGTTAATACTGTCAATGTAATGAGGCTAAAAATGGGCGGAACAGGGCTCGAACCTGCGACCTCATCCTTGTAAGGGATGCGCTCTAACCGACTGAGCTATCCGCCCTAAACAAGCTTATTATAACTTACCTTAACACTTTTGAAAAGGTCTAATTTTTTTAGAATCTTTTTCAATTCATTTCTTTTTAACCCTATTTTTTGCCTAATAGATTATAATTACCCTATGAACCCTTTTGAATTCCATATTTCCCGCCAAGCACGCGATTATTATCAATTTGATCAAAGTCTATTTTCCCTCAACGGCAATGTAATCTTCGCTAATTTTAAAGCCGTACGCGAATTTGTCCATAAGATGAATGAGAAGCGCGATCTAGTGCGCTTCCCGGAGCAAGCCGTAAAAGCGGCTGACATCAATGCTATGGGGTTGATTGACGAAATTCTGCATTTTGTTGCCGGCGAATATCGGCGGCTTAAAAACCCCCAAGCCTTAGAAGAAGCAGAAAAATGGCTGCTCGATCAACTTTGCCAAAAAGCAAAGTTAAGCCCCCAAGCAGCAAAACAAGAAGTTGATAAAGCTCTCTACAGCTTTGCTGAGTCTTTTCCTCCTCTGCTCGTATATCAGGGCAAACAAAGCATCGAAGAATATCTAAAAGACAGCACCGAAAACATACCTAACCGGCTTATCCTGCTGGAAGAAATGCTTTTACTATGGCTTGCCAATGTTAATCCAGCCTTTTCTCCTTTCTTAGAGCTCTTTAACGATGAAAAGCTCGAGCGTGAAACCATTTATGGCGCATTAGGAGAAAATAAGCTCATCCCTATTCTACATCGTTATTTTGAACAGCAGCCTAAATTCGGACCTCACAATAATAATTTGTTGGATATGCTACGCGAACCTGCAACACATTCACCCAACTCTCTAGGCGGGCAGCTTGAATATATCCTAACGTATTGGGCAGATATCATCGGTTCGCGCTTCTTGTATCGCATCCTAGGTGGTTTGGATTTCATCAAAGAGGAAACGCGCATCATCATCGGTGTAGGCGGCGGTGGTGTAAGCCCAGTAGTTGAATTTCGTGGTCTAGAGCACGAAATTGAACGTTTCAGCCCCGACAGAGACTGGATGCCAAACTTAGTCATGATTGCTAAACACACTTATGTTTGGCTTGATCAGCTATCAAAGCGCTTCAAACGCGAAATTAAGCGCCTTGATCAAATTCCGGACGAAGCCTTGCAAGAACTTGCCCAATGGGGCTTCAACGGGTTATGGCTGATCGGAGTTTGGGAAAGAAGCTCAGCTTCCAAAAAGATCAAACAGTGGACCGGCAACCCCGATGCAATGGCTTCAGCTTATTCGCTTTATGACTATCAAATCGCAACCGATTTAGGAGGCGAAGAAGCTTTCAATAATTTGAAAGAACGCGCTTGGCGTTTTGGAATCCGCATGGGCGCAGATATGGTTCCCAATCATTGCGGTATTTACTCCAAATGGGTAGTTGAACATCCCGATTGGTTCATCAGCTTGAATTACAGCCCATTCCCTTCTTATTCCTTCAATACCGGCAATTTATCGGAAGATGAACGAGTAGGGATATACCTTGAAGAACATTATTACACTCGTACCGATGCAGCGGTTGTCTTCAAACGCGTGGATCATTGGACTGGCAGCGAGCATTACATTTACCATGGCAATGATGGCACTTCAATGCCATGGAACGATACTGCTCAGCTAAACTACTTGCTGCCGCAAGTACGCGAAGCTGTGCTCCAAACCATCCTGCATGTAGCTAGACTCTTTCCCATCATCCGCTTTGATGCTGCCATGACCCTTACCAAACTTCACTACCAAAGATTGTGGTTTCCAGAACCAGGCAGTGGCGGTGCTATACCAAGCCGAGCAGAATTTGGGCTGACCAAAGAACAATTCAATCAAGCCATGCCAAATGAATTTTGGCGCGAGGTTGTGGACCGCGTTGCACAAGAAGCCCCGGATACACTTTTATTGGCTGAAGCGTTTTGGCTGCTGGAAGGTTATTTTGTGCGCACACTGGGCATGCACCGCGTGTATAATTCCGCATTCATGAACATGCTGCGCGATGAGAAGAATGACGAATATCGTCAAGTCATCAAGAACACTATCGAGTTCGACCCGGAAATCCTCAAACGTTATGTTAACTTCATGAACAACCCCGATGAGCGCACCGCTGTCGAACAATTTGGCAAGGGAGATAAATATTTCGGAATCTGCCTCATGTTGGCTACAATGCCCGGCTTGCCCATGTTTGGACATGGTCAAATCGAAGGCTATGCTGAAAAGTACGGCATGGAATATCCTCGAGCATATTGGGATGAACAGCCCGACCCCTATCTCATTGAACGCCATACTAAAGAAATCTCTCCCTTGCTGCATCAGCGCTATATCTTTTCTGAAGTAAAACATTTTCTGCTTTATGATCTCTTTACCGATAGCGGCAAAGTTGACGAGAACGTCTTTGCTTATTCCAATCGCTGCGACAATGAACGCGCTATCATTGTCTATAATAATCGCTTTCAAGAAACCAGCGGTTGGATCCGCACCTCAGCCGCCTACCGCGTGAAAAACCCCTACAGCAATCAGTCTCAACTGGTGCAAAAAACCCTTGCCGAAGGTCTAGCCCTTCAAAATGATCCTAATACCTATACCATCTTTCGCGATCGAAAATCCGGTTTAGAATTCATTCGCAATAATCAGCGCCTGCATCAAGAAGGACTATTTATTGCCCTTGGAGCCTATCAATATAATATCTTTATGGATTTTCGCGAGGTTAAAGATAACGAACAACATCATTATCAGCAGCTCGAAGCATACCTGCAAGGGCGCGGGGTGGCTAGCGTTGATGAAGCTCTCAAAGAACTGTTCTTGCAGCCGCTCCACGCTCCGTTTAGGGAAATAATCAATGTTGGGTTTATTGAGTGGCTTCTTCAATACCAGGTTTTATCCTCTTTGGATTCAAGCATTACAGATCAAATTCTATTAGAACTTGAATGGAAAGTTACCCCCCTCCTCTATGAAGTTAAACACTATCAGAACAGTCCCAAAGACCCATCTAGCCTTATTCACGCAATAAAGGATAAAGCCTCCTTACTGTTGGCATTCTCTTCAGATAATCCTGACGCTTCTTTGCAAGGCAGTGTATCCCAAGAAATAAAGGAGTTCCTCTTCCCTAACAATACGCCGAACCGCAGAGCAATGGTAATCCTTTGGTTATGGATGGTTACCCACATTCTTGGCAAGCTTAGCGATAATGACGATCACGCCCAACAAACCCGAGCTTGGTTGGATGAATTTCTATTCAATAAGCATATTCGCAACACCTTAATGGAAATGGGCTTTCAGGAAACTGAAGCTTGGGAAATGGCAAACTTAGTGAATATTCTCATTGTTCACCAAGGTTGGTGCAGCTCCATTAATCAGATGAATTTATCACCTTCTAACCCAACTTACCACACTTTACTTGCTTGGCTGAAAGACCCCGATATCAGTCGCTTTATTAAAACCAACCGTTACCAAGACATTCTGTGGTTCAATAAAGAGCGGTTTGAGGAACTGCTGCAGTTCATGCTTATCATTGCTTATCTTCAGCAAAAGGATATGCCAGCAGAGGATAGCGGCTTTTCAAGCCTAAATGCTTGTTACTTAATCATCCAAAAATTGCGGACCGCTCAACAGCATTCCGCCTACCAAATAGAGAAACTCATCGAAGCAGCTAGGGATTGACTTATAATTGTATTATTGATATATTTATCATATAATGACAACAGAAATAATGGTCGGCAGGCAGCCCATTCTCAACCGCCATCAAGAAGTGGTGGGATATGAACTGTTGTTTCGTTCGCCTGAATCAAAAGATTCTGCTCATTTTCTGGATGGTGATAAAGCCACAAGCGAAGTCATTCTCAATGTCTTTTCATCTATAGGATTGCAAAACATTGTTGGCAACGAAATCGCTTTCATTAACATTACTAAAAGCTTCATTACAGGCAAATTTCCAATTCCCTTTCCCCCTCAAAATATTATTATTGAAATCCTAGAAGATATCCCACCAACGCCCGAAGTCATTGAAGGACTAAGAAGAATTGCTCGTTTAGGCTATCGTTTTGCTCTTGATGACGTCGTGGATATAAATAAAGCAAGATCTTTTCTACCTTTTGTAAAAATCGTAAAGCTAGATCTGCCTCACTTAGATAATCCAACGCTGCTTCAACTTCTGCACTGTCTTAAGCAACTTGAAAAGAAAGTCATCATCGAGAAAGTAGAAACCCTAGAACAATTTGACTATTGCAGAAAAATTGGCTGCGATTTCTTTCAAGGATATTTCTTCTGCAAGCCAAATATTGTAAAAAGCCGCCGTTTGGATGCTTCGCGATTGATCCTGCTCAACACCCTGGCTAAAATTCAAGATCCAAAAGTGGATTTTAAAGCCTTAGAAGAAATGATCATACAAGATGTAACCCTAAGCTATAAACTATTGCGCATCGTCAATTCCGCCTTGTTTGCAACCGCCAGTCAGATCACAAGCATTCGTCAAGCTATTTCACTTATTGGCACAGAATATCTCAGTGGTTGGCTGACCCTTATGTTAATGTCCACAGTACACGATAAACCACATGAACTGACCAACATTGCTTTGATCCGAGCTCGGTTTTGCGAGATGCTGGCTAAAGCACGTAAAATTCCTAACCCCGCCAATTATTTTACGGTTGGTTTGCTTTCGGTCCTTGATGCATTGTTGGACATTCCAATGGAACAAATTGTAACTCAACTGCCGCTCTCTGAAGAAATTATCCTTGCCTTGCTCAAACGCCAAGGTGATATGGGCAAAACACTAAACTATAGTATTGCCTACGAACGCGGCGAATTTGATAAAGAACAAGCTTTGAATTTATCCCCCCAGCAAATAACTGATGCCTACTTGAAAGCCTTGCAATGGGCATTTGCCATCAACGAAGCCCTAAAAGCTGAGCATAAAAAGGATCAATAACCTTTCCGTGTTTCTGTCAATGTAACCACTCTAATAGCAGCCTCACCTCCTACAGGGCACTGGTACTCACATGTACCACACCCTATACATAGTTCTAGTTCTACTCTAGGGCGTTGAAGTATTGAGCCATCAGCTAAATTTACTTCATCCAAAATGATGGCTTTTTGAGGCAAAGGACAAGCTTCTTCGCAGACAATGCAAGGGGTATCATAAGCCCATGGCAAACAACGATTGTGATTGATCGTTGCCAGACCAATGATTGCATTTCTTTTATCTTCTATTGCCAATTTGGGAATAGCCCCCGAAGGGCAAACCTGCCCGCAAGCGTTGCACGTATAACTGCAGTAACCTAAGCGCGGCACTAAATGAGGGGTGAACATTGCGTGCCATCCAGCCTCTAAAAGTGTCGGCTGCAGTCCTTGGGTGGGACAAACACGAATGCATTCCCCGCAGCGCACACACAACGAATCAAATGCTGTCTCTTGGCTGCCGGGTGGCCTAATCAGATGACTCGGCTCTCTTTTCTGAATTGGCTCAACACCTGCTAAAGCCGCACTGCCCAAAGCCATACCAAATGCCAGCAACGCTTCCTTGCGAGTTAAACCATATTCATACTTTTCTTCTCTCTTCAATGCAGGCATTTTTGCGGAATAAGAAACATCCTGCCGCGCACATGCAGCAAAACACTCATAGCATACAGTGCATTCAGCAGCATCACTGCGGTAATTCTTTTGCGGATCAATTGTGCCGGTTGGACAATGGGTTGTGCACAGATTGCATCCATTGCATCTTTCTGATACTCGCCGTTGAAAAAGTGCGACCTTTGAAATCAACCCCAGCATACCGCCTAATGGGCATAAATAGCGGCACCAAAACTGTTCAGCGATAAGGTTTAAGCTGATGATTCCAGCAAATAAAAGAAAGATCAGCCATCCATGCTGAAACACCGCTTGTACATCTTGAAAAACCGGATAAACAACACTTTGATGAACAAAATCCAAACCCTGCCATAACCATGGAAATTGATACAAATAAGCTTCAGCTCTCATGATCACAAACCTCAATGCAGGGTACAGCGCAGTTGCCATAGTGCGATTAAGCAGTGTGATGGGGTCAAGAAATAAAAAGCCTTGAACTCCTAGGAGAGCTGAGATAGCTATGATAATAAAAAGAATATACTTTACCTTGCGCCAATTCTCCGCCGGAGAACGCCTAGAAGTTGATAGCACAGAATGCTTTAACTGCCGTGAAGCGCGGGGAGAAAACCATGTCAATAATGCACCGAGGGGGCAAAACCACCCACACCACACTCTCCCAAAAACCAAAGTAACTGCAATTGTGAGCAGTACCCAACCAATCATCTGCGAATGACTTCCGCTTAATAATTCTGCTAAAGTTACAAGTGGATCAAGAAGAAAATAGATATTTAACTCTTTTGCTTCAACACTTGGTCTAGCACTGCTAATGAACAGAACGATAAACAAGCAAAATGAAATAACCTGCACCCAGCGCCGCAACTGCAGCCATTGTTTTGCGTTCACAGGTTTATTTCCTCAATTCGAATTGAATCAAGATCCATTGTACCTAAGCCCATCGCAGCTGAGGCTTTAATGTAGCTGATGTCGCTGCCTTTCATTCCAAACAAAGTGGCTGCGTAAGAATCGGCGGCTACAATATCATGACTGGCAATAACAGTATTCATTTGCTGAACGTCATCCAAACTGCCGCCGCTCGGTCCATGATTCCTGAGAATCCGCACCGCATCTACTACTGTCAGGGTCGGTTGGATCAAACTTACTAAGTCTGCTACCCGCTGTCCCATATTGATATGCATAAGACCTGGCCTTTGGATCACTCCAAGAAAATTCTTACCTCCCAAAGTCAATCGAGCGAGGCTATGATGCTTGGCTATTGGCACATTGATCACTACATCCGCATCTAAAACATCGCGATAGATGCTCCACTTCTTTAGATCTTTTCCTCTTGGAATAGGTGTTTCGACATATTTATTGCGGTTCATAATTTCCATCTCACCGCCTGCAGCAGCTACTGCTTCAGCAATACCACTGCGCACGTAAGCCGTTTCAGCTCTTCCTCCAAAAGGAGTATCCATCACTCGAACCCTTTTTGCACCTGCTCCCAAACACAACTTCACTAGAGTACCTACAACAAATGGATTGGTCGTTGCTGCATATTCGTAGGTGTGATAATCCACACAAATATTAGGCTTAATGATCACATTTGCCCCTTTTTTCACAAATCTTTCTATACCTCCCAGGGCAGCTATAGCAGCTTGGGTTATTGCGGCAGGGTCTTGCCCACGAGCAATCGCAAGATACGGCTTATCAGTGGGCAAAAAAGTTGTCTCCGGTCTTGATGACAGATTTGATTGATTGAGCTCTTTTGTTTCACCATCTGCATTTCGCCCCTCCTCACTACCTTCTGATAAAGGGGCAGAAAAATTTACTTCATCCAACTTATTGCGAAAAAAAGAGCAACCCATCAGTGCCGATCCACTGCCTAACAAACACAAGCGCAGGAACTCTCGCCGTGAGAAATTCAACTTTCTGTGCTCCATATCGCACCTCCTTTGTCTTATTATACTCGAAAAAGACTTCCCTTGACAAATCACTCAAGGCAGAAGATAATAACCTTACCTGTTCAACTAAATAACTATCATGGCGAAATTAACTTCCTTTTTTATCCTATTCTCTTTACTCGCTTTGCTTTTGGTGATAGCCACCCCAGTAATAACGGTCAATGCACATCTTGCAGCTTTACCTATGGCAAAATCCATAACACCCACACCTACCCCGGATGTATTGTTTTATCAAGCAAGCGGATATGGGATGAGCATAATGGGTATTGTTTTATTTATTATCTTTGCGGGTGGTCTTCTCTTTGGATATTGGCGGATTACGCACTAATATCAGCCCTTTCTTGCTGTTCCAAGCTTTTATGTTATGGCACATCAACCGCGCAGCTCTCAAAAACCCATACTCGCTTATCAAGGGGGAAAAATGGGCGTATCTGCAGTTCCGGGCAGCGGAAAAACATGGACGCTTTCTCAACTCGCAATCCAGCTGCTTCGACGCGGAGTGCTTTCAGAAGATCAAGAGCTTCTTGTTGTAACCTTAACTAACTCAGCCGCCAATCACTTCAAAGCTCAGCTCAATGCATGGGCAAGAGAAAATCGAAGCAGCGGTCTAATTCCTCGCTATCATGTGTGTACTTTGCACAGCTTAGCTTATGATATCTTGCGCGAACGGCCATCTCTTGCCAACCTTGATCCCAATTTCGTTATCCTCGATGAACATATTTGCAATGACATTCTCACGCGAATTTCTCATCAGGTTGCTGATTCTTTCTCACATCAAATCGAAGCTCATCTCAAGGAATCACTTTCTGAATCTCAAATGCTGAAGATCAAGTCAACCGATTTACCATTACTAATAAGAGATATTGGGCTCCAATTTATCCGAACCGCAAAGGACAAACGCCTCATCTATGAACAAATTCAACAGCATTATCAAAATTCGGGCATTGATTCCCTATGGATGAAAATTGGCTTGGAAGTCTATTGGCAATATCAGCTAGCTTTGGCACATTTTGGCGGAATAGACTTTGATGACCTCATACGTTTAGCTGTTGACGTGCTTGAGCAAAATGAAGATTATCTTGCCATCTTGCAACACCGTTGGCTTTATGTTCTCGAAGATGAAGCTCAAGACAGCAGTCGTCTGCAGGAAGTGATCTTGCGCAAAATCACTGAGGCACACGGCAATTGGGTGAGAGTAGGTGATCCTAATCAAGCTATTTATGAGACGTTCACCACAGCCAACCCTAAATACCTTAAAAATTTTTTAAGAGAAGAAGGTGTTGTAGCCTGCAATCTCGATGAGTCAAGCCGTTCGTGCCAAGCTATCATCAACCTTGCAAATTATCTCATTGATTGGACGCGTACCAAACACCCTTTAGAAGAAGTGCGGGATGCTTTAAGTCCCCCTTATATTAGCCCGGTTCCGCCATCCGATCCTCACCCCAACCCCCTTTCAACACCCGAAGCGATAAAAATCGTGCTTGATAAGGCTTTTACACCAGACCAAGAAATTAATGCGGTTGCCCTCAGCTTGGAGCTATGGTTGCCCCAAAACCCAGAAAAAACTGTTGCTGTGCTAGCCTTTTCCAATGCCCACACTGAAAATCTAATCGGTGAATTGGAACGCAAAGCTATCCCTTATAACGATCAGCTCCTCAAGAGCACTCGCCAAACTCATCCAGTAGCCAAGCTTGTGCATCAATTGCTAGAAGTGCTTCTTCACCCATTGATTTCCCAGCATTATGCACAACTTTTTTCTCTACTCTATGGTTTTGAAAGCCAAACTCAAACAGAAAAAGATCAAATCAATCGGTTGACTCGATTGCTGCAGCGCTGTTCAAACATTGAGACCTTTGTTTACCCTACAAAAGAGAATGATTGGTTAGACGGTATCATGCTGGAGGACCAAACGGATAAGGAACTTTTGCTCTCCTACCGCGGCCAACTGCAGCGCTGGTTAAATCTCAACTCCTTGCCTATAGATCAGCAAATCATCTCTTTTGCCAGTGAAGTGTTCAATGAACCGCATCATCTGGCAATGGCTCATAAGCTAGCATTTCAACTACGTCGTAGTTTAGACTTAGCTTCTCAAAAAAATGAAGCATTTATTGAAGAAACTTTCAATAGTATTATCAGAAACAAAGAAAATTTTTTAATGTTTGAGGATAATCAGAGTTTTGACCCAAGTAGTTTTCCCGGCAAAGTTGTTGTCAGTACCATTCATAAGTCGAAAGGGCTAGAATGGGATCGGGTATATGTCATGTCTGTAAATAATTATGATTTTCCTTCCGGCTTATCTGGCGATTCCTTCCGAAATGATATATGGTACTTAAAAGAAAATATCAATCCAGCTGCAGCTGCACTCGCCACACTTGACCAAATCTTCTCACGTGATGAATACGCAGAGAAAAGCCTCAGTCCAGATTATGCTGCCCGGCTTGACCTTATTCGAGAACGGTTACGGCTGCTGTATGTAGCCATCACCCGTGCCAAAAGGGAACTTATAATCACGTGGAATACAGGCAAGAATAACGATCTTAAAGCTGCTGAACCTTTGAAAGCTTTATACTCTTATTGGCAAAGTACAAAAAGCCAATAACCCTTACATAAAGTTCCAAATCACAGAAATACTTTAAACCGTAATTTGATTGGCAGCTTTCTTTACGAGTTACCCATTTTTTCTGGGGCAATTCACCATTTTTTCTCATTCCTTCATAAATAAGCAGGAAGAAATCTTCTTAAATCCTCATGGAACCGCTTGACAAACGATAATTTTATTGCTACAATTCTATTGCAAACGTTTGCTGTAAAACTATTGCAGATAATCGTTAGACTACAAAGGTTTTTACCCATATGGCAAAACTTTCCCCCACCATCCGCGATGTAGCCCAAAAAGCCGGCGTTTCGGTAAGCACGGTTTCGCGAATCCTAACCGGAACTGAAACCGCTATCTCAATCAGCGAAGAAACACGCACCAAAGTCCTTGAGGCTGCCAAAGAACTCTCATACCGCCCTCACCCCGGTGCGCGTCTTTTAAGGGGAAAGGGAGCAAATCTCTTAGGTTTGATTCTGCGCGAAATTGATGACCTTTTTTTCGCCCAAGTTGTCCAAGTTATCAGTCAAGCAGCCCAGGAAAAAGGGTGGGAGATTGTTTTGGGTTACGCCCGCAACGATCCTCATGAAGCTCTCCGGCTCAGTGAGCTTATGCTCGACTTGCGCTATTGCGACGGTCTGTTTCTGCTTGGAGATTTGCATGAAAGCCCAGAAGATCGTTCTTTTCTTGTTCAAATGAACCGCAATATGCCACTTGTCCAATTGTGCCGCGGCAACAATAAGTTGGTTGGCAACATTCCTTCAGTCAACGTTGATAACGCGAAAGGAGCAGCCCTTGCACTAAACTACCTGCTGGAATTAGGACATAGCCGCATTGCTTTTATTGGCAGTGAACGCTTGGGTGATTTATACGAGCGTCAAGAGGCCTACATCCAATTCATGCAAAATCATTTTGGCGGTGTTCCCCCTGGTTACTTGCAGCAAGCAGCGAACAACTTAGAAGGTGGTTATCAAGCTATGAGTCGTCTGCTTTCCCTTCGCACCCCGCCTACTGCTGTCTTCGCATCCGATGATATGATGGCAACCGGTGCTTTACGAGCCACCTATGTGCATCAAAAGCAAGTCCCTCAAGATATTTCCCTCATTGGTTTTGATGATATCAAGCTAGCCTCATTCTTGACTCCACCATTGACAACCATTCGTCAATCCACTGAACAACTAGGAAAAAAAGCTGTCCAACTCATTCTTTCTTTGATCAATGGCAACTACGGACAGAACAATCCACAGCATATCATTATTGAACCAGAATTAGTCATTCGGACTTCATGTAGCGTCCCTCATTACAAATCATAAAAAATATGGAGGTGGTAATCAACGACAATATTGTTAACAATCAATTGAACCATAAAAGATAAAAACAATTACATATATTTTAAAAAAAGGAGTAAGAAAGATGAAAAAATTGCTTTTTCTTTTGATAATACTATCTCTGGTACTTTCAGCTTGCGGGCAAGCTACCCCGACTGCAGCCCCAGCAGAACAAAAGCCTGCCGCCGAACAACCTGCCGCAGAACAACCTGCCGCTGAACAACCCGCCGCTGAAAAAGTAACTATCCGCGCCTTATTCATGAAGCAAGCCGGTTATCAAGAAAGCGACATCACGGCTATTACCAAAGAATTTATGGAAAAAAATCCCAATATCAATGTTGAATTGGATTTCGTTACCTATGAAGCATTGCATGATAAGATCGTTACCGCAGCCGCTTCAAAAGCCGGCACGTATGATGTCATTTTAATGGACTGCATTTGGCCCGCCGAATTTGCAGCTGCTGGCTTTATCTTGGATGTTACTGACCGTATTACCGATGACATGCGCAAGGATATTTGGCCTGGAGCTTTAGAAGCAGTCTCCTATCAAGGTAAATATTATGGCATGCCTTGGTTGAACGATATTCTATACCTATACTACAATGAAGATATGCTCAAAGCAGCCGGCTATGACAAACCTCCAAAGACTTGGACAGAGTTGAAAGAAATGGCTATGGCTGCCAAGGAGAAAAAGCTGGTTGAATATCCCTTTATAGAGTTCTTCCAACAAGAAGAAGGGTTAACCATTGCCTTTGCTTATTATCTGATGTCCTTTGGCGGAAAGTTCTTTGATGAAGAAAACAAACCAGCCTTCAATAGCCCCGAAGGTTTAGAAGCTCTCAATTACATGGTGCAAGGGATGAAAGATGGCATGTACAACCCAGCTTCTCTCGAATCAACTTACGAAGAGGTTCGCCACACTTTCTCCCAAGGTTCATCTCTCTTCTCGGTCAACTGGGCTTATCAATTCAACTTAGCGAACGATCCAGCTGAATCGAAGATTGCCGGTAAAGCCAAAGTCGCAGTAATGCCTGGTGAAAAAGTACCATCAGTTACCATCAACGGTGGTATGGGACTAGCTGTTAGCTCCGACTCCAAGAACCCCGATATCGCTTGGGATTACATTCTTTACCTTTCCAATAAAGATGTTCAAAAACGCTATGCCCAAAACGCTCTGCCAATTTGGATGTCTCTCTTTGAGGATCCTGATCTTGTTGCTATGCAGCCCGTTATGGTCGAAGTTTCCAAAGAAGCTTACAAGTACATTCAAAACCGGCCTTTAGTACCATTCTATTCTGAAACAACGAAAATTATTGCCCGCGAAATCCAAGCTGCATTAACAGAAAAGAAGAGCCCCGAACAAGCGCTCACAGATGCAGAGGCCGAAATCAACAAAGTACGCGAACAATATCAATAATTTTCATTGGTAAATATGGGATGGGCTGTGTCCCATCCCATACCATTCGAAAAACTATGACCGAAACGACCTTAGATAAACCCAAGCAAACGAACTCCATTGCCAATCTTTGGCATAAGTTTACAGACCGCGAAAGGTGGTTGGCATGGGCATTGATTTTGCCGGCATTGATCACAGTGTTTGGCTTGATCATCATACCTATCCTGCGTGCTTTCTGGATGAGCTTGCACATCATTGACTTAAAACGCCCTGCAATCGGCACCCCTTTCGTAGGTTTAGGAAACTATATTGATATTCTTTCTGGTGGATATTTTTGGGCAGCAGTAGGGCGTACCTTTTATTTCATGATCATTTCCATAATTATAGAATTAGTGTTGGGTATTGCTATCGCTGTGTTGCTTAACACCCCCTTTAAAGGGCGTACGATACTGAGAACATTGGTGCTTATCCCTTGGGCATTACCCATCACCATTGACGCCATCATGTGGAAGTGGATTTTCAACCCAAATTATGGCGCTTGGAACAGCTTGCTGCTTCAATTAGGAATTATCTCCTCCTATCGTGCCTGGCTGAGTGATCCGCTCAGTGCGATGCATGTTGTCATTCTCGCTGATGTATGGAAGGTTACCCCTTTAGTCATTCTGCTTTCCCTTGCTGCCTTACAGACCATCCCGCACGATTTATACGAAGCGGCTGTCATTGATGGAGCTAACCGAATGCGTTCCTTCTGGCACATCACCCTGCCCCTTTTAGCCCCCACTTTGATGATAGTTTTGCTCGTCAGAACAATGGATGCCTTTAAAGTATTCGATATTATTTACATCATGACAGCTGGGGGTCCCTCTGATGGTACAAAAGTAATCGCCTACTACACTTATGAGAATGCTTTCTCTTACTTGCGCCTTGGTCATGGTGCAGCTCTCGCTTATTTAATGACCGTATTTATCGCTATCATGGTCTTCATATACATTAAAATGCTGAAAAAGCGCGAAGTTGAATATTAAGAGAGAGGTACATCTGTGTTAAAAAGAACACCCTTAGAAATGTTTGGAATTTACTGTGCTGCTTTGCTGGTAGCGATTGTTGTCTTAGCCCCTCCTCTTTGGCTGGTTATCTCCAGCATTTCTACCCAAAATGAATTGCTGAGCTTACCGGAGCATTGGATCCCCCAAGAACCAACTCTTGATCGCTATTGGGCAATTTTAACCGCAAAGGGAACAGAAGCTGCAGCCGTTTTTCGCACCTCCATGCTAAATAGTATTATTGTTGCTGCTTGCGTTACCTTGATTTGCATCAGCTTTGGCAGCTTAGCCGCTTATTCATTTGCCCGGATGAGTTTCGGCGGACAGGAACCTTTCCTTTACATTATGTTGTTCTCTTATATGCTGCCGCCTATTATGATCGTAGTGCCTTTATACACCATCATGCGCGACCTCAAACTAATGGATACCCTTTGGGGATTAATCATCGTATATTCCGCTCTCATCATGCCCTTTGCTGTGTGGATACTGCGCGGCTATTTTCAATCCATCCCCCACGAACTGGAAGACGCCGCCCGAATTGATGGCTGCACTCGCTTGGGTGCCTTGCTGCGCGTTGTTTTGCCTCTTTCAGCACCTGGGCTTGTAGCTACTTCTTTGTTTTGTTTTCTCGCTTCCTGGGAGGAATTTCTCATTGCACTTATCTTCACCTCCAGCCCGCGCGCCAAAACTATCCCGGTGTCCATTGCAGAATTTACCGGCAGGCATGCAATTGATTTTGGTATGATGGCAACCGGTGGCGTGATCGCTGCCATACCTCCTATTCTGCTCGCTTTACTCTTCCAGCGCTATCTTATCAGTGGTTTAACCAGTGGTGCAGTCAAGTAATATCCATCCAATATTTTTATCTATAAGGAGCAAGAATTATGAGCTTTACTTACCAACTCGCCAAATTTATCGCTTATAAAGATCTTAAGGATTGCGAACGCGTACGCGCTATACCAAAATCTGAAATCACCAAACACTCAAACCCAGCATTTAAAATCCAAGTGATTGAAGATCAAGGAGAATTTTACGCCGCCTTTGCTACGGATATCGTTACCCGTATTAAGCAAGCATTGGATGAAGGACGGAAATTTGTTGGCATTTTTCCAGTTGGACCTATGCCACAATATCCAATTGCAGCGCGTATGATCAACTCCTTAAGAATCCCCATGAAACATGTGCATACATTCAATATGGACGAATACGCTGATCAAGATGGCAATACCGCTCCTGCTGACTGGCCTGGCTCGTTTCAGAAAGCAATGATGGAATCTTTCTTTATGCAAATTGATGAAGCTCTGCGCCCACCATTAGAGCAAATCCATTTTCCCTCACATTGCAATATTAATGATTACGGCAAGATGATTGAGGATTTAGGCGGCGCTGATGTATGTTATGGAGGTATAGGCTGGTGTGGGCATATTGCCTTTTGGGAAGCCGATTTAGGTTACGAATTTGGTGACGATCTTGAAGCCTATAAAAAGGCAGGCCCTCGCATTGTAGAGCTCACCCCAATGACCATCATGCAGAATGCGCTCCACTCATTTGGAGGAGACTGGTCATGGGTGCCTCCGAAAGCAGCTACTATAGGCCCAGCCCAAATTATCGGCGCTAAATATCGCAGCTTCTGGCTAGATGGCTATATCGGCGGCGGCGTAAGCTGGCAGCGCTTTATAGCACGCTTATGCGCCCACGGACGCGTCAATACCCTAGTGCCCGGCTCTATCCTGCAAACGGTGCCTGGAACCTACACTATCTATGGTCCGGTTGCTGACAATGTTGAAATACATATGTCCTAAATAAACCTTTCATTTTTTCCCTCTAATCAAACAAGCTGTTTTTAATAAGCAGCTTGTTTGATTCTTAATCCAGATTGATTGCCTGTCTTTGAAAACTCTGAGAACTCATTTTACGCCTTAAATTCGCCTTCGCATATATCGTTTAGAGCAACCTAGACTCTTTTATTACTGGTTACAAGTAATAACCGCTTCGCTAAAAACGAATACAATATATATTTCAATAAAATTGATAACTACCACCACTAATGAGATAAATCCACCTGCAATATCTTTAAATACAAAAAAGCTGGTAAAACATACCAGCTTTTTCAAACTTCTCCTCTCAGTCGGGGCGGGCGGATTTGAACCGCCGGCCTCACGGACCCGAACCGTGCGCTCTAGCCGGGCTGAGCTACGCCCCGTAGCTCTTTCTCTCTTACGATTTATCTTACCATAAGGTGAGATTTTTGTGAAGTGTCTTTTAATTTGCCTCACTTCCCTTGCCTATTTAATAAATTGTCTGATACAATTGAATGTGCCTAGTTTAAATGTTTAGTAATAAATTTACTTTTAAAATCACTATGTTATGAATCAAAAAGAAAATCCAACTCTTTCAGCTGAATCCCCAACATCCCTTTCACACACCGCACATAACACCGCAAAGCATGCACCGAGATTCCACTTGAACCTTTTGCGTGAAATCAACCGCCTGATGATCAGGGTACACGATAAACAAACCTTGTTTCAGGCTATTTGCAACGCATTTGTCAATCACGGGAACTACCGCATGGCTTGGATAGGCATTTTAGATGAAACCATCCAGAAAATTGTGCCAGTAACTTCTGCGGGTTTTATTGATCATTATTTAGATAACATTAACATTGATCTCAAAAATGCTCAACGGTCAGCCGGTCCAACAGCCATGGCATTGCGAGAAAAGATGCCCTTCATATGCCAAGATATAGCAAATGATGAACGAATGCTCCCTTGGCGTGAAAATGCCCTAAAACGCGGATACCGTTCCTCGGCAGCATTCCCCATCATTGTAGAGAACCAAGTGGATGGTGTCCTTTCCGTTTATTCATCTGAAGTTCATGCATTCGACGAAGAGTGTATTGAGCTTATTAAGGAGATCTGCGAGAATCTCTCTTTTACTATTGCTTTTATCAACCAAAAAGAAGAAAACCAAGCTGTTTTAGAAGCCTTAAGCCGAAGCGAAGAACGGTTTCGCAACTTAGTTAATTCTACTGAAGATGTCATCTATACTTTAGATGAAAAACAGCGCCATACAGGCGTGTATGGCAAATGGCTGGAAAAAGCAAACCTTACTCCTGAATTCTTCTTGGGTAAGACCTCGCGCGAAATTTTTGGTGCAGAAGGCGCTTCCGTTCATGAACAAGCAAATCAACGCGCCTTAGCTGGCGAATGGGTTGTCTATGAATGGTCAATCCCATCCCCCGAAGGAGAAATTACTTATCAGACCTCTCTTGCTCCTTTGCATGATGCTGAAGGAAAAATCAGCGGCATCGTTGGAATTGGTAGAAATATTACTCCATTAAAGCAAGCTGAAGCGGCTCAACTGAAAATACAGCATGAACTATATCGTACCAAAAATTTTCTTGAAAACCTCATTCAATATGCTAATGCTCCTATTGTCGTCTGGAATTCCAACAGCAACATCACCCTTTTCAACCGCGCTTTTGAACGACTAACTGGCTATAGCCGCGAGGAAGTTATCGGTAAAAACATTGAGATTCTTTTTCCTACGACAACAAGCCAACAATCCA
Source organism: Anaerolineales bacterium (assembly GCA_034429745.1). GTDB lineage: Bacteria > Chloroflexota > Anaerolineae > Anaerolineales > DRKV01 > JBAXBF01. The sequence continues at coordinate 38,264 of DAOUFY010000094.1, forward strand.
TACAATTCATTCAACATGCTTTAGATGGTGAACAATGGGAAACTTTGGAAATTCCGATCCTCCGTAAGGATGGAGAGATAAGAATTGTCCTTTGGAATTCAGCAAACATTTATAACGAAGATAAGACTGCCCTAGAAGGGGTTATAGCTCAAGGGGTGGATATCACAGAACTGAGAAAATTAACTGACGAATTAAAGGAAAAAAATACCCTGCTTCAAGCCCAAAAAGAAGAACTATATGCACAAAACGAAGAACTCATTGCCCAAGAACAAGCTCTTCGCGCGATTGAATCAGATTTGCGCAAACTTAGCGCTGAACTGGAACAACGGGTTAATGAACGGACAAAAGAACTTAGCTTAGCTAATGCTGCCTTAGCGCGTGCTGCCCGCATGAAAGATGAATTTCTTGCAAGTATGAGTCACGAATTGCGCACCCCCTTAACCGCAATTCTGGGGCTTTCTGAAGCTCTTCAGCAAGAAGTCTATGGTCCGCTCAATGAAAAGCAGCGCTCTTCGTTAGTCTCCATTGAAGAAAGCGGCCGCCACTTGCTATCCCTCATCAATGATATCTTAGATTTATCGAAAATCGAATCTGGCAGAGAAGAACTTGTTTTCAACACGGTAAAAATCGAATCGCTTTGCAAAGCCTGCCTCCAAATGATTCAGCAGGATGCGCGCAAGAAAAATCTTAAAGTCAACCTGCAATTAGACCCTCAATTTCAATTCATTTATGCTGATGAGCGCCGTTTAAAACAAATTATAGTCAACTTGCTTACCAACGCCGTCAAATTCACCCCGCCTGAAGGCTCTATTGGCATTGAAGTAAGTGGAGATGCTCAAACCAAACAGGCCCGCTTTACTGTTTGGGATACAGGGATCGGTATTGCGAAAGAAGACATTGGCAAACTGTTCCAACCCTTTGTCCAACTCGATTCACGCCTTTCCCGCGAATACACTGGTACTGGCTTAGGGCTTGCTTTGGTCAGCCGCCTTACTGAAATGCATGGCGGTTCTATCCATCTAGAATCTGAGCTGGGAAAAGGCAGCCGCTTTTCAGTTGTCTTACCATGGGATGTTGAGAAAGCACAGCAATGCGCCTTCAATGAGGATTTTTCTACCCCATCAACCTCTCGGCTGCCTTTCCGACATGGCTTAATCATCGAAGATAATGAAGTGTGTGCCTTGCAATTAAAAGACTACCTGCGACAGCTAGATATTCAAAGTACAGTCTCTTATGTCGGCTCTAACGTCCTCGAGCTAGTTTTATCTCTCAAACCAGATGTGATCCTGCTTGACCTCATTTTACCTGATATCTCCGGCTGGGAAATTATAAAAACGCTGAAAAGCGACTCGCAAACGAAAACTATTCCTATTATCGTTACAACGGTGATTGATGATCGCAAGAAAGCTTTTCAGCTCGGCGCGGATGCATTTATTTCTAAACCAATTTCCTTTGCAGATATTCATCGCGCCCTTGCTCTATGTGCACAAAAACAGCAAATACATGAGAAAGAAATCTTAAGCCATTTCCAATCCGGCAAAAACATTCCTCTGGTGCTTATTGCTGAAGACAATCTCATTTCCCTGCAAACCATAAGTGATTATCTATCCAACATACCCTATCGCATTGTTACTGCAATCAACGGCTCTCAAGCCATTGAAAAAGCATTAGAGACGCGTCCCGATATTATCTTAATGGACATTCAAATGCCCCAAATGGACGGATTAGAAGCCATTCGGCGCTTACGTTCTATGGAAGCCTTTCAACATACACCGATTATTGCGATTACAGCTCTAGTCATGCCAGGCGATCGGGAGCGCTGTTTAGCCGCCGGCGCTGACGATTATATGGGAAAACCTTTACGTCTCTCAGAACTTAAGCAAAGGATGGAAAAACTGCTGGTGAAAACCCCCTCATAGAATATACTTTAATCATCATTTAAAGCTATTTCCTCCCCTTCCTCATTAAAGTGATAATAAAAATTTGACTCACTAAGGGCACCCCAATGAACCCCTAAATATTCAAAATTCGCGGCGGCACTTTCTTCCTCCATTAATAGCTTTGTTATTTTTTCTTCATCAGGAAGGGGGCAATGATTTTCCAACCATTCTTTCACGGAAAGATAATTGATTTGGCAAAAATGAAAGAGGACAGCCGCGGTTTTACTCGATAACCAGTCTCGGGCTTCTGCCGATAATTCCTCATTTTCAATTTGACAAGCATCGCTCACTGCCTGAAGCAAAATCATCGCAATAAGAGCTCTCCAGCCTCGATCTGAATCAGTACATGGCGAATCTTTGTTGATGAGAGCGACTCGATCGAGAATGTTCAATAATGGTGACGCTTCCTGTCGTTCCGGAAAAGATTCAGAAGCCCTATTTCGATTTCTCTTTCCCATGCGGCATGCCCCTTTTTTTCTAATTAATAGAACATTAGTTCTATTTAAGAATAACAAAAGTCAGCTTTCTTTGTCAAGCATTCATCAGACAAAGATCATGAAATTATTTAAATTAGGAGCGTATTATTAATTATAAAGGCGTAGAAAAATTCGTTTGCCAGCTTTAACATTACAATAGATCAGAACAGCCCAAAGGGGTAAGAGGATGTTTCTGATAAACCCAGCTTTAGGAGACTTTCTTTACGATGAGAATGGTTACATCATCATACCATCCGCCATTTCCAATATACTCTTTCAATGCTTCTTCTAAGTATCCCATCATCTCTTGAGCTGTGCAATCTTTACGCTCAAGCAGTACTTGGCGCAACCTTTCCACGCCAAAGGCTTGAGCATTAGTATTCAATGCGTCAACCACTCCGTCCGTAAAAATACATAAAAAATCTCCATTGCATAAGGTAAGTTCATGCTGTTGATATTGACTATCAACTTCCAATCCAAGCGCTTTACCGCTTAGGGGCAATGTCTGCAGCATATTGGACTGGCGCGAATAAAAAATGGGCTGCTCATGCCCGGCGTTTACAAAAGAGATTTGTCTGCTGTTCGGTTGAATTTGACACAAAAATAGCGTAATGTATAATCCCTCTGACGACTCGGTGCACAGTTGCTGATTGGCATGAAAAATCTGATTAGCAGCTTCTTTATAACGGTTTATATTGCTGCGAATGCAATTTCTGGCAAACACCATAAACAAAGAAGCTGGCAAGCCTTTTCCAGTAACATCACCCACAACAAAACTGATGCTGCCATTGTACATGGGAATAACATCATAGTAGTCCCCGGCAATTTCTCGGGCTGGTATCCAAGTAACCGCGAAATCCCATCCAGCTACATGTGGCAACTCTTTGGGCAGCAAGCTGGTTTGGACACGGCGAGCCATTTTCAATTCGGCTTGGTGCTCAGCAATTCTCTGTTCTAGCAGGTTATTGTATTCCTGTAATTTTTGCAGCAAGAATTTTTCTTGATCGCGCAGCCGCTTTTTCTCTAATGAAGCCCGAATCCGCGCATTAAGCAGCGTATTGTTGATCGGTTTCAGTAAAAAATCCTCTGCTCCAAGCTCAATGCAACGTACAATCCCATCAAAATCATCCAGCCCCGAAATGACAATAATCGGAATGTGGCGCCATTCCGCATGTTGGTTGATGATCTCCAGAACCTTAAAACCATCCATCACTGGCATCATGATATCAAGCAAAACTAGGTCATAATGATACTTTTCAAGCAATGCTAGAGCTTCTTTCCCATTAGAGGCTTCAAATGTATCAAATCCCTGCTTTTGCATTCGCCTTACAAGGAGCATACGATTGTTTTCATTATCGTCAACAATCAGAACACGAGCTGAATTCGCAGATGGTTTGTTCGTATCGTTCGTATTCATTTTTTTATGGTGCTAGAAGAAAATGGTTTTTCAAAGTTTGATAAATATAATTTTGCCACAGTGGGATCATTTGATCTTTAGCATATTGATGGCTGGAAAAAGTCTGAATGATAAAGCGCCCTCCAAAACATGTTGCCAGCGTACCATAAGCGTTTGGCGTATCCGGCTTGCGGCTGAATAATATCGTTGCATTTCCTGAACTGCTCGCTTTGAGCACATCTCCAAGATCACCTTTTAAATCCCAATAATTCATCACTTTATACAGCTCAATTCGGTTTGGCTCAGTGAGAACAGGATGATCCGGGTTAGGGGTATAAAATATTTGCAATTCATAGCGCAGATCATAAAGGTCGCCTTGATAAGTTAAGCCGCATTTATCAAACAAGTCTGTACTTTCTTTATCCTTTATCGTATCTAAATTCCATGTTTCAAGTATTACAGCTCCCCCCTGTTCAAGGCTTTGCTGAAAAAAAGTAAAAAATTCTCCTTTTATACTATTATGGATCGAGCGCGACTCATCCGCGGCGATAATTAAATCCCAATCTTTCCCATCTTCTGCTTTATTTATTAAGCGTTTTTTAAACTCACCAAGCATGTCTTTTGTATCCGTATAGGAAAGACCAAGTTCATCTAGGGCTTCCTTTACATCACGCTGTGTATTATACACCCCTGCCATATCCTCAAACAGCAAAATGTGGGCTGAAAAAATCTCTTTTTGCATATCAATAACACGGGTAGGTGTTGGTGTCGGCAAAGGAGATGGCACAGAGGGGACTGGAGGAATGGTTGCTGTGATAAACTTTTGAGCCTCGATCCACTGTTGATAGACACTGGTAAGCTGCATAGATTGTTCAGCAGCTTGGGTTTGTTGAATAATTAATTGCTTTGCCTTTTGGGTAAGTTCAAGGCTTTGTACAGCAATCGTTGGTTCTAGTTCCTCTTCGGATTTTAATTTAATCAGCGTTGCCTGCTCACTAAGCGCAGATTGGGTCTCTATTAAAGAGCGATCACTTTGCGCACAAGCCCAACTCAATACTATGCAAGGTAATATCACCAACAAAAAAGTGAACTTGGAATAGCGCTTGATCATGAAGCTCAACACATTACACTATCTTTAGAAACTTTCTTTTACCCACCTGAAGAACACCCTTTTCCGTCAATGGAGCTAAAGCATCTTTTAATACAACTCCGTTTAATCGTACGCCATCCTGTGCAATAATTCGCCGTCCCTCGCTTTTACTGCTGACCATATTTGCTTGAACAAGTACATCTAAAACAGCTTCGTTTTCTTTAAGTGCATATTCCGGCATTTCTTCCGGAATCTGCCGTTCTTGAAATACTCGCACAAATGACTGTTCCGCTTGTTGTGCTTCCGCTTCAGAAATATAAATGCTAACGATTTCATGTGCCAATTTCATTTTCACATCACGCGGGTGTGTTTTTCCTTGTGCCAACTCTTGTTCAATGGCATCAATTTCTTTCGGCGTCCAACGGGTAAGCAAGCGGAAATAAATGGGCATGGCTTTATCAGGAATGCTCATCACTTTCCCATACATATCTTCAGCAGTGGATAAAAGCGGAATATGATTGCCCAAGGATTTACTCATTTTCACTTCGCCATCGGTACCTGGTAATATGTCAAGAATAATAGCGATATTAGGCTTCGCCCCAAGAAATGTCATAATTTTCCTTGCCGCCGTTACAATATTGAACAGCTGATCAGTTCCTCCCACTTGAACATCGCATTGCAGCATATAGGCATCATAACCCTGCATAAGGGAATAAAATGTTTCATGCAGGTAAATGGGGTCTCCATTTTCCCAGCGCTTATGAAAATTTTCTCGGGTGATAAACTGCTGAACAGTGAAATTTGAAGCTAACTTAATGAGATCAGCAAATGACAATTTCGCCAGCCACTCAGCATTATAGCGGATCTCTGTTTTCAGCGGATCGAGAATTTTATATGCCTGTTCGGCATACGTGCGACCGTTTTCTTCCACCTGTTCAGGGGTTAACTGAGGCCGCAGCTTGTCTTTATCTGAAGGATCGCCAATAAGTGAAGTGTAATTGCCAACCAAAAATATCGCTTGGTGTCCAAGCTCCTGAAATTGGCGCAGTTTTCTCATGGGTACAGTGTGTCCAAGGTGAAGATCACTGGTGCGCGGGTCAAATCCGCAGTACACGCGCAGCGGTCTGCCTTCTCGCTGGCATTCCAGCAGCCGTTCTTTCAATTCAGCCTCCATAGCTTGTCGCAGGTTTTCATCACCATACGCCGTCCCTTGCATTAGATAGGCTACTTGCTCATCAATGGTCATATTCGTTGGATTCATATCAACACCTTTCTATATCGTAATTCGTTTCAGATTATACCTTGAAAAAAGAAGCCTGTGGTAAAATCATTTCATCCTCATGAATAACAAATCATTGACCCTTACACCGCTCACCACCCTGCCCCTGATCAAACAGGGAGACGATCTACCGACACTCATCTGGCAAGCTTTGCAGCAAGAAGGCATTGATCTTTGCGATGAGGATATCCTTGTTATTACTCAAAAAATTGTCTCCAAAGCCGAAGGGAGGATAGTTGATTTAGCCGAAGTTACGCCTTCTCAAAAAGCTTTTGAAATTGCTGCCCAATCTCAGCGCGATCCGCGCCTTGTGGAACTAATCTTGCAAGAGAGTAAAGAAATCTTGCGGATTACACCCGAAGTGATTGTTGTTGAGCACCGCTTAGGTTTCATCTGCGCCAACGCCGGAATTGATCAATCTAATATCGAACCTCTTGAACCTTCACAACCGAATGGTAAAAGCCATCAGCCGGTATTGCTCCTTCCTATAGATGTAAATGCTTCGGCTGAAAAGATCAAAAATGCTTTGGAAACTCTTAGCGGCAAAAGACTTGGAGTTTTAATCATTGATACTCAAGGGCGAGCTTGGCGGATGGGGGTAGTTGGCATGTCTATTGGTTTAGCAGGTTTATCACCTTTGGAGGATATGCGCGGCGAAGTGGACTTATTTGGCAAACCTTTGCGCATCACCATGATAGCCGCAGCGGATGAACTAGCCGCCGCAGCTTCCCTAATGATGGGCCAAGCTGCAGAAGGCAAGCCGGTTGTTCATGTGCGCGGCTATCCTTACCCGCTTAGGGAGGGGATTTTTTCGCAACTCTTAAGGAATAAACAATCTGATCTTTTTCGCTGACAATCTTTCATTTGAGGGGAGAGAGAGATGAGTAACTCGGGAATGCGGGTATTAATTGTTGATGACGACAGACTTATTCGTGAAGCAGTGGCAGAAATGCTTCGCCAGAATGGCTTCTCAATCGTAGGTGAGGCTCAAGATGGGTACGAAGCCATTGAAAAAAATGAACTTGCTCAACCAGATATCATCATTATGGATATAGATATGCCCAATATGGATGGACTTGAAGCTTCTCGTCGCATACAAGATACTCTTCCCACCCCTATTGTTGCACTTACCGCCCATGATTCGATTGATTTTGTTTTACGTGCCAGTGAAGCAGGTATTGGAGCTTATCTCGTAAAGCCGCCCCGCTGTGCCGAACTTCTCAGAGCTATTGTTATTGCAAAAGCCCGTTTCGATGATTGGCTAAACCTGCAAAGAAAAGTTATCGAGCTGCAGGAAAGCGAACAACGACAACGTAACGCTGTAGAGCAAATCCGTCAAAGACTCTCCAAAGAGTTGGAACAAGTGGAAGCGCTTTTACATCACGAATCTCCATCTGTTCCTATAGCAACAGCAGCCCCTCCTTCTCCAAATGTCCTAGTCAAAGGCAGAATACGAATTGACCTAGATACATTCTCTGCCAGTATAGATGGAGTAAATATTGCTGACCTAAGCCAGACCGAATTTACCATCCTCGTTCATCTCCTTGTTCAATCACCGCGCATCATTACCCCCGAAGAACTTTATGTGCGCATTCAGCCCGAAACACCCGAAGTTGTGTGGGATGCTGGTGAAATTATTCGCTATCATATCTACCGCCTGCGAAAAAAGGTTAAAGCCAGCGGCATTAAAAAAGATATTATCCGCAATGTACGCGGTGTAGGATATGCTCTAGAGGCATAATCTCAGTTTGCTTTCATCACCAACATAAATTAACACATTTCTGCCACAAAACCCTCATTGAATGAATGAGGGTTTTCTTTTATAGTGTAGATAGAAGGATAATAAAAGTATCTTAAGAAAGGAGGAAATTATCATGAACAACCAAAATTCAAAGACCCTGCTTATGGTTTCAGTTCTTATTGTGGTGATTTTCTCCTTTGTCTTTTGCTCTACCGCAAAAGCTGCTGGACATGGGCCGGAAAATCCACTTATCAATAATAATGAAAACGGCTTCTTTCAACCAAATGAACAAGAACCCCTCATCCAACCAAAATTTGAAAATGTTGCATATGTTATGGAAGCTTTAGCTCAAAGCATCAACCGAGTTAACTTGTCTCAAGAAAATGGTGTATTTGATGAAACAGACTTGGATGAGGACTTCAAGCATTTCAGCTACAGCAAATATCAAGAGGTTCTGCAAGGTAAGAGGAAATATCGCTACCTGCAGTTTCACACTTATTGGGACGATTTCAGCAAAGATGTACCCCACATTCGGGTTGAAGTCAATATACCGGACTCCGAAAACAATGCCAATGATGCTAAATATTTTGAAGAGATCATCCAAGTCTTAGAACATCAATATCGAGTTGATGCCTCTCAAATTGATGAAGCGCAAAAATCCCAAATCATCCGCGACATCGCCGATGGTAATCGGCTTACCTGTGTAAAATCACTTAGGCTTGCCTGGGCTTTGTTTGCAAAATCCGCTGCTCAACAAGGAGAACCCTTCCCTGAAATTTACAAGCTCAATGTTTCTAAAGCTGGAGAGCTGGTAAATTATGTAAATAACGGCAGCTACTTATTCTCTGCCCCAAACGTCCTTCAACCTGTACAACTAGGTAAAACAGTAGCCACCAATGTTGAACCAAGCAAACGTCCATCATTGTTTGAAGGCAAACTTGTTGTTTATTTCCGACCAATACTCAACAATCTTGATACTGGTCATGTCGGTATAGGTTGGGTGGATTCTGATAACAGTCAAGACTTTGATACGATTTCATTCTTTGAAGTCAATGGAGATTCAGGCATGGCTTATTATCAATCAAATGCTACACTTCAACAATTCAAAACACGTCTATATAATATCTTGCCTGAAGTTCAAAGCAAATCTGCATTGATTGGATGGTTGATTAACTTATAGCAACATACTTTTCCAGTATAGAAGTGAAGAGAGTTTTACAGCCGTTCGTGGTGTATGCTGCATAAAAATCAGCGAAACCACGAACGGTTTGATTAACCTCAACATATCTCTTTTTCTTTCTTGCCTCTTGGCGTATAATTGCTTGCATGAAAATCCACTTAATCCACGGCCTTGTGCTTCTCGCATGTCTAGCAATTCTTGGATTAATCTTATACCAATTACCACCAATCCACGAGCGAGTTTCCTGGCGTATAGATAACCTGCGAGCAAAAATTTATTATTACTTCAACCCGCCCGAAGAAGAGGTCTTTTTGCCGCAAACTCCTACCCCCATGCCCGATAAAACAAGCACAAACTATCCTATTACACGTGAAGCACCAAGTCTTCCCCTGACATCAACTGCGGCCGTTACACAGCCACCTAAAGAAGAGCCAACGCTCACGCCAACATTAAGTCCTACAAAAACCCTTGCTCCACTCCCTCCTACCTTTAATTTAGAGGGGGTTAGGCATGAATATCAAAAATGGAATAACTGCGGTCCCGCAAATCTTTCCATGCTGCTTTCATATTGGGGCTGGCAAGGAGATCAACGCGAGATCGCAGCAGAATTGAAACCCAACCCGCGCGACAATAACGTGATGCCGGCTGAATTACTTTCATACATCCAACAGCATACTGATCTTAAAGCCATTTTACGAGTTGGAGGAAATGTAGATCTGATTAAGCGGAGTATTGCAAATGGCTTTCCGCTGCTGATTGAAAAAGGCTTTGATCATGATAATGGCTGGATAGGTCATTACCAAGTCATCAATGGCTATGATGATCAAAAGAAAAAATTCATCACGCAGGATTCCTTAATTGCTCCAAATTACCCGGTTGCCTATGAACAATTTGATAAAGAATGGCGAGCATTCAACCGCCTCTTTATCATCGCTTACCCGCCCGAAAAAGAAGAAGAACTGCAAAACTTACTGCAAGAATACTGGGATGAAAAAACCAGTTATCAAATAGCTCTTCAGCAAGCACAATCTGAAACAAAACGGCTCAGTGGTCGGGATTTAACCTTTGCTTGGTTTAATCTGGGAACAAATGCTGTTGCCTTGCAGGATTTTCCTACAGCAGCTGCAGCTTATGACAAATATTTCGCTTTATATTCCGCTTTACCTAAATCGGAACGTCCTTGGCGAATGATGTGGTACCAAAACGGTCCTTATGTTGCTTATTATTCCACTCAGCGCTATCAAGATGTAATCGCCTTAGCCACAGTAACCCTCAGCCAACTAAGCGAACGGCTGCTTGAAGAAGCTTGTTATTGGCGGGCTTTGGCAGAACTAAAGCTTGGAGATGAGAAAAGTGCTCTAAGAGACCTACAGCAAGCCGTTGAGCGCAACCCCCATTTTCTGCCTGCCCAAGAAGAGCTGCAACGATTGCAGGTTGCGCCTACGCCCCAATAAATTCACATGGTAAAGAATCAGCTTGGAGCATGAAACGTATAAAAGCATCTAAAGCACGTTCTGCTTTTGAATCCTTCTCATTGCTGCTCCAGCGTTGAAGAAGCTGTTGAGCTAATCTGTTCAACAACTGTGGTTGATTGCGCACCTCATCCCGTCGTTTGCAAATTGCCTGCAGCAGGTTTGCCTGTTGTTTGATTATCTCTTTATCGTCAGCTTCTTCAACTTGTACTTTTTTCTCCACCGCCTGCTTTCCATTCAGCCATTCCCCGTCTAATGATAGACCACCTAATCCATCAATAATTTCAGCTAAGTCAGCCACTTCAAGTAATACCGCTTTATCCCAATGAGTTTGGGCTACTTCTTCCAATGTAGTAATAAATGAAGGTTCAAGCTCTTGATTTGGCTGAAGTTGAAATTTCCGTTTGATGAGTAAATTTATTTCTTCACTCACCATTCCCTGTTGGGGGAAGACTGGAAACCAATAGACGCCACCTAAATTGGGATTTACAACAGCGTACCATATCCCTTTCAAAGAAAGCCGTTCTGCTGTATCTTCCTTTTGGCTTAAAATAAACAAAACTTTAACTTCCGAAGGTTCTGTGATTTCAGGCGTAAGATTTTGAACCAATGAATTGTAAAAGGTGTTGTTGTTTTGAGGATAAGGATTTTTGCTGCTCTTCGCCAGTGTACCGCTGTGATAACCTAAAGCAGCAGATAAAAAAATAAAGGCAGTGATGAGAAACAAACGCCGCTTTTTATCCATTTTATTTTAACCAAACAACAGTCCAGCTAAAAAACCAAGCACAAAGGCTACCCCGGCTAAAGATAAGCTTGTTACAATCAAATTGAGATCCCAGCCTTTTTCCAGCATTAGATTGAACTCCTTAACTTTTTGCCTGCTTGGGTTGTAGATCATTGCAAAGCCTTGCTTTATCTTAGCCCAGCAGCTATATGCCAAATGTACGACTCTCCAAAAAATACTCTCAAGTGATTCTAACTGTGAAGGAGCCATCCCGCCTCACTTTTTACCGAGAAGTGGAGATTCGGATGATATTCCCTTTTCCATCCGCAATGACGCGTACATGTCGTGGAATAGTTTTTCCCTCTCCCAAACGAGCTGTACCTTGATAGGTCAGCACGTAAGTAGAATCTGCAGTCAACGATTTCGCCTGAGCTGATTTTTGCGGTTGCACTGAGGGAGTGCATCCAGCCATTTCTGGGAATCGCTTAACGATCTGAGCTGTAATTTTTTGTATATCCTTTTTATCCATACCCATATACGTACCCTCCTTTAGGTTATCGGAAGACGCCTGCGTCGCAGAAAAGCAGGTATATCAAGATTTTCTGTAGTCAATAAGGGATTTGATTCTGTTGTTATTGTTTGCTGAGGCAGAGTGAAGAGCTGCATCTTTTGTACATCCTTCTCCGAGTCATCGGCTGTCGTGTTTTGGATAGTATTCACAGCCGGCAATACTTCCGAGTTTGATATCGTATGGTTAACAGAAGGAGGTATCACCGCAACCGTGTTTTGGACGGCAGTTGCTACATTTAATCGCTCTGCACCCGGCAGCACCTCTTGAATTGGACGCGCTCCAATACCCGTTACAATCAGAATAGCTTGAGCGCGGTTGACCATTCGGTCATCATTGACAACACCCATCACGATGTCAGTATCCTTATTAGCATGAGATTGCAAATATTCAACAGCTTCAATTACTTCATGAAAACTAAGATCATTTCCGCCGCTGAAATTCACCAAAATTCCCGAAGCATGATCCAAGCTAACGGTTTCCAGCAAAGGATGTCGCAAAGCGTTGTGTACCGCTTGCATTGCCTTGCCTTCTCCTTCACCTTGTCCAATTGCCAAAAAGGAGCCGCCTCCCATTTTCATCAATCTTTTTATGTGGGAGAAGTCAACATTAATCATGCCTTGTTCGGTAACTAGTTCAGTAACCCCCTGCACTGCCTGACGAAGCACATCGTCAGCTACACGAAAAGCAACATCTAAGGTAACATTTCCTCCTCGTACTTGCAAAAGCCGATCATTTGAAATGGCAATTAAGGTATCTGTGTAAGAAGCAAGTTGCTGAAGCCCCCATTGAGCATTTTTCTGGCGCCTGCCCACTTCAAACGAAAAAGGCATAGTTACAATAGCCACTGTAACTGCACCTAGTTGACGAGCAATGTTGGCTGCTACAGGTATTGCACCAGTACCTGTTCCTCCCCCCAAGCCGGCTGTGAGGAACACCATATCTGCCCCTTCTAAGGCTGCTTTTATATCACCGCTGGATTCTACCGCAGCGGCTTCTCCAATTTCAGGATTGCCGCCTGCCCCCAATCCTCTGGTCAGCACAGGACCCAATTGAATCTTTTTGTCAGCTAAGTTAGTGTTTAAGGCTTGACGATCAGTGTTGGCAGCAATAAACTCGATATCTTTTATGCCTAACTCAATCATTCGATTTATTGCATTGCAGCCTCCACCTCCCAATCCAAGCACTTTAAGACTAGGACGCAAATAGCCGCCCAGTTCTTTCGCATTATTGGGTTTCAACTCTGCTGAAGATGATATATCCATAAATGTACCTCTCCTTTACACAGTTACAGGCTAGATAAAAACTGTGCAATTTCCATACCCAAACCACTAATCTTCACAACTTTGCATCCGCGAGCCCTTAACCGCTCTACTTCCTCAAGCGGAAAATTCTGCTGATGATCCAAAATGATAACTCGCGCAGCCAAAGCAGCCTCATCTAAAGAAAAACCAACGGTGAGATTCTGCTTTTTAATAAATGGGTAAATAGGAGCAATATCAAACTCCATATTTCCTTGAGCATTCAAAGGGATCAGTAAATATGCTGCAATTGGATGAGTCTTTACTTCTCTTTCCTTTTCTATTGGAATGCTCATTTTGTCAATCTTCGGTTCAACCGTTTGCTTCACCTCTCGTTTAAAAGTTTGCTCCACTGGAGTATCCTGCACTTGAATTTCTACGTCAGGAACAGCGCTAACAATTTGCCTTCCGTGCTCCTCCTGCCATTGCCGCAAAAAGCCAATCAGCGGTGACGTTGTACCATCTGTTCGATACCATAAGTGCAGCGGCGTTTGCAGCTCTTCACTTACTTCAAATGACACGGGATTATTGGGTTTGCTCGCTGCTCCCAGAACCCAAAAATTGCAAGCCAAAATATTTGCAGGCAGTTTTTCAAAAAATGGTGGTTCAACTTCATCATGCACCAACTTCACAATGGTAATTGTTCTTTGCAAATGTTCATCTTCTTTAAGTTCTCCAACTTTTTGCCCTTCCTTACTCGTTAAAGCTACAGCGCCCGGGCTTCCTGCCCCAAACAGCATTAAAGGCAATTCGACACCCAAAACTGCTTCACAAATGGCTCGATACCAATCAAAGATATAAAAGCCTCTTTCATCTTGTTCGCCCTCTGGCGTAAAATAAGGTCTTGCCCTTACCCACCGCTCTGGCCCGCCAATCCCCCAAGTCAATTGGCGTTCTCCTGCGCCGGCATAAGCGCCAATGATCAATTTTTCCAACAAAGCATTCTTATTTTGCTTGAGAAGGGTTTGCAGTACCACCCGTAGAAATGCTGTATCCCAATAGTCTCCCCCAGGTTCCAGCGGAGAAAAAATTGGCTTCATTCCATGCATAATCGCCGCTTCAGCCAAAGGAACGAACCGTTCAATAAACCGCTGCACCAAATTGGACTGCATCCAATCCACCGCTTTCCATGCCGACCGCCGGTTTGGGCGGTCATAAAAGCTTACATATTTCACTCCCCAATCCTGATAAGCTGCTAAAAGCGGACTCAGTTCTTCTGCTTTATACTCCTGCTCTAGGCTTAAGTTGAATTGAAGTATCGGCTCAATACCTGCACCTATTATTCCCTTGAGAAAAGATTCAGGTATTGCCCGCGTGGCTTCTGCCTGCAACACAAGCCAAGATACGCCAAGGTTTCGCAATTCCGGAAGCCAAGCTCTTAAATCATTCTCACGATAATGGAGAGTATCAGCAAAATAATGCAATCCAAAGCGATTTTTAGGTGTCGTGGAAATAGCCATAAGGGAAACATCCTTTTCTTTATGAATGTCTTGTTATGCATGTTGCAAGAGGTATGCCACAGAAACAATGTTTTCCTCTCCATTTCATCTTTCCACCAATGGCTGAAAAATTAAATGATTTAGAATTATCAAAATTGTATATTTTCATAATGAAATATTAACTCGCACTCCAAAAAAGAAAGCGATTCCACTGCTTTACTTTTGTTGCCCTTCTTGTATAATAGGAAAACTCAACATTTGCTTTTGTATTTATATTATTGTTTTTCGTATTCATTTGTAAGTTTGGGTATAAAATGGCGAATATTATTTCGAATATCAAACCAAATCATCCGTATGGCGAGGAGCAAGACGCGTGTGCAATTTACATGAGTGCTCGCAAGCAAGGGCAAAGCACTTTTGGCACGCTGAAGCGCGCTCTAAACGCTATGATTCACATGGGTCATCGGACCGGTTTTGTCAACGGTGAAGGAGACGGTGTAGGCGTTCAAACCGATATACCGCGCCGTTTGTGGAGTAAAAAACTTAGCCAAGCCGGCATCCGATCCCACTTGGCAATAACTCCTGGTTTTTGGGTTGGTCATCTTTTCATTCCGCGTGAGTTAGAGCTTAACCTCATTCGCGATGATATATGTCGGGCATTTAACGAGGCAGGGTTAAATCTACTCATTGAGGGAACGGGTCATGTCCGTCCAGAAGCCCTTGGTCAAAATGCACGCATTGCCCCACCCTATTTTTGGCAATGTGCCGGCTTCTGTGATTCCCCCGACCTTGAAAGGAGACTTTTTTGGGTTCAGCTAGCGCTTGAAGAAAAATATCCTATTCATTTCTTATCTTTGAGCTCCCATTCAGTTGTTTATAAAATACGTGGCTCTATTGAATCTCTCGTTCGCTATTATTTTGATCTCCAGGATTACACATATGATACAGCTGTCGTTTTATGTCATGCCCGCTACTCAACAAACACCGTATCTAATTTTGAGCGTGCCCAGCCATTTGCCATTTTAGGTCATAATGGCGAAATCAATACTATTCAGCGATTAAGAGTCGAAGCCAAACAAATTGGGGTAACTCTTCCCCGAGACGGTTCAGATTCCCAAGATGTCGATCGCCTTCTCCATACTCTATGCGTGGATTACGAGCTAAACCTTATTGAAGCTATGGAGATGGTTTTTCCACCCGTACCGAGTGAAATGAACAATTTTCCCCCTGAATTAAAAGCAGCTTACACCCGCGTACGTCAATTTTTTGGACCCTATGCTCAAGGGCCGGCTGGAATTATAGCCCGTTACGGCAACATCATTGTTGCCAGTGTTGATGCATTAGGCTTGCGACCACTTTGGTTTGTTGACACTGAAAAAGAATATGTTTTTAGCTCCGAGCGTGGAGCAATACCTTTAGAAACCATGCTTAGTGATCCCCATCCTTTATCACCAGGTGAAAAAATGGCAGTAATGTTGCACCGCGGTGAAAATGCAGTGGTTCTGACCCACGCTCAAATACGCCAAATGGTTATGCAGCAAACGTTCCAGCGCGAATCGGCTCAATTAGCTGCCAGCTATTGGAGCGGTTGGCAATACAACAACAAAAGGTGGCAGTATTCTCATCATACCCAAGAGGCAAAGGTAGAAAATCCATCTCCTAATGAAGCAACAGATTTGCCCCCCATTAAAACTAATCTTATCTCATGGTTGGAGAGAGCCCGCGATATTGATGTACCTTTGCTGGCTGCAAATGGCTGGAGCCGCGATCACCTCGAAGAAGCAAAATCACTTATTTCTCCTAATAAAGATGACCTTGTCAGCTCATTAGGTTATGATGGGCCTTTAGCAGCTTTAAACAAAGAACGTGTTAACATAGCTGATTACTTTAAGGAATCGGTAGCCGTTGTTACAAATCCAGCTATAGATCATGCACGCGAGGAAGAAGCATTTTCTACCTCTTCGTTGCTAGGAGCATGCCCGCCCATCGGAAAAACTCCTCAAGAACAAGATCTTATTCTCACCCTAGAAACGCCGATTTTGCTAGGTGGTCATCATGCTCTTGGAGACGCTGAACTTATGCGCAAGATTGCCCATTCTTTTGGTACATTTACCATAGAGGAAGTTATCACCCTTTTTAATGATAAAGTCTCTTTCCTCACTCTCGGAGTACTTGACGAAGAAACTATTCCTCAAGCACTTAAAAGAATAACCAATGACGCTGTACATGCTGTTCTACATGGAGCTCAATGCCTCTTACTTGATGATCACGAAACTATGCTGAAAAATTATGGCTGGTTAGACGTGCACTTAGCCGTCTCCGCTATTGATGAAGCCTTGCGCAACTATAAAACCGAGGATAATTTACGTCGTCGCTGTGGTTTGATAGTACGCAGCGCAGCAATACGTAATTTGCATGATATTGCATTCCTTTGTGGTTTGGGTGCAGATGCTATCAATCCTTATGCTCTCATGGGTGTTTGTTTAAAAATCCATGAACCCGAAAGACCACCTTTAGCAGAGGATGAAAAAGAACTTATTTTGCGAAATCTAATTGATAATTTGACTAGCGGATTAGAAAAGGTTACGTCAACGATGGGCTGCCATGAGCTGCGTGGTTACGGTCGTGTGTTTTCTTCCATAGGCTTATCTCCCTCGGTGGCAGAAATATTTCAATGTCCTAATTTTTTTGGCAGTGAAACCGCAGGGTTGACTTGGGATAAACTGAAAGAGGATTCTGAGCAAAGGAAAGCTATTTTATCCAAAACTCAAGAAATAAAAAGGCTGCCGAGTTACCCACGCCTTTTACCGCATTTATGGAAAAAAGCCCATGCATATGCTCGCGCTGAAATCGGCTACGGTGAATGGCAGCGTCATGTTGAACAAATAACCTCCGAAAGACCAGTGGCTTTGCGCCATATTATGGGTATAAAGCACATCACTGAGGTGATAGACCCTATGGACGTTGACATCTCTATCGGTGATTATGCTTTCCCGATCGTTATTGATGCTATGTCTTATGGCTCTCAAGGAGAAACTGCTTATAAAGCTTATGCACAAGCGGCATCCTTGTTGAATATCATCTGCATCAACGGCGAGGGAGGGGAAATTCCTGAAATGCTGGGGCGTTATACAAAAAACCGCGGCCAGCAAGTGGCTTCTGGTCGTTTTGGGGTAAATGTGAATTTTTTAAATTCCGCGTCTGTATTAGAAATAAAAATTGGTCAGGGAGCAAAACCCGGTGAAGGTGGTTTATTGCCAGGGTCAAAAGTTGCTCCAAAAGTCGCCCAAGCCCGCCATACCCCACCCTACGTAACTCTTATCTCGCCATCCAACAACCACGATTTATATTCTATTGAAGATTTAGCTCAACTTATCGAAGAACTTCGCTTAGTAAACCCTAAAGCCAAAATATCTGTTAAAGTGCCCATTGTTCCCAGTATCGGGGTAATTGCCGTTGGCATTGCAAAAGCTGGTGCAGATATCATCAACCTCAGCGGTTATGATGGTGGAACAGGAGCAGCGCGAAAGCATGCTTTACAGTATGCCGGCTTGCCGGTAGAAATTGGCATCATACAAGCTCACCGAGCCCTCATTGAATCCGGCATACGCCATAAAGTTGAGCTATGGGCAAATGGGGGCATGCGCAGCGGAGAAGATGCTATTAAAATGATTTTGCTGGGCGCAAATAGGGTAGGCTTTGCAACACTGGCTATGTTTGCCATCGGCTGTACCGCTTGCCGTCAATGCAACTTAGGTACTTGTGCCAAAGGCATTGCCACACAAGTTCAAACTCAAGAAGAAGCTCTTAGCCTTGGTATTCGCTCTTTTAAACCATTAATACTTGAAGAAGCTGTAAATCAGCTTGTACGTTTATTTCGTGGCGTAAGCCAGGAAATGCGTCAGCTCACAGCTCAGTTAGGCACCACTCGATTGCAAGAATTGGTCGGACGAGCCGATTTACTGGAACAAAAGGCAATGAAAGAACACATTGATTTATCTCCCATTTTCGAAGCCGTACCTAACAAAGAAAAACCAGCTTGGGAGCCCGGCGTAGGCAGACTGCTCATTCGTCCTCGCAACAGCCTTACCAACGTCATTACAGATCTCATATTAGCAACCGCTCAGGAAAATGAGCGCGAAGTAACCTACCAAGATACCGTTATGGCATATGATAGAGCTCTGGGAGCTAGACTAGCTGGCGAACTCATCCGCTCACCCCAAATAACCCATCAAATAGATTGCCTTCACCTGCGATTCGGACCTTCTTCTGTAGCAGGCAATGGCTTTGCAGCATGGACGACCGATCAATTGGATATCCTGATCGAAGGGGGAGCCCAAGATGGAGCTGCTAAAGGGACAAGCGGCGGACGAGTGGCAATTATGAAAGGTCTCAATCATGAGGGTAAACGCATTGATGGCAGTGTCGGCAAATCCTTTGCTTATGGAGCACAAGCCGGCCTTCTCATTGTCCAAGGTAATACCGATACACGCGCCTGTGTACGCCTTTCCGGGGCTGAAGTTATTCTTGGTGGAGAAATCACGGAACCATTGCCAAATCCATCTTTTACCGAATCCGGCAATCGGAGCAGTCAAAGTGCCTATTCAAGTCTAGGGGAACGCGCCAACATCAAAGGCTTTGCCTGCGAGTATATGACTTCCGGTACGGTCGTTATTTTGGGTGATCCAGGTCCTTATGCCTTTGCCGGCATGACGGGTGGTGTCGTCTATCAAAAGCTCACTCCGCAAATGAACTTTGATAGACACGCTTTGCTTTTACGGTTGGCAAAAGGCGCTAAAGTAGAATTATTGCCCATAAACCATGAAGATATTCCCATCTTGCAGCGTTTACTCAATGCATATATTATCGCTTTAGAACAAACCTACCAATACGAAGAGGCTGAACGTATTCGCGGTTATTGTGAAGAAGATTTTCTGCTGAAAATGTTTATCAAAATAATCCCCAAAAGATGATGCTATAATTTCAATAAACACATCTTTTGGGAATTTTTATCAGCGTTGAATTTCAATACTGTTCTTGACACCCTTTCTTCGGGCAAGCTGCATTTTCTTGGCGAGCTCTTACGCGGTTCCAACTCCAGCTTTCTTGTTTTGATTGAAGCTCCAAATACCGAACCAATAATGGCCGTCTATAAACCCGCAACTGGAGAAAACCCATTATGGGACTTCCCTCCCTATACTTTAGCCCACCGCGAAGTAGCTGCTTTCCTTGTAAGCCAAGCATTAGGCTGGGAACTCGTTCCCCCAACTGTGTATCGCTTAGATGCACCATTTGGTGAAGGATCACTGCAGCTCTTCATTCCTCATGACCCCCAACGCCACTATTTTAATCTGACCGAAAGCGAAAAAGCCATTCTGCCCAAAGTCGTCCTTTTCGATCTGCTCATTAATAATGCCGATCGTAAAGGAGGGCATTTCCTTATCGGGGAGGATGGTCATATTTGGTTAATTGACCATGGAATATGTTTTCATAAAGAATGGAAATTGCGTACTGTGGTGTGGGAATTAAGCGGGCAGCCTATTCCGATCTCTTTGCGCAAGGCAATAGGCAATTTGCTGCCCATGCTTGCTGAAAATTTAGGCGAACAGTTGCGTCTTCATCTTTCTGATGAAGAATTGCAAAGCCTCGCTCAACGGGCACGATGGATTCGCCGCCTGAAACGCTTTCCCTTTCCCCCAAAGCACACCATCTTTTACCCCTTCCCTTTGATCTAGAACGTCAGGCAATACCTATCCCACTCAGCAATGGTTCAACTTGTCGCTGCTTTTCTTGGCGGAATTGCTGTGTATATAAACGGTAGTAGGAACCGCCCTTGCGCAGCAGTTCTGCATGAGTTCCCATTTCGGTAATCTTTCCTTGTTCAATCACAACAATCCGATCAGCATGCTTGATTGTGGAAAGACGATGAGCAATAATCACATTCGTCCGTCCGCGTAGGATTTGTTCAATCCCCTTTTGAATCAATGCTTCTGTCAACGTATCCACCGCACTGGTAGCTTCATCCATAATGAAGATTTGCGGCTGAACGAGAATTGCCCGCGCTAAGCTGATGAGTTGCTTTTGCCCTACCGAGAGCAAATTTCCGCCTTCACCAACTTCTGTATCATAACCTTTTTCCAGCCCAATAATAAAGTCATGCGCACCTGCTAAACGGGCTGCATGCTCGATCTCTTCATCCGTTGCATCTAATTTGCCGTACCGTATATTTTCGCGTATAGTACCAGAAAACAGATGAGGGGTTTGCAATACCACTCCAATGCGTGACTGAAGAGCATGTTGGGTTATTTTTCGATAATCTATGCCTCCAATTCGAATAGTGCCCTGCGTTGGTTCATAAAAGCGGCACAGCAAGTTGACAATAGTTGTCTTTCCGCCACCTGTCTCTCCGACTAAGGCGATGGTTTCACCGCGCCTAATGGTCAAAGTGAAATCTTCTAATACCGGTTCATCCTCATCATAAGCGAAACTCACATGATCAAATTCAATATCCCCTTCAATGCTCTCGCAGCTTATCGCCTCAGGCTGATCATTAATGTCTGCTTTCATGTCGATGAGAGAAAATATTCGTTCCGCAGATGCCAAAGCATGCTGCATTTCAGCATACACTCGCGATACTTCTTGAATAGGCCACATCATAAACACGATATAAGAAACAAAAGCTTGTATTCCACCAATCGAAAGCGACCCAATTTGTGCTTGATAACCTCCATACCAAATTACAGCTCCGACTGCTATAGCACTAATGATTTCCACCACCGGCAAAAATAAGGCTGAAAACCAAGCTGCCCGGTAACCGGCTTGACGCATTGCCTGCGTGTGTTGTTGGAATTCCGCTAAGTTTTCATCCTCTCGGCAAAGAGCCTTCACCGTTTTTACCCCGGTGATATTTTCATTATATGAAGCAGTAATTTTGGAATTGATCCGCCGAACACGTCGAAACTCACGTAGGATAAATTTTTGAAACTGCACCGCTACTAGAATAAGTATGGGTATGATGCACAAGATAATCAATGTCAATCGCCAATGAATAAACAGCATAAAAATAACTGCGCTGAGGGTGTTGAAGAGCGCCCAGGTTGTGTCCAAAATGCCCCAAGAAATTAAATCAGCCACCCGATCCGAATCAGAAGTTACCCTGGAAACTAACCATCCTACAGGGTTACGGTTAAAAAACGAAAGGGAGAGTTCCTGAAGATGATTGAACATTTTTTGGCGCAAATCGTAACGAACGCGTTCCCCCAAAATACCAACCAAATAAATAAACCCAAATACGCAAACCGCTTGGACTAAAATAAATGTACCGTATGTAAGAACAATTTGCTTCAAAGCCTCTCGGTTTTTTCCAATAATGCCTTCGTCCATGATGCGTTTGCTCAGAAAGGTGAAGTACGAATCCAGCGCCGCCACTATTGCAATCAACAACAGAAAACCGACCACCCATCGCCAATAGGGTTTTAATTGGGCAGCTAAGCGAAACAGTGTTTGTCTGCTAGGCTTTATCGTTACTTCCTCATCTTCATAAATAAATTCGTCCATAAATTGTTATCCTAACAGAGCAAGCTCTTTTTCAAGTTCTGTTTCGATTTGTGTTTGAATCTCAAATATTTGACGATAGGGTCCTCTTTGAGCTAGCAGCTGTTCATGGGTACCTTGCTGAACTACTCTTCCTCGCTCAAAAACAATAATTTGATCAGCATTCATCACACTTTGCACCCGATGGGCAATAATAAAAGTTGTCCGTCCAATCATCAGCTGCTCAATTGCGTTGCGAATCTCGCTTTCCGTTTCAGTATCCACTGCCGAAGTGGCATCATCTAAAATAAGAATGCGCGGGTCGCGTAAAATTGTGCGTGCAATGGCAATCCTTTGTTTTTGTCCTCCAGAAAGGGTAACGCCTTTCTCCCCAACAACAGTTTGGTACCCCTGCGGAAAACGCATTATACTATCATGAATGGCAGCCGCTTTAGCCGCGTCTTCGATTTGATGTTGATTTACCTTGCCTTTTACTCCAAGGGCAATATTCTCAGCAATAGTACGTGAAAACAGAAAAGGCTCCTGTTCAACAATGCCAATGTGCATTCGCAGAAAGTATCTTGGATAACGATTCAATTCAACCCCATCAAGCCAAATCTTGCCGGACGTATAATCATAAAAACGCGGCAGCAAATTAGCCAAAGTGGTCTTTCCTGAGCCGGTTGCTCCAATAAATGCGATCACTTGTCCGGGTTTGCAGCTAA
This sequence comes from Anaerolineales bacterium, assembly GCA_034429745.1. Classification (GTDB taxonomy): domain Bacteria; phylum Chloroflexota; class Anaerolineae; order Anaerolineales; family DRKV01; genus JBAXBF01. The sequence continues at coordinate 61,128 of DAOUFY010000094.1, forward strand.
AACTGATATCCTGCAGGACTAGTCTTTGTTGTGCCGTTTCTTCACCTCTATAGCTAAAACTCACGGTATCAAAAACTACTTCTCCCTTTATAGAAGCAGAAGGCATCACATCACCGCTTTTTAAATCCTCTTTATTTTCCAGGAGGATTTCCCCCACTCTCTCAATGGATACTAATCCTTTAGACATTTCCACCAATAGCTGTCCCAAGTTGCGGATAGGCCATAGCACCCAAATGAGCATGCCGGCATAAGAGATATAAGTGCCGGCGGTTATCTTGCCATCAATTGCCATTAATGCTGCTAGGAAAAACCCCGTAAGCATCTGCAGCCCAATAATAATATCCGAGGTAGGCCAAAACAAGGCATGCAGCAGCAGCAATTTGCAGCCGCGCAAGTATTTTTCCCAGTTCTCGCGCTGGAATTTTTGCATCTCATAGGATTGGCGTGCAAAAGCTTTCACCACCCGTACACCACTCAAGTTTTCCTGCAATACACTTGTTAGTATGGCTTCCTGTTCTTGAAAAGCCTCGTAAGCTACCGATATTTTTTGAAAGAAAATGTAGGCAAACAAAATAACAAAAGGTATTGCCACAATCGAAAGCAGCGTTAACCGCCAATTTAGAGCAAGCATCACCCCCACATTTACGAAAAACAAAGCTAAAATGCGCCCAGCATTAATGGCTTGATCAGCAAACAGCTTACGTACTGCATCTACATCTGAGGTGGCACGTTGGATCAATTCCCCTGTCTGCCATTTATCATGAAATTGAAATGGCAGACGTTGAATATGATCAAATAATTCATTACGCAGCCGCTGAGCAATCCCCTCAGAAACCCGAGCCGCTTCGCACTTGCCCAAAAACGTAAAACCGCCTTCCAAAACAGCTAAGCCGACAAAAGATAATGCTACCCAAGGCAACCAAGGAAAGAAAGTTCTTTGTTTCAGAACCTGATCAGCAAAATAGCCAATCAGTAAATAGGAAGCTGATCGGGCAGCGGCTGCTGCTCCCATGCTGACAATGGCTGCAAGATAAGACAGACGATATCCCCGCAATACAATCCACAAATTCAGTAAGCGATTACTTGAAATAACCTGTGTGTTTTGATGAGAATTCATAAGAAAAATGATTTTTGGGATCCCTTTTTATTTGCAAAGATTACGCAACCTTTTTTCAGTAAAATCGTGTCAGAAATATCCATCGTACTTTAACAAACAAATTACTTGCCAGAACAATAATGCTTTCCGATCTGCCATTCTTCTGAGATTTCCATCAAGAGTGCTGAAATCAATCTCAGACAGGAAGCCTCATTTGGAAAG
>DAOUFY010000095.1:0-3135 GCA_034429745.1 Anaerolineales bacterium
GTTATTATGTTTACCGGGCAAGCCGGCAGGGGCGACATGGCTCTTTCAGTGCAACTAGGAGCTTTTACTTGCATGACAAAACCTGTGCAGATGGACAAATTAGAGAACAATGTGTTGACTCTCCTACAGAAAAAAGGGAAAGGATAAAAATCACTTTGACAAGAAACCATTCTTCTTTTAAAATCAAGTCCATTGAGAGTAATCATTATCACGACGATATGCAATTATAAAAACACAAATTTTGGAAGGGTTGGATAGACATTCAATTATGAAAGAATATACATCGGAATTTATTCGCAATATTGCTTTAGCTTCTCACAGTAATTCTGGAAAGACTATGCTGGTGGAGGCATTTGCTCATGTAACAGGCGTTACAACGCGCTTGGGGAAAATACAGGACGGAACAACGATTGCAGACTTTGAAGAGGAAGAAATCCGGCGCGGTCTTTCACTTTCTACTGCAGTTGTTCCTATTGAATACCAAAACGTAAAAATAAACTTTTTAGATACACCTGGATACACTGATTTTATTGGTGAAATGATTTCTGCCCTGCGAGTTGCTGATGGTGTAATGGTCTTGGTTGATGCAGTTTCGGGAGCAGAAGTTGGCACCGAAGTGGCTCTGAACACGTGCGACCAATTCAATTTGCCACGGTTTGTTGTTATTAATAAAATGGATCGCGAGAATGCCAATTTTCAAAAGGCAATGGAATCCGTTCAGGAAATTTCAGAAAAGCGGTTAATTCCTGTTCAGCTTCCTTTAGGGGATGGCGGTCAGAGTTTTGAAGGAGTAATTGACTTGCTTAGCATGAAAGCCTACAAGGGTGAAGGAAAGCAAAGCACGGATATACCAGCTGATATGAAAGCGGCAGCCGAAGAAGCGCGCAGTATCCTTATTGAAGCCGCAGCTGAAGGGGAAGATGCATTATTAGAGAAATACCTTGAAGGAGCAGAATTAACCCCTGAAGAGATTGCTCGTGGTTTATCTAAAGTCGTTCAGTCGGGGGCTTATGTGCCTGTTTTCGTAGCAGCAGGAGGAGCAGAAATTGGGGTAATTCCACTTTTGGAAGCAGCTATTCATCTCATTCCGTCTCCAGCAAAAATTCCACCTGTGGTGGCTGAAGGAGCAAATGGCAACGAGGAACTTAAAGCAGTAGATGAAGGTCCACTAGCTGCTTATGTGTGGAAAACCACTGCAGATCCATTTGTTGGAAGAATTACTTATTTTCGAGTCTATAGCGGGGTAATGAGTTCTGATTCGCGAGTATGGAATCAAACAAAGAAAGCAGAAGAGCGCTTGGGGACAATTTATATCCTGCGTGGTAAGGAGCAAATAGCAGTAAAAAATATCCATGCCGGGGATATTGGTGTTGTACCGAAATTGAGCGTAACAGCAACTGGAGATACCCTTTGTGATAAAAGTCATCCTTTAACATTACCTGTGCCAGCATATCCTAATGCTCTCTTTCGAGTTGCTGTAACACCAAAAACACAAGCTGATGCGGGCAAATTATCTCCAACCTTAACCCGCCTTTGTGAAGAAGATATGACGCTGTCATGGTATCAAGAAGCAAGCACTAATCAAACCATCTTACAGGGTATGGGAGATCAGCATATTGATGTAACTATTCGCAAAGCTGAAACCAAGTTTCAAACCAACCTGCTTATTGAAGAGCCCAAAGTGCCGTATCAAGAAACGATCACAAAAGTGGCGCAAGCTCAATACCGCCATAAAAAGCAAACCGGTGGGGCAGGGCAGTTTGGTGAAGTGCATATGAGAATTGAGCCTCTGGCAGAAGAAAACTTTGAGTTTGTCAATGAGGTTTTTGGTGGGGCAATTTCTTCATCCTACATGCCGGCTATTGAAAAAGGCGTGAAGAATGTGATGAAAAATGGTGTGTTGGCTGGTTATCCCATTGTTAAGGTAAAAGTAGCTATCACTGATGGTAAGGAACACCCGGTTGATTCAAAGCCGGTAGCCTTTGAAATAGCAGCTCGTGAGTGCTTTAAGTTAGCGTTCAAGGAAGCTAAACCGGTACTGCTTGAGCCGATCATGAATGTGAGAATAGTTGTACCCGAAGCCAATATGGGTGATGTACTGGGTGATTTGATTACCAAACGTGCCAAAGTTCTTGGAATGGATACGGAACGTGGAAGATCTGTCGTAACAGCCCAAGTGCCATTAGCGGAAATGCTGCATTACACCGCTGAATTGCGTTCGATGACAGGAGGGCGGGGTATTTTCTCGATGGAGCTTTCCCATTATGAAATTGTGCCAGCCAATGTAGCCCAAGAGGTTATTGCCTCTCGACAAAAGGAATTAGAAGCGCGCAAGGAAGAATGACAAAGACGTTCACATCCCCCTCAAAAAAAAAGGGGGATGGTTTTTTATTATAAGTTTTATATTTCATGTTTTAGTTATAGAGGCTTAGTTCAGATAAAGGAAATCTAAATGACGCAACTGATAAGCTTGATTGATGGGCATGCACTTGCCTATCGAGCATATTTTGCATTGACTTTGAGTTCTTCCTATCAAGGGAATAGGGGTGGATGGGTTACGAGCAAAGGCGAACCGACTGCCGGGGTCTTTGGATTCGCCAGTGTTTTATTGCGTATTTTAGAACAAGAAAGTACGGATTATTTGGCTGTAGCTTTTGATACTGGACGCACATTTCGGCATGAATTGTATCCACATTACAAAGCAACCCGAGCCAAAATGCCAGATGATTTGCGCCCACAAATAGACCGCATTCGCGAATTAGTAGATGCTTTTAATATCCCGCGCTTGGAGATTGATAATTATGAGGCAGATGATGTTTTAGGAAGCAGTGCACGTTGGGCTGTTGACAATGGTTTGGGGGTGAAAATATACACAGGAGATAGAGACCTCCTTCAATTGGTATCCCAAAGGATTATTGTGAATTTACCCGGCAAGACGCTTGCAGATTCTAAAGACTATATGCCGGAAGATGTCATTAAGACCTTGGGAGTACGTCCAGATCAAGTGATAGATCTGAAGGCTCTCATGGGGGATAATTCCGATAATATCCCAGGTGTGCCAGGTATTGGAGAAAAAACGGCGCAAGCATTATTAAAGACCTATGCAAATTTAGATGATATTTATGAACATCTCAA
>DAOUFY010000096.1:0-6594 GCA_034429745.1 Anaerolineales bacterium
GCTACCCAATTCTTGACAGCCATTACCTTGGTATTGTACGGTTTGGGCAAATCATCACTTATCCATTAATGTTTAGCTTAACTTTATCATTGACAAGACAAAAAACCCCAGAAACACGTATAACCCAAGAACCCATATCATCTGAGCCAGAGCTGTTAGAAGAATTCATTCAAAATTGGTTTCAAGTTCAAAATCAGCTTCTTCAGACTCCTCTTGCGATTATTGCTCAATTCTTTAAAACCGCCCTCCACGCTGAAGAAGTCTTTATATTAACCAAAGGAGAGAACAGCTCAGAAGACTTTATATTGTGGTATCCCACTACACCATCCCTTAATACCAAGGAAATCTCAAATTTTCATGAAGAGCTTTCCTTTTCTCAAGCTGCTTGTTCAAAAAAGCAGGTACCCCTATTAAGCCATGCCATTAGCAAAAGCAAATCCATTATTATTGATTCAGAAAACCAATCACAGGATTTGCAAACACTTAAAGCCTACCTTAAGGATCAGTCTCCTGCACACCTTTTAGGGGTACCTATTTCAAACGAACCTAGCTTTCTTGCATTGATCCTGACGAGAAAATCAATTCCTTGGCGTAAAGAAGACGAAGCCAGAGCTATCCAATTATCCCAATGGTTGAATAAACCAAGGACTACGTCTGATTCAACAAGTTCTCAACCCAAAGAGGATAGCATTGTTCAAGAAAGTTATTCTTCCATTCAAGAGGAGTATAGAAGGCTCAAAGAGCTTTTTGAGGAACAATCTCAAAAAGTGTCTTACCTGCCCAAATTAGAACAAACCGTTCTGTCTCTTCAGGAAAACCTCACATCAACGAAAAATCAAATCTTGGAACTACAACAAGCTCTTTCTCTTTCTCAAGTAAAAAATGAAGAACTCGAGAAGAACCTTGAGTTGGCTAGAAAGGAACTTCAGCACATTCCTGAATACCAAGATCAGCTCAACCAGGCTCGAGGAAAAATCGAAGAATTACAAAAGGTTATCGAACAAAAAAACATCGCTATCCAAGACTGGCAAAGAAAATTTGAACTTGAAAAAAGTTCGATTGAAAAAATTCTCAATCAAAAGAATCTAGAGAACAAAAAGCTTCTGCAAAAGTACGACGAATCTGCCCGTCAACTAGAAGTGCAAGAAAAAAATATAAATCTTCTTGATAAGGAACTAAATAAAGCCAAGCGAACGATTGATGAACTCAAAAAACAACTCGCTGCAGCAGAAAAACAAACCATTGAAATCAGAGAACAATTAACTCAACAAATGGAACAAAGGCTGGCTGAGATTGCAGCTTCAACCCAAGAACTGCGTTACCCTATGTCAACTATCCTTGATTACAGCGACTTATTGCTCGATGAATCCGTCGGTGCTTTAGGCGCATTACAGAAAAAATTCCTTGAAAAAGTAAAAGAAGGCATAAAACAGCTCGATGAGCGTTTAACTCAATTATCAAAAATTACCATTTTAGAAAGCAATGTGATGAGCCCTTATCCAAGAATGTTGGATATGCAGACAGCTTTAGATAAATGTCTAGCTGTTTATGAGATGGATATTCAAGAGAAAGGTCTGCGTGTTGATACTAAAGAGACAAATATTCAAAGCCCGTTGCCATTGGATAAGGATGCTTTTCATCAAATCATGGTAAATCTTCTTCGTCATAGTATTAACATGGCTCCGCCGCGTGGCAATATAAAAATTAAAACTGTGGTTAATGAAGATGAATCTTCGCGGCAGCTGTTTGTTCAAATTTCGGATGACGGTGAAGTTTTGCCTAAAGATGAGCTTTCGCTCGTTTTTTCACCTTTTTACCGTCCTTCCTACCTTATTGCTGCCCGCCCCGGAGAAAGTGAAATGGGTCCATCCATTGCAAAGACCTTGATCGAAGCTCTCAAGGGTCGAATCTGGATAGATAGTGAGGAAGGCAAAGGCAATACCTTTAGTTTTATCCTACCACTAACAACCTCATCGGATAAGGACGAAACAAAGGAATAAGAGCGGATCAGAAAGATATAAAATGCGTGGCTCATTTTTTCAAGCAATTTTTTTTTCAACTTTATTCCTCATCATAGCATGGGGAAGTTTTCAACTATCCTTAATCGAAAATTTGGGTAAAAAGGATAGTTCTCTTTCGATAACCACAACAAACAATAGTGGGGGCGCACTACAGACTAACAATAATTTCACATCACCGTCGAATCAGCTTATACCACCAAACACAGAACAAAAACAACATTTTTCCACACAGATTCAACCTCAAACGAAGGATAAAACGCCCATCGCATTATTGAGTACTGCTACCTCAGCACTGCGCTATTGTCCTCCTCCAGGCAATTGGAACGCGATTTTTATTCAACCCAGCGATACTATAGCAAGTTTATCCCGAAAATACCAGATATCCCCACAACAACTTTTAGTAGCAAACTGTCTCAAAGATATGGATATTTCACCTGGTAAAATCATTTATGTTCCACCACTTCCCACTGCACAGCTATTCACTTCAACACCAACCCAATGCGTACCCCCAGTTGGTTGGGTGTACTATACCATTCAAACAGGCGATACATTAACCTCCCTGAGCATAAGTACACATAGCACGGTCGAACAAATAATGCGGGCAAATTGTCTTACAGACAGGTTGTTTTTACGAACTGGTCAACAAATATATTTGCCTTACTTGCCCTTTACACCTTTAAGTTCTACAAAGGTAATTCCATGGTGGACAATTACCCCAAGCAATTCAACCATCTATCCAACTTCCACATCATCTTCGACTAATATACACACATCAACCCCAATTATCACGGAAACACCTGCAGCAGCAGCCACAACAAGCATTCCAACGGATGTGAGTGAGCCGATATACACAATATCGCCAGAACTGACGAATGCCACAACTCCATCTGTCCAACAAAACGCTTACCCAACTAAAAATTCAAGACATTAAACAAATGATAAAACATCGAATCAACCACCTGTTTTCATGGATAGTATTGATAAATCTAGCTGTTGCTGCTTGTTCTCGTTTACCTCTCAATGCTGATGCTATTATTAAGCCACAAGAGAATAAACAATCTACGAATTTGGCGTTAACTCCACTCATTTCTCCAACTTCAAAAGAAAACAAATCTACAGAACTTCCAGTTCAGTATATAGACCCAACACCAACCAAAGTACCACCTATCGTAAGAACATGGGGAGACTATCCCGGCCCGACAATATATCCACCAATTGAAATCCCTCCCCCCATGCCTCTTCTAGACAAATCTCCTTCGCAAACCAATATACTCTTATTAGGAGATGATCAGCGTCCTTATGAAAGTGGATTGCGAACCGATGGCATCATACTGGTGAGCATTGACACGAACAAAAACCTTATCATTTTACTTTCTTTCCCTCGTGATCTATATGTTTATGCTCCCGGATGGACAATGCAACGCATCAATGTCATTTACCAACGCGGTGGCTTTGATCTGCTGTCACTTACCTTTGCTTACAACTTTGGCATAAAGTTAGATTATTACGTGCGTATTAACATATTTGCGCTTGAAAAACTCATTGATCACCTTGGGGGCATTGACGTCAACGTAGCTTACACCATGACAGATTATGATCCAATGTTACGCGGCAACCGCACTATATTGGCTGGGAAAATTCACATGAATGGAGCAGTAGCCACTTGGTATTGCCGAGCGCGTTATGCAACAAGCGACTTCGACCGTGCCCGCCGGCAACAGGAAGTATTGCTCGCTGTTTTTCAACGACTCATCAGGACAGACCTTGTAAGAGAAGCACCAGAAATGTATCATCAGCTGTCTTCTATTGTAAGCACTAATATGACCTTTGAAAATATTGCCCAGTATATCCCTTTTATCATCAAGAACAAAGAGAAATTGCCCATTCGTCAATACCATATTGGCAGCTCTTTCGTAAAAGAATGGACTGTACCCACTGATGGGTCTAAGGTGCTTCTGCCAAAACGCGATCCCATTCGGCTGCTTATGCTGCAAGCTTTGGAGTTATAACATCCGCGGTTCGGTTGAATACAAAGTTGGGAGGAATTATGTCTCTGGAAGGCAAAGGCTTTTATATATGGCAAGTGAGATCCTGTGAAAAAGGTGATGCTGAAAAAATTGCTTTGTTAGCTCAACAAGCAGCTTTGACCCATGTGCTGATAAAAATTGCTGATGGGGCATTCCCCTATAATTATGATTGGAAAACCCAAAAAGATCTTGCTCTCCCTGTAGTCCGAGCACTTCAAGAAAGAGGAATTGTCGTGTGGGGATGGCATTATGTTTATGGTGAAAAACCACGTGACGAAGCGCGCATCGCCATACGCCGCATTCTTGAATTAGGGGTGCAAGGCTATGCCATTGACGCAGAAAAAGAATACAAAGATCGCAATAAAAAAGGTGCCGCGAACCTCTTCATGAACGATCTGCGTAAAGAATTGAAGGATTTGCCTATTGCATTGGCTTCCTATCGTTTTCCTTCCTATCATACTTTGCTGCCATGGAAAGAATTTCTTAATCAATGTGATTTCAATATGCCTCAAATGTATTGGGTAAAATCCAACAATCCGGCAGAGCAATTAAAGCGTTGTGTTCGCGAATTTCAAGAAATCACCCCTTTTCGTCCCATTATTCCTACCGGCGCTGCCTTCTCAGAACACCAATGGACTCCCACAGAATCGGAAATTATTGAATTTTTGCAAACTGCCGAAAGTCTAAACCTAAAAGCCGCCAATTTTTGGAGCTGGGACTACTGCCGTAACAGACTGCCTCATCTTTGGAACACCATCGCTGATTATCCCTGGGCAGGAGAATTAACCCCTGACCCCCTCATAACTCAATGGATACAATTCCTCAATTCACATGACACGCGGAATCTTGCCCAGCTTTATCATCCCGATGCTGTGCACATAACAGCCCAACGCACCATACAAGGCAGAGAAGCCATTCAGAACTGGTACCAGGATCTCATTGAAAAACAAATTCCCAAGGCCTCCTTCACTCTTAGCGGTTGGCACGGAAAAGACAATAGCCGCCTTGTTTATTGGCGTGCTAAATCCTCAAGCGCAGTTATTGATGATGGAAAAGATACATTCGGCCTCCAAGAGGGAAAAATCATTTACCATTACACGCAATTTTCTATAAAATCTAATTCTCCAAAAATGCAAAGCTCCATGATATAATATCCTATAGGGAAACAAAAATTACTTGTCTTTTTCTTGTCAGTCATGAGTAAATACTATGGGCCGCGTGCAGGAAATCTTGCAACCCCCGCTCGTTCGCTGCGTAGCCATATATAAAGATGGCAAGAAAAAGATTCGCCATTTTCCAGATAGTGACGAGGGTGTAAAAGACGCAGTAGCATGGGAATGGGAACAAATCAATAATGGCGCTGCCGTTGTTGAGTTTTATCGGGATGATGAAAAAAAGGGTACGTTTTATTCTCCCCATTGGGTGCGTTTCACACCTTCAAAAAAATAAAGCAGATAGCTTTAGCACTTTTCTTTTGAAGGCATGATAAGTCTTACCACTCTTTCAAAAAAGAAATAGTCCCATGCCCAATTGATGAGCACTGCAATGCGGTTGCGAAAGCCAATTAATTGATAAAGGTGAACTATTGACCACATAAACCATGCAAAAAAGCCGCTAAATTCAAAATGTCCAATTTTTGCCACGGCAACACTTCTTCCAATTGTAGCCAATTGACCCGGATCCTCATAGACAAACTCCTTCAAAGGTCTGCCTTCAAGGTAAGCAGAAATATTTTGAGCTGCTAGTTTTCCTTGTTGAATTGCCACAGTTGCCACCATTGGCAATGGTTTTCCTGTAGCATCTTCTAAATAAGCCGCATCCCCAATGACAAAGACGTTTTCATACTGCGGTACTTGCAAAGTTGGACGAACAACCAACCTGCCTTGACGGCTTTGCTGCAATCCGAGCTTATCCGCCACGGCTGCAGTCTTTATTCCCGCAGTCCATATCAACGTATGTGCTGGAATAACTTCACCGCCTTTAAGCAATACACGAAACCCGTCATAGTCTTCAACTGCTGCCCCATAACGGACTTCTACATGCTTTTTCCAAAGCTCTCTTTCGGCTACATCTTGCAAATGGTGTGGGAAGGTTGCCAATAGAGAATCCAGTGCCTCAAGCAGTAATATCCGTACGTCCTTAATATTAATAGTGGGATAATCTTTTACCAACACTAATCTCACCAATTCAGCTAATGCACCTGCGCTTTCAACACCAGTAGGACCTCCTCCTACAATGACAAAGGTAAGCATGGCGCGTCTTTTCTCAGCGTTTGTTTCATAAGAAGCTTTTTCAAACATATATAAAATATGGTTACGGATGAAAGCTGCATCTTCTAAATTTTTCATGCCTAAACCGTACTGAGCAATGGATCGCAATCCAAAAAAATTTGTCTCCCCACCAACACCAAGAACTAAAAAGTCGTAAGCCACATCTCCTGAAGAAGTAAAGACAAGTTTTCGTTCAAAATCTACGCCAATTACTTCAGCCATCCTAAAGGTGAACCGATCACGATTTCTAAAAATGCCTCGTACAGGATAAGCAAT
>DAOUFY010000097.1:0-72612 GCA_034429745.1 Anaerolineales bacterium
TCAAGCGTCGGCTGATTGCCATCAATGCCTACCGCAAAGAAGTCTTTGTTGATCACTAACCCAGCTTGCTCAGCAGCTAAAGCAGCTCCAATTGCCATTTCATCACTGTTCCCATAAAATACATCAATGTCAGGATCTTTCTGCAACGCAATCGCAGCTACTTCTTGCCCTTTCGTCCTCAACCATTCCGCAGTCTGTTCCCCGACCACTTGCACGTTCGGACAGTACTTCGCTAAACCAGCTTTGAATCCTCCCGTCCGCCGATGGCTGAAAATACTCTCAATCCCTAATAAGATAAATACCTTCCCTTTGGTTTGATCAGGCGTCGTGTTGTATTTCTTCGCTATCAGCTCACATGTCGTCTTCGCTAGCTTCTCTGCACCTCCCCATTGATCATAACCAATATAGGTTACCACTTTCCCCTCTGAAAACGGCGTGATAAAGTTGTGCGCTAAAATCGGTACCCCTTTCTCATTCGCCGCCTTCACCGCTGTGATCGCTGAATCAGTGTTGATCGGGTTGATGCTCATCGCCTGCACACCCTTCTCCAATAATTGCTGTACCGTGGATACAAAGGCTTGGTTGTCACCCTCGCTCGCCGGTGCCTGAACGTCGAGTTTCCAACCAAGTTCCTTCGCACGCGCAGTTGCTCCATCCACCATCGCTACATGGAATGGACTCGTCAACGCCGGCGGTACAAAGCCTACATATACTTCACCTTCTGCAGCCGGCTTCTCCTCTTTTGGAGCTTCTTGTGCGGGAGCTTCTTCTTTTGGAGCTTCCTGGGCGGGAGCTTCCTCTTTTGGAGCTTCTTGAGCAGGGGCTTCCTCTTTAGGAGCTTCCTGCTTTGGAGCTTCGGTTGCAGCAGGCGCGCCGCAAGCTGCCAGCACCATGCTTAATACAACCAATACAGAAATAAACGTAAACAGTCTCTTTTTTTGCATACTTCCTCCTTTACTTATTATTAATTTTTTTATTTTTCCGGTGAATTTTTTTCTATCCTGGTGCACCGATCCAGGTTAACCGGCCTAGCCAACAACCTCTTGACATCTCTATTGCCGCGCTTTGCGTAATTGCAGCCATGGAATTTCCCCTCGACGAGCAACATCAAGTGCAACTGCCAACACAATAATCACTCCGATGACGATTTCCTTAGCATTGGAAGGCACAGAAAGATACACTAACCCAGCTTCAACTACACGCAGAATAAATACACCTATCAAGGTACCCCACACCCCACCAATACCACCTGAGAGTGCTGTACCTCCTATCACCACTGCAGCAACAGAGGAAAGGGTAATGTTTGTTCCATTTTGGTAGGCTCCAGATTGCAAACGTCCCATAACCAAAATTCCACCAATTGAAGCCAGTAAACCGCTAATTCCATAAATGCAAGTTTTCACTAAGTCCACATTGATACCTGAAAGACGAGCCGCGGTTTCATTACCGCCAATGGCGTACGTATATCTTCCAAATTTAGTATGGGCAAGCGAAAACCAAACAATAAAGTAAATAATCAAAGCAATAACCAATGGCATCGGTATCTTTAAAGAACCAAGCATTATATAGCCAGTTATAAAGGTTAGAAAATCATCCTTTAATATGTTTATTCCAGCTCCCCGCGTCCATACCAGTGATGCTCCCATCAGCATGCTGCGAAAGCCTAATGTTACGATCAAGGGATTCATACGCATTTGAGTGATAAGAACCCCTTGAATTAAACCGATCGCCAGACCAGTGATTAATGCTAAACTAATTGCCTGCCATGAGGGAATACCATAAGCAATTTGCCCGCCAGCCATGTTTGTGCCCGCGACCAAAATTGCTGCCATCACTCCGCTGAAGGAAACCATCGCTTCTACGGAGAGATCGATACCTCCGGTTAAAATCACATAAGTCTGACCCGCTGCAACCACACCTAAAGCTGCTGCTTCTAAGCCAATGAGCATAATGCTGGTAGGATTGCGAAAAGCCGGCGCTGTAATCCACAATATAACCACCAATACAAGCAGCACAACCAGAGGACCGGTACTAGCTAATACTTTGCTTATTACATTTCCTGCATTGCTTTTTGGTTCTGTAAGTGTTTCACTTTTATCGCTCATGAGGTTTTCCTCTACTTTCCTCTTAAGTATTTAAATAATTAATTATTCTTGTCTATATTGACCGCCAATTCCATAATTTTTTCTTCTGTAGCCTCTTGACGCGTTAATTCACCTCGAATGCGTCCACCACCCATCACAAGAATACGGTCGCTCATCCCTAATATTTCAGGAAGTTCTGAACTCACCATGATAATGGCAACCCCTTGACGTGCAAGTTGATTCATCAACTTATATATCTCAATTTTCGCTCCTACATCAATACCGCGGGTTGGTTCATCGAAAATCAGCACTTTTGGTTCAGTAGCCAGCCATTTGCTCAATACCACTTTTTGCTGTGTACCGCCGGATAAATTCATCGCTAGCTGATCTTGACTAGAAGCTTTAATCGCTAGATAGTCTATGTACTTTTGAGCCAGCTTGCTTTCTAAGCGACGGTTGGTTGCAAGACCGCGTGTTAATCTATCCAGGACAGCCATGGTTATATTCTCTCGCACCCCCATCATCAGGAATAAACCTTGAGATTTTCTATCCTCCGTTAGCAACCCTATACCGTTATAAATGGCATCCCGTGGATGCCTGATCTCAACTTTTTTCCCCATAATGTAAAACGACCCACTGTCAATAGGATCTGCCCCGAAAATAGCACGCACCAGCTCAGTTCGTCCAGCACCAACCAAACCTGCAATTCCCAATATCTCACCCGCATAAGCTGAAAAGCTTATATCACGGAATTTTTTGCCCTGAGAAAGCCCTTCAACTCGCAATATTTCTGTACCACGCGGCACAATCTCTTTTGGATATTTTTCAGACAAATCGCGCCCCACCATCAAACGAATGAGGCCGTCCATATCCAATTCGGATGCAGGTTTAGTAGTGATCAATTTGCCATCCCGCAGCACAGTAATTCTATCGCTCAGTTCAAAGGTTTCTTCAAGATGATGGCTGACATAGATGATCGAGACGTGTTGACTCTTCAACTCGCGCACTAGGGTGAATAAATCTTTGATCTCGCGAATGCTTAAGGAAGAAGTAGGTTCGTCCATGATAATAAGATCGGCTTTTTGATGAATTGCCTTTGCTACTTCCACCATTTGTTGCTGCCCAACTCCCAGGTTGCCCAACGGCTGAGTTGGATCAATATCCAAATGCAGCTTCGCCAACAATTCCCTAGCTCGTTGGTGCATTTCCTTCCAGTTTAATCGAAAACCTTTGGTGATTTCAGTCCCCAAAAAGATATTCTCCGTAACCGATAATTGGGGAACTTGATTAAGCTCCTGGTATATGGTCGCAATTCCCGCTTCCTGGGCTTGGCGAGGCGTATTGAAGTGTACTGGCTGTCCCTTAAAATACATTTCACCGCCGTCACGTTCATACACTCCCGCGATGATTTTCATCAAGGTGGACTTTCCTGCCCCATTTTCCCCTACCAGAGCATGCACTTCTCCTTTCCGTACGTCAAAATCTACATTGGAAAGCGCTAAGACGCCCGGAAATTCTTTAGTGATAGAACGCATCTCCAATAAAGGCTGCTCGCTAGGTTCAGCAGATACTCTTTCTTCTACTCCCATAAGAACACCCTTCCTTTTATTTTTTTGATCTTGTCTGTAACCATGCAAAAACCTGCTATATACTTTTATTTTCTTGTTCAACACTGCTCTGCCTCACTATCATCTTTGGCATCAACAGCGTTGTACTTTTTTCCATTCCATCATCATCACGCCGCGCTGTAGCAATCATTTGATTCAACTTTTGCACCCCGACTCTGCCCAATTCCAACAATGGTTGATCTATTGTAGAAAGGGGGGGATAAAAATAGGCTGAATCCGGCACATTATCAAAACCTACTACTGCTATATCATCCGGCACACTAATTCCTCTTTGATGCAGAACACCTAAAGCTCCTAGTGCCATTTGATCATTAGCAACAAATACTGCATCTATATTCGGTGCCGATTCCAGCAATTGACGCATAGCTCGTTCACCGCTTTCGGCTGACCAATCTCCTTCAGCAATCATGTCTGCAGATGAAAAATAACCAGCCTGATCAAGCACTTCCTTCCAACCCGCCAATCTCTGACGAGCTTCCCACCAGCGCTGTGGTCCACAAATCGTCGCAATCCTTTTGCGACCTTGTTCCAGTAAATGAGTAACCGCTAAGCGTGCCCCCGCTTTGTTATCCACACTGACGATATTTATCCCAGACCTGCTTTCCATATTGAGGAATACAATTGGCGGCAAACGATTTAATACTTCCTCATTTATCCATGCTCGATTGTCATTAAATTCAGGGATAGCAAAAACAATCCCATCTACTCTGCGTGCGGCTAAATCCTTCAGCGTATCGCGGATCTTTTGATCAGTTTCTTTTGCTCGCAGCAAAGTAAGCAAGAGGGAATAACCATACTCATCTGCTTGCCGTTCAATCCCAACAACCACCCTTGAAGGCCCATAATACTCTATTCCCCATGCTACAACAGCGATGGTATTGCTGCGGCCTTGGACTAGACTGCGGGCTGTAATATTTGGTGAGTACCCTAATGCCTCGATCGCCTCTTGCACGCGCTTGCGGGTTACTTCACTAATCTCACCTTGATTATTCACCACGCGCGAAACCGTTTTTGGTGAAACCCCGGTTATTCTTGCTATATCGCGCATAGTAATTTGTTTTCTCATAAATAACTAGGCAAATCTCTGAGGAAAAATATAGCCAAAACAGCCTTGTCGTCAACGACAACGACAACGTTGACATTATTATAGCCAATTTTTTACCCTTTGTCAAGTTCCTAGAGAAATCGGTTTCCGATTTTCATTGATTGCATATTCATTAGACCTCAGATCAGACCTAATAATTTTTTGTTTTTCTATTGCACTCCTCAAAATTATAGGATATGATTCCACTTATGCAGCTAAATCTCGATTTTATCAACACACTTGAATCTAAATACTCCATAAAAGTACACCGCGATCTCGTTTCAAGGGTACTTTACAGTACAGATGCTTCCATCTACAAGATGGAACCTCTTGGGATTGTTTTCCCGCGCCACTTGGATGAATTGGATGCCATTGTTACGGCCGCAGCTCAATACCAAGTTCCTCTACTGGCGCGCGGTGCTGGTTCCAGTTTGGCAGGCCAAGCGATCGGAGAAGCTCTGATCATAGACTGCTCTCGGCATCTCACCCGCATTCTTTCGATCAATCCCGAAGAAAAGACAGCGACTGCCGAACCTGGTGTCATCCTCACTGCCTTTAATCGGGCTGCCAACCGCTACGGTTTAACCTTTGGTCCAGATCCAGCAACTGCTGACCGCGCTACACTTGGCGGCTGCATCGGCAACAACGCCAGCGGCGCACATTCCATCCTTTACGGTATGAGTGCAGACCATTTGCTTGCTGCCGATGTGATTTTGGCTGATGGCTCGCGCACCACTTTTTCCGAGCTGACCATAGAAGAAGCACGTCAACGCAGCAATCATCAGGCTGCCTTTTCGCCTTCTGAAAATAACCTTGAAGCTGCTCTCTATCAGTTTGCGCTTGAAGTTCATCAGCAGCATGCCGCACTCATTCAGGCACACTGGAGTCGCGTCTGGCGCCGCGCCTCCGGCTACAACCTTAACTTCCTTATGCCTTGGTCTCCTTCAGCGCCTCCTTGCTGGGACGATTGGCAAAACACCCCACTACCTTATCCGCCCATTCCACCAGGCAAGCTGAATTTAGCCCCCTTATTTGCCGGCAGTGAAAGTACCCTGGGCATTTTGCGTACCGTTACTTTACGCCTTGTTCCAAAGCTGAAAAATACAATATTGGCAATTATTTCTTATGAGGGGATCATTCAAGCCTGCGAAGCTGTACCTGACCTCCTTCAATTAAAACCAGCTGCAATTGAGCTTATTCCAGGTGATCTTATCCGCTTGGCGCGGGCTGTGCCTGCTTACGCCAAACAACTAAGTTTCATCAAAGGAGACCCTCAAGCGTTGCTTGTCATCGAATTCGCTGGCGAAGCAGCAGATGTTCACTCTAAAATTGACCGCTTGCAGCACAGCCTCCCCTCCGCACACAAAGATGATCTACTTATCGCCACTACTCCACAACAGCAACAGCAAGTCTGGGAAGTACGTAAAGTCGGCTTAGGCATCTTGGCTTCTCAACCAGGAGATGAAAAACCAGCCGGCTTTATTGAGGATTTAGCTGTGCCGGTTGAACATTTGGGCGCTTTTGTTCGTGAAATGGAAAACATCATGGCATCCGAAGGAGTACGCGCCAATTATTATGCCCATGCATCAGCTGGCTGTTTGCACATTCGCCCAATCCTCAACCTCAAAGAAGCCCGCGGCATCGCCCAAATGCGCTCCATTGCCCAGCAGGCAGTTGAGCTTACCGTGCGTTTAGGCGGTGCTGTCAGCGGCGAACACGGGGATGGCATCGCTCGATCCGAATGGCTGGAAGCAGCTTTTGGTAAAGAAATCCTTCAGCTCTTTCGCCGTTTGAAAGATACTGCTGATCCCCATCACATCCTCAACCCCTGCAAAATCATTGATCCGCCGCCAATGCATGAACATCTGCGCTATGAAGTTCCTCATCGCACTTATACTTGGCATACTCTTCTTGATTTTCAGCGTCAAGGGGGACTCGCGTCAGCCATTGAACTTTGCAACGGTGCCGGCGTTTGCCGCAAATCAGATGGCGTGATGTGCCCTTCTTTTCAGGCTACCCAAGATGAATTTTTCAGCACCCGCGGACGATCCAACCTTTTGCGTACCTACATCGCACTCCCCCCACACCATCCTCAAGCCAAACCCATTGCCGAAGCTATTTATGAAAGCTTGGATTGCTGTTTGGCATGCAAGGGCTGCAAATCGGAGTGTCCATCCTCCGTAGATGTAGCTAAACTCAAATACGAGTTCATGCATGCATATTACCAAAAACATCCGCTTGCCCGCAAACCGCGCGATTTTCTTTTTGCTTTCATTGGCAAGCTAGCGCCCTTAGGTTCAGCTTTTGCACCCTTAACCAACCTTGTTTTTCGCCTCACGCCCGTACGCTGGCTCAATGAAAAAATATTAGGACTAAGTTCAAAACGGGCTTTTCCTTCCTTCTCACACCCTCAGCCTATTCCACAGCCGCCTAACACTAAATCACTGGATTGTCTATTTCTAACCGATACTTTTTCACACTACTTCCATCCTCAAACCGAACAATCTGCCCTGCGGGCTTTATCAAAGGCTGGGCTCACGGTTCAGGTGCTGCCTATCCATGGAGCAGGACGCACCATGATCTCCAAAAGCTTTCTCGAAGCCGCACGTAACCACGCTGCTCAGCTTCTTGCTGCTATCCGTCACTTCGACCCTCAAGGCAAATTGCCTGTCATTGGTGTTGAGCCATCCGAAATCTACACCCTCAAGGATGAATTTTTAGACTTTTTCCCCAATGATCCATACGTTTCTGCTTTAGCAAAACGGGCTTGGATGATTGATGAGTTCCTTCTGCGTCCGCTTGCTTCTGGAGAAACTCCTTTGCAGCGCATTCTCCTTTGTCAGACTTCTGTTCCCCAAACCAATACTGTACTGCTGCACGGACATTGCTACCAAAAAGCTCAAAGTCCGGCTGATGATGGTTACCCTGTTGGAGTAGCTGCAACACAAGCCATGCTCGAAGCTCTCGGCTATGAGGTCAAGTTAATAGACTGCGGTTGTTGCGGCATGGCTGGCGCTTTTGGCTATGAGGCTGAACACTATGACTTGTCTATGGAAGTTGGCGAGCATGCCCTTTTCCCAACCATTCGCTCTGCTCCACCTGATGCAATAGTATGCGCTGTCGGTACATCCTGCCGCTCACAAATCGAGGATGGCACTCAGCGCCAAGCCATTCACCCAATCTGCTTGCTTGACGGAAGAATGTGATACAATGATGTCAAGGTTCTCACTTTCCTTACCTAAGGAGGGCAACTAAATGAAAATTACCGAGCAAATAAAAAAATGGCTCACCCCTCATCAACCGCTTCCTCCAGGCATATTCACTAACCACACCCCCCCAGATGCCCCCATCCCCTATCGCCTCCACCTGCGCCTAGAAAAAGATGGCAGCGGCGTCCTTATTGTAAATGCTGCTACTGTCCTGTACCTTAACCAAACCGCAGCAGAATATGCCTTTCACTATATCAACCAAACCACCGATCAGGAAGTAGCAAAACTTGTCAGCCAACGTTATCATATATCATCCCAACAAGCGCTTCAGGATTATCAGCAGTTTCGCGATCGGATTCAGGAACTTATTCTCACCCCCGATCTTGATCCCACCACTTTTCTTGAATTTGAACGCAGCACTCCATATTCACACGCAATCTCTGCTCCCTATCGTTTAGATTGCGCGCTTACTTACCGCTACCTAGAAAACGATGAATCTGCTGCCAGCTCTCATCAAAATGTTAAGCGCGAATTGACTTGCGAGGAATGGAAGAAGATAATAGATAAAGCTTGGCAAGCCGGCATACCTCACCTTATTTTCACAGGAGGTGAACCAACTCTTCGCCCCGATCTTGCCGACCTGTTGGCACACGCTGAACAATACGGGCAGGTTACAGGAATCATCACCAATGGGCTGCGTTTAACCGACCGCGACTTTTTCGAGCACCTTGCCCGGCAGGGACTCGATCATCTCATGCTTGTCCTCGATCCCGATAATAACCAATGCTGGGAAGCTCTCAAAATAATTTTGCCAGATGACATGTTCACCGCCGTTCATCTCACTATCACCCCCAACAATCAAACCCAGGTGCTGCAGATTCTGCAGAGGTTAGCCGAAATGGGAGCTAACGCCATTTCGCTCAGCGTCAGCGATCCATCCCTTCAGCCGCTGCTTGAGCAAGCGCGTCAGCAAGCAGCTCATTTGCATCTAAGCCTAGTCTGGGATCTGCCTGTACCCTATTCCAATCTCAACCCTCTAGTATTGGAGCTTCCCACTGAAGAAAGCATACAAGGAGCTGGCAAGGCTTGGCTTTACGTTGAACCAGATGGCGATGTACTGCCTGCCCAAGGTATGCAGCCCTGTTTAGGCAATATGCTGAATGATGAATGGCAGACAATTTGGAGCAATACTCAAACTAAGCTGAACAAAAGCTAAAGAGCAAGACCCTGACGAGTTTGGATCAAAGCCTGTTTTGCGCTCGCTTCAAGTAACGCGGTATCATGGGCAGGTGTAACCATATGAAAACCGCGCTTTGCTAGCATTACCGCATCTTGAGGATTTGATGCATGCGCTGCGCCAAACTTTTGGTGCCTTCTCAGCGATTCTAATATGCGATCCACAGCCTCTTGCATTTTCGGCTCTTGATAATCCCCAATCTTTTTTAGCCCAAGGCTTAGGCTTAAATCGGCAGGTCCCAAATAAATGCCGTCCAAGCCTTCTGTAGAGACAATTTCATCCACATTTTCCAGAGCTTCCCGCGTTTCAATCATCGCCAGCAGCAGAACCTCCTCATTTGCATGCATTAAATAATCACTGCCCGCATAGAGAACAACTCTGCTTGGCCCATAGGAGCGCATTCCTAATGGAGCATAGCGGCAAGCGGCTACATACGCCTCAGCTTCTGCTCGGTTATTGATCATCGGACAAATAATACCGTAAGCGCCGGCATCCAACATGCGCATTAAGATGCCCGGCTCGTTCCAAGGGACTCTAACCAGAGGAACTGTCTCAGTGGTTGAGATAGCTTGCAGCATACTCAGCGCGGTTGTATAGTCCATCAGCCCATGCTGCATATCTATCGTCAAGGAATCATAACCTTGATGTGCCAATAACTCAGCTGTCCAATTGCTTGGTATGGTCAGCCAAGCATTTATCACTGTTTTCTTTTCCTGCCAACATTGCTTTATTCGATTGATTCGCATGATCTATTCCTTGTTTTGTGAGTATAGAAACAAGTATAACCGATCGAGAAGGATATTGCATAAGATATGATATAATCAAAACACAGATGATTTTCACCACCTTGCTTAAAAATTGTATCCTTTAAAATGAGTTAATTATGGATATTCTTGTTAACCCAAATGTTGGTTACTTAGTTTTAATGGTAAGCATGCTCATTACCTTATTAGCTATTCTTTCCCCCGGTACCGGCATCCTTGAGATCACTGCGCTCACCATGATGATGTTGTGCGGTTGGTTTGTTGTTCAATTGCCAACTCAATTATGGGCTTTACTCCTCATGCTGTTGGGTTTCGTTCCGCTAATCCTCGCAGCAAAATTCAACTGGCAGCCACTTTATCTGGCAAGCTCAATAATTATCTCTCTCATCGGAGCAGCTTTTTTCTTCAAAGGAGAAAACTGGTACCCTGGTGCTCATCCTGTACTGATCATTATTCTATCTATCCTCGATGGGAGTGTCTTTTGGTACATCGCCCGCAAAACCCTCGAAGCTCATCAGCAAATACCCGTTCAGGATCTCAGTCAGCTAATTGGAGCAATTGGAGAAACGCGGACAAACGTCCATCATGAAGGCACAATTTTCGTTAATGGCGAATTATGGAGTGCCCGCAGCACCTCTCTCATTCCTAATAACCGTCCAGTACGCGTTACCGGCCGTGATGGTCTCATCTTGTTGGTCGAAGAAATAAAACCTTGAAAGGAGTAATGTTATGGAGGCAGTATTAAGTTCGGTTACATGTTTAATTGGTGCAGTCATTCTGCTTGCCATCTTGTTTATTGCGGCAGCCATCCGTGTTGTTCCTGAATATCAACGTCTGGTTGTTTTTCGGCTTGGACGCTGTATCGGGTCCAAAGGTCCCGGGTTGGTCATTCTTATCCCTATTATTGATAGAGGGGTAAAAGTAGATCTGCGAGAGCAAGTCCGTGAGATACCTCACCAAGTATGCATCACCAAGGATAACGCTTCACTCTCCGTTGACTTTATCTGGTACTATAAAGTTCTTGATCCCATGCAATCCGTGCTCCAAGTGGGCAACTTCGAAGCTGCTGCTCAAGGTATGGCAACTACCACTTTAAGAGCAGTCGTGGGTGGTATTCAGCTCGATGAGGTGCTTTCTGAGCGCGAGCACATCAACTTGATGCTACGCACCCGTCTTGATGAAGTAACTGAGCGCTGGGGTGTAAAAGTAACAAATGTCGAGATCCGCGAGATCATCCCGCCACGCGAAATCACCGATGCCATGAACCGCCAAATGTCTTCCGAACGCGATCGCCGTGCCAACGTCATTGAATCAACCGGCAAACGCGATGCTGCCATCAATATCGCTGAAGGCCAGCGCCAAGCTGCCATTCTCCAAGCCGAAGGTGAAAAACAAGCTGTCATCCTCCGCGCTGAAGGATCGAAACAAGCTCAGCTCTTGCAGGCAGAAGGCTTTGCAGCTGCCCTAGAACGCATTTATCAAGCCGCACAGCAGATTGACCATAAAACCTTAACCCTGCAATATTTCGAAACTCTCAAACAGCTCGGCTTAAGTCCATCCACAAAGTTCATTTTCCCGATGGAGTTCACCAGTCTGCTTAAAGACTTTATGAATAAAAAGGAGTAGCATTTTCCTTCCTTCTGTTTTCCTATGGACAAGGCGTTCACTATTACTAATGCTTCTTGGCGCGACCTTGGTGCACTTCAAGTATTGGAGCGTGAAGCATTCCCCCTTGACGCCTGGCCGCTCTGGGATTTGATTGGTATTCTTACCTTGCCCCATATTACCCGCCTCAAAGCTGTCCTCGATGGGAAAATGGTTGGATTTTCTGCATTAGAATACAAAGCAAAAGAACACGCCGATTGGCTCGCCACCATCGGCGTGTTGCCCGCTTATCAGAATCAAGGAATCGGCAAAGCTCTTTTAGAAGAAACTGAAAAAAGGGCAAAGAGCAATACCATTTATCTTTGCGTACGCCTTTCCAACCGCATTGCTCAGCAGCTTTACTTAAAAGCGGATTATCAAATCTCCCACACTTGGAAGGGCTATTACCATGATGGAGAAGATGCTTTAGTTATGAAAAAAATTCTTCCTTTGCGGGGGTCAACATAACCGCTGTTCCTCATCTCATAACAACCATTCCAGAAGTGCACTGCCTGATGGAAAACCTTATGCAGGCAGCGGCAGTTGCGGTTGACACCGAATCAAACAGCCTTTATGCTTATCAGGAGCAAGTCTGCCTAGTTCAATTTTCTACTCCCGAGGCGGATTACTTGGTGGACCCTTTGGCATTGAAACGCGAGGGTATGGAGATATTAGCCCCGCTTTTTTCTAACCCTCAGATTGAAAAAATCTTTCACGCCGCTGAGTACGACCTAATTTGTCTTTCGCGCGACTTCGGATTTAGATTCAATAACGTGTTTGATACTATGTGGGCAGCAACTGTCCTAGGCTGGAGCGAAGTGGGGTTAAGCAGTATTCTTTCGCAGATGTTCAATGTCCATCTAAACAAACGTTATCAGCAAGCCAATTGGGGGTTGCGCCCTCTACCAAGGAAATACCTTGAATATGCCATTCAAGATACCCACTATCTTATTCCATTAAGTCAAGAACTGAAAAAACAGCTCCGCCAAACCCAACGATTGGAATTGTTTCAAGAAGATTGTGTTCACCTAACCCGCATCAATGGTACCAAAGATCCTCAATTCAATGAGATCCAATTAGCCAAACAGCACGCCGTAAAAAAAGCCCAAGCATATCAATTTAACCGCCGGCAAACAGCAGTGCTGCAAGAACTATATCTTTTCCGGCTGAAAATTGCCCGTCAATACAATCAACCTGTCTATCGTATCATTCCCGAAAAAGCCTTGCTTTCGCTTGCTTCCTGTTTACCCCGCGATCGGTATGGATTGCAGGAATGCCCTGAGCTTAGCTCTAAGCTTATACGCAAGTTTGGTGATGGCCTTCTTCAAACCATTCAACGCGGACTGCAAACTCCAACAGCTGAAATTGAGCCTCCTTCTCCAAGAACAATCCAAGATGAGCGCATCCAAAAACGCTATGAAGCGCTCAAGCGCTGGAGGAAAAATCAAGCCCTAGAAATGGGCGTAAAATCCGATGTAGTGCTGCCTAAACACCTCCTCGAATTGCTTTCCCATCATCAACCGGCAAGCATTGAAGAGCTACTTTCGCTGATGAAAGAATACCCTTATCGGGCAAGTCGTTTCGGCTCAGCCATCTTTCACATTCTATCTCATTCCTAAGGAGTCTGTCTTGCATATTACATTTCTTGGAGCTGCACATACCGTAACCGGATCTCAATATCTTATTCAAATCAATAATCACCAACTATTATTGGAATGTGGTTTGTTTCAAGGACAGCGCAGTGCCTTTTATGAGCGCAACTGGAACTTCGCTTACGATCCCAAAACCATAGATGCAGTCGTCCTTTCTCACGCCCACATTGATCACAGCGGCAATCTGCCCAACTTGTTTAAAAAAGGTTATATGGGTCCAATATATGCCACCCCTGCCACAGCCCATCTTTGCGACATCATGCTGCGCGACTCCGGTCACATCCATGAACAAGACATAAAATACATCAACAAAAAACGAGCAAAACGCGGCGAACCGCCGTTAGAACCACTATACACCGAAGAAGATGCCGCCTTGGTAACCGATTACTTTGAACCGCGCGGTTATGATGAAATCTTTGAACCTGTTCCTGGCGTGCTAGCCCAATTTATTGATGCCGGGCACATTTTAGGATCAGCCGCCGTGCGTCTTGACATTGAAGAGAAAAACGGCTCAAATGGTTTCCGCAAGTATTCTTTTTGGTTTTCCGGCGACATTGGCCGCCGCGATCTGCCCATCATCCGCGACCCTATCCTTCCTTGGGATGTTGATTACTTGATGATGGAAACCACTTATGGGAACAAGCCTCACCGCTCACCAGAGGAAGCCTACCAAGAGCTGCGTGATGTTGTCAGGCGCACCATAGCCCGGCGCGGCAAAATCATCATCCCTGCTTTTGCCGTAGGCCGCACTCAAGAATTAGTATATGACTTTCACTTAATGATGCAAAACGGTGAAATACCTTCCATTCCCATTTATGTAGATAGCCCCCTTGCTACTTACGCCTCTGACATTTATACTCAGCACCCTGAATGTATTGATAAGGATACCATTGAACTTATTAGGAATTCAAAAAGCCGCTCGGCACTTGGTTTTGATCTGCTGACTTATGTCCGCAGTGTGGAGGATTCAAAAGCCCTCAATGATCGCACCGACCCTATGGTAATTATTTCCGCCTCAGGCATGGCAGAAACTGGGCGCATACTGCATCACTTGAAGAACAATATTGAAAACCCCAAAAATACCATACTTATTGTCGGTTGGCAGGCGCCGGATACTTTAGGCCGCCGCTTAGCTGAGCGCGAAAAAGAAGTGAAAATCTTCGGTGAAACTTACTCAGTCCGTGCTGAAATTGAAACGATCGGCGGTTTTTCTGCCCACGCCGATCAAGCCATGCTCCTTGAATACGCACAAGCCGTAAAGGATCAAGTGAAAAAAGTGATTCTCGTGCATGGTGAAGAACAAGCTGCTCTAGCTTTCAAAGAGAAACTGCAGGAAGAAGGATTCAGCGATTTATCCTACCCCGATTGGGGAGATGAGATGGATATATAAATTATGAATAGCGGAGAGAGTGGGATTCGAACCCACGGTGGCGCAAGCGCCACAACGGTTTTCGAGACCGCCCCGTTCGGCCACTCCGGCATCTCTCCATAATTTTCTACTTATACTTCTGCCACTTTACTTTGTCATTACGCTTATGCTTTGTCTCTTCCGGTTTCTTAACAATAATTAAATATTTAAACCCTCTTAAGAAAAAGTTATATTTTTGAGCTCGATAATGCCAAATTCTTGTATTTGAACTTTGGTTCCTTCTTACAACACAAATAACATCCACAGGTTCGAATTGAACTCGATCGACAAGCATCTGATAAATATAAAACCCAACTGGAGTGAACTTTCTTTTTACCCATTGATCCCCAATCAGCCACCCTAATACTTTTCCCGGTTTTAGTATTCTATAAACTTCTTTAGCAACTTTTTCTAATTCATTATAAAACTCTTGGCTTTCTGCCGATATTTTACCAATATCTGCTGGATCATCCGAATAACTCACATTATCTCCATAAGGGGAATCAATAAACACCATATCTACCGAATTATCTTCTAGAGGTATATGCCGCGCGTCATTCTTAATCGCCTTTTCGTGTTTCGGATTAAGATCAAAACCGATGACTCTTCGCCCTTCTTCTTCGCATACATCAATGGTTGTCCCGCTTCCACACATAGGATCAACTACGAGATCCCCTGGATTAGTATATCTTTGCACCAAATTCCAAATGATAAACGCTGGGGTAATCCCTTGAAATTTATTATTCCCTTTGGGAGTTTTTCCATAGCTCTGCTTTGGAAAATCCCAAAGTGTAGTTGTCTCTAACGTTGGCTTATCATTTTCAATTTCAATACTTGAATCGTTTATCTCAATTAATTGTGGCTGCAAATCTTTACCTTTGATTTCTTTTGGCATAAATTAAATTACTCATATCCATGAAAAATTTATTAAAATTTTTTACTTTATTACTCTCTTCGAGATCTTCCTCGCTCATTACATAAGTACCATCAGTGTCAACTTCTACAATTGCTCTTCCTTTCTTAGCCGGCCACTTACTCTTTAAGGTATTATCCTCATCTGGAGTTATAAAGAATACCTTAATATGCTTCGTCGCTTCATCCTGGCTTAACTTTATCTTCCAATAACCAGTTTGTGCTATTCTTTCCCTTAAAGTGATCTTACTTGATATAATAGCAAATACTTCATAAGAGATTGGATCGTATATAACAATGTCCACATCGGGCAGATACGCCCCAAAATCTCCATAGTCAACAAGTAAATTTTTCTTAACCCCACTTAATTCTTCCGATTGATTCGTATTCTTTTCAAGGGCTTTGCCTTCAATGACTTTCAGCCCCATTCTTTCAACTTCATCCTTTATAATATAAAACACTAATTTTTCATAATTCTTCCCTTTAAAGGAACGCCAAGATTGCTCATGGTCTTTTTGTTTGGTTGGCATCTTCAGCCAATCTGCTTTATGAGCTTCCTGTATTTCTGCCAACAACTTCGATATATAACGAGTTGCCTCAGAGCCATATCGTTCTTTATAATCCTCGTATAGTTTTATCACGTCATTAATATTCATCACACATCATGACCAGAGAATCATTATTATGATATACTTTAACCACTGACAACTCCATTGCCTTATAATCATACCTAATATAGGAAAAAGAGTCAACCAATGCAATCTTTTTCTTTCTTCATTCAAAAAGGATGATAGACTATGACACTGAAAAAAAATAAACAAACTTTACAGACAGCTATTGCTCAAGAACTTCAGCGGCTTCTCACCCAAGATGAGACTATCATCCATTCCATTAACCAATTAATCCAACATCATTTATCTCAGCTAGGAATTGCTTACCCTTCTTCAGCGAGCAGCGAAAGTCAGCCTCTTACTCATCCTGCCACAGCTATATCTACACCTCCCCAAGCACCTTCAACCATACTCGAGGAAACCAACCGCCTGCTTGTTCTTCTTGAATTGGAAAAATGGTTTCGGGCAAGACCTTACCTCTTCAGCGGCTTTCTTCGTCAGCCAACTGTAGTTACACCGCAGGAGATGGAGACAATTCTCCAGCGGGCTGCACAGGAAAAATTGCTCTCCAGCACCGAAATCACTGCCTTAGGTTCAGCTTCCATGCTCATCAAAGGCAAATCAGAAGAAGGAGATGAAGAACACATCCTCATCATTCAACTATCCTTAAACGCTGAAACAAGGGACGTAGAACGAGCATTTGAGCTCGCCACCTATTTGCGCAAAATAGGGATCAAAGCTGCTCCGCTTGTCGCAGCTAAGACCTTTTCCCCACAAGCCCTCCAGCTTGCCAAAGAGATCCGAGTCGCCCTGCTCGAGGATGTGTTCCCATTCGGCAGTTAACATATCGGTAGTAAATATATAGTCAACCGGTTATTCACATCAAGCTCGCACCAATTGAATATCCGTATTTTTATCAAGCACTTCAAGGATTTCTTCCCATACTCTTTGGGTACTATCCCTGCGTCGCCGCGGCTCGCACACATAACGCAGGGTCAGTAAGATACCCCGTTCCTTTACTTCCATATACACTGTCGGTGAAAGATGCTCGTAATAAACATAATATTGCATAGAAGCCTGATTTAATAGTTCTCTTGCCCTTTCACTAAGTTCCTCAGTCTGCTGTTGTGCAATTTGTAAAAAAAGTTCTTTCGCTTTGCGCCAATCGCTGCTGTGAGTAATTAATACAGGAATTTCATTCCAAATAAACTCAAATCCCCCCGTATAATTGGCAACCACATTCCGAATAACCATACTGTTAGGCAGCGTCAACAGCCTTCCTGTACTTTGATCAGCTCCAATCCAATTGCCAATTTCCAGCAGAGTGAACTGAAAGAATCCCTGATCCACCACATCCCCAGCGTATTGATTGATTTGAATCCTATCACCTACATTAAAAGGTCGTCTGGTTATGATAAAAAGAAAACCCACAAAGTTTAAGATGATTTCCTGTAAGGAAATTGCCACACCGGCAGTGAGAAAACCTAAATAGGTCGCCACATGCTCAAAGCCAACTGCCCAAATTGGCATAATCAACAGCAAGACGATCAGTACAGCGGCTATCCGAGTTGATGTACGCCATTGATAACGCTGCGAAGCTGATTCTGTGCGTTTCAGCGCCATTGAGAGCAGCCACTGCCTTATCATCCATACCCCGATAATAATTAAGGTTGAAAAGAACAGTTTTCCCAGCAAGCCGGTATGCAGCCAGCGTAATATCGTCTCTTTTATGGTGTTGGTTATGTCCATATCAATCAGCGTTACCCCCGACAATAGTTACGCCCGCCAAAAGCCGCGTTGTATTGCACTTGTATCCTGACTGGTTATAAAGGCATTCGGGTCAATTTCTTGCACAATTTGAATCGCATCGCGAGCATTACGGCGCAGTACGCTGCAATTCAGGATGTTTACCACGCCATCTTTGCCTCGTCCGGAAGTTTCTGTAACTGCATAGCCATGTGCGCGCAGTTCTTCAGCTATTTTATACCCATACTTTGGACTAATAATGCGCAAGTAAGTATAACCAATAGCCAGCTTGTCTTCAATCCATATTCCCACGACATTTCCGGTAGCAAAACCGGCGGCATAACCCAAAAAGCTCAATGGGTTATCAATATTCTTCAGGGCGCTTGCAAAAGCAACCAAAAATACTGCCGATTGAACAAAACCGATCACCCAGGCAATACCTTTGCGGCCGCGCATAACGAAAAGCACGCGGACAGTATCCAGACTCATATCACAAACGCGCAATAAGAAGATAAATAAAGCATTTTGAAGAGTTGCTAAAGTTAACCACGACTCCATCTTCACCTACCTCAATAATAATTGTTATGAAGCTGTTCTCATGCTTTCTCGGTGAAAAAGCAAAACCGGCAAATTAGTTGACCTGATAACCGGGTGCGCTTGATCTTCCAGCAGCAACGAAGGTATTCCACCAATTGGTTCATGTGCGCCCAACACGATGAGATCATCCTGCCCTTCCTTTGCTTCCGATAGAATTTCATCCACCACAAAGCCGTGTCGGATCTTCAGCTTTGGCTTTATACCTAATGAGTTTAACAATCGCGCATCCCTGGTTAACACCTTTCCTTCCAGTGTTTGAGCTTGGATCAGGTCTTCTGCGGCTGCCTTCAACTGCCATGCCGGTGTGGAAGGATGTATGCCTATTTGCGACATTACATGCAATATGGTTACTTCCATATCTTTCGGCATCAGCTGAGGCAACCGAGTTGCCATAAGTTCTGGCAGCGGTTGGTCTTCAATGCCACTATCACAAATCAATATCCGCTTTATAGGATGAATTTCTTTCTTAACCACCAGAATAGGACAAGAAACACAGTTCAATATTTTCTCCGTTGTGGAGCGAGAAAGGGGTCTTAAAAGGTTCGGCTTCTGTCTCCATCCTATCACCATTAAGTCATAGCTAGGCTGATCACGCGGAACACATACTTCATGGATAACTTCTTTTGTTTCTTCACCAATTAACAGCTTGGGAACAACAGATAACATATCCCGGCTAATTCGCTTTGCTGCTTCGGCTAGCAAGGCTTCGCCTTGAACCTTTCCCTTAACATCCCCTGCAACGTGAAGCAAAGTTGCTTCTAATCTTTCTTGCCGCTCACTTCTTTCTACAACATCAGCCAGTAGGTTTGCTGCATCCAGCACCACTTTGTCAAGTTGAGGGTGATTATAAACAAGAATAATTCTCATAAGGAAACCTCCTTACTGCATCAAACAACAAATCAAACAGCATCATACAAACATTAAAATAATGGGTATGATAAACATGACCACAATAAACCCAATAATATTCCTTTCTGATTGCAGCAGTAAATTCACAAAACCTAATATCCAACGTTCATAATGATGATACATAGTCAATAAAGTAAAAGCAGATACCATAGTAATACTAATCAATTCCACAAACACAACCACAAAAGCATGAGGATTGGATAGCAGCACTGATGCTAACAGGGTATCAATAAAGGTTGTAATATTTGCTCCCATAATATAGGGAACTACGTTCTCTCTGCGAATGAAACCGCGTTGGCTTAAAGGCACCAAAATACTTAATGAAACGCTGACAGACATAGAAATCATTGTTACTGCTCCGCCTAAGAGAAACATCACCCATGGACGGTACACAAGACGCGATACTCGTCCAAATTGACTTTCTTTGATGGTCATTTGTGGCAAGCACACATCAAAAAGCTGAAAACTCCCCATAATAACACCTAAGCCGAGGATAAACAGACCCCACCTTGGTAAAAACCCTAATAAAAAGTTGATGATAGGGTCAAATATCAACTCAAACATGGAGCTTAACACCGTCCCCGAGTTAAAATGAACCTGATAAACCCACTGGGAAGAAAGCAAAGTAAGTCCAATAAATAAACCTAAAATATAAGTGCTCATCGTTACAGTGAGAGTAAGCAATCCCATTCCTAAACTCGTTGACTTATCTTTTCCCCGCAGCACGTATAAAAACCCAATAAACAGCACGATAAAACTAGCCCCAAAACGGCTGCCATTGATCATCGTAAAAGTTTCTGTGGCGTTAATCACTCCGCTATCAAACAACGCTAAAGCCGAAGCAGCTACCGGCGAACCTGACATAATCACATACGCAAACAACCAACCAAAACCTAAACTATTGAGCGGATTGCTGATGAAGAGGATATTTTTCACCAAAGGCTCAAGTCCATACGCACCTTCTTTCATGAGGTTGATGGCAAAGATAAATAACAACAAACTGATGAGGAAGATACCAAATTTTCGCATAATCTTATATTAATCACCGTCTTAATGAAACAAGTTTATCATAGAAGAACAAGTTTTGTGTTAAAATAGGAACATAACGATCAATAGAAGTTGCTGGGAGAGTAAAGCCGTGCGTAAAATATCCATTGTTTTGCTTTTCACCATCTGTTCAAGTTTCGTCTTAAGCAGCTGTGCCCCAAAATCATATTGTGAACAAGTTGCTGAGCGATTGCTAAACGGTAATCTTTCAGACATTAAACCTGGTGCGAACTTATCCACTTGTGATTTAACCGGCGCTCAAATTCCCACCACAGATTTGAACAGCTCTAACCTCACCGAAACGATTTTTAGCGGCGGTGACTTGCGGGCAGTTAACTTTACAAGCTCCGACCTGCGCGCAGCAGTGCTTGCCGGCGCCGACTTAACGGGTGCCAATTTTACCCGCGCAAAAATGGATGCCGTGAATTTAAGCAGTTCAGTACTGCGAGCAGCTATCTTGAAAAATGCCGTGCTTAATGGAGCTAACTTAGCTAATGCTGATCTCACCGGCGTTGACTTAACCGGTGCTTCTTTGCGCGGCGCTAATCTTTATGGGGCAACTATCTCACTAGAACAACTGCTGAAAGTAAAAGACCTTACTGGGGCAACCATGCCGGATGGTTCGATTTATGTACCTCCCACGGCCACCCCAACTCCCAGCAAAACTTTATCACCTACGCCAACGGCTAACCCGCGCACTCCTTCAGCAACACCTCGTCCACCTACGTCAACACCTACAGTAATACCTTCTGAATAATTATACAGCCCTAACATTCACTATGACCGCAGGCATAACAGCGGCGGCAGCCTTCTTCATTGACGACGGCCGGTTGACCACACTCTGAGCACAAATCCCCAATCTGCAATGAAGGCTGCAAGCTGCGTTTATTGCCAGAACTAAATGAAGGCAAGCTGCTAAGATTTTGCTCAAGAGTCATTTCTGCTTCTTCTCTATTTCTCTCCCCGGCACTGAGCAAATACTCGTCCAATGCTTGTGCTACTCCATCCGGCAAAGAGCGGACGCGATGCGGACCAAAGCCAAAGGCTCGTTCACCTCCTAACCCAGAAAGTTGTCGAATCACTTCCTGCAGACGTTCCACCGGCGCAACCGGCGAACTTAAGCGCAAAATATAGGAAATAAGGCGGCCAATAGCCTCAGAAATCGCTGCCGTTTCAGAACCAGCTTTTGCTGTGTTAATGAAAACTTCAAACGGCTGTCCACCCCCATTCTCGTTAATCGTTATAAAAGCCTTGCCTACCGGAGTTTGAATATTGTAGGTATATCCCGGTAATTTGCGCGGGCGCGGCTTTTTTGTCTCATGCCAAATCATCAATTGCTTTGCTTCAGCAGTTTCAGAATCCGCAGCTTTTCCTTTAGCTATGGCTTTGGTTTCCAACACTACCTTCTGCCGCGAGCCAGTAACATAGACCGTTATTCCTTTGCACCCTAATTTCCAAGCCAGTTTATATGCAGTAGCCACATCTTGAGGAGTTGCATCAGGAGGAAAATTAATCGTCTTAGAAAGGCTGTTATCTACAAAAGCCTGCAAGGCTGCTTGCATGCGCACATGTTCTTCTGCACTAATATCCATTGAAACCACAAAGACATGCCGAATGGATTGAGGCAATTCCTCAATATCTTGGCACGTTCCATACTCCAATACATGATCAATAATTTTTTGCCTTTGTTCTTCACCTATTTGGGCTTTCTTCAATGCAGCTTCAAATTGAGGACTGATGTAGGTGAGTTGAACATCTTTGCCATTATCATTAAAGTGACGAGTGTAAGCTAAAGCAAAGACGGGTTCACAGCCATACCCTTCAATTCCAGCTACTGTAGCAATTGTGCCTGTGGGCGCTATGGTGGTTTGGGCGGCATTGCGAATTCCATATTGGCGAATGCCCTTGAGCACATTTTCCCAATTTATTGGAGGACACCCCCAAGTATCATCAGATGGGAAAAGCGGTTGAGGAGGCTGCCATACAATATTATGGGGATCATAAATACTTCCCTCAATAGCTGGAAAAGCTCCGCGCTCCTTAGCTAACTCAATGCTCGTCAGCATTGCATGATAGCGGATAAATTCCATCACCTTGCCGGCAAACGCTAAACTTTCCTCAGAACCATAACGAATGCCGACATGATACATCAAGTCAGCTAGTCCCATAATCCCCAAACCTAAACGACGCGCTCGCATCGCAGCTTCTTTTAGCTGCGGCACGGCCGGTACATAAGCATTCACCTCCACCACATTATCCAGGAATCGGGTAGCCAATACCACACTTTGACGCAGCTTTTCCCAATCCACAGCTCCATCTGAAGCAATGTGCTGTGCCAAATTTACAGAACCTAAACAGCAATTCTCATAAGGACCAAGCCATTGCTCACCGCATGGATTCGTAGCTTCCAACACATAAAGGTGGGGCAGAGGGTTAGCTCGGTTGGCTGTATCCAGAAAAAGCACGCCGGGCTCTCCATTGTGGTGTGCCTGCTGCACAATTTTATCGAACAACTCACGCGCCCGTACCTTCTTATATACTTTTATAGGCACCCCAGCCGCTTCCGCTTGTTCTAGAGAAGCAAGGTGATGGCTGTATAGAGGAGATTGAACATCTGGAAACCGCAGTTCCCATTCTAAATCTTCCTCTACCGCTTTCATGAAAGCATCAGTTATCCCTACAGAAATATTGAAGTTGGTGATCGCATTCTCATCTGTTTTGCAAGTGATGAACGCCTCTATGTCCGGATGATCTACGCGCAGCACCCCCATGTTCGCACCTCGGCGGGTACCGCCTTGAGCTATCTCTCCAAAGGCTTTATCGTACACTCGCAAAAAGCCCACGGGACCTGTCGCTTGCCCGGCAGAAGATTTGACAACAGTACCGCTAGGGCGCAGACGAGAAAAAGAAAAGCCATTCCCTCCACCGGTCTGTTGAATAAGCGCTGCATCACGCAAGGATTGAAAAATACCCGTTGAATCGCGTCCCATATCATCGCTGATGGGCAGTACAAAACATGCTGCAAGCTGCCCTAAAGGCGTACCAGCACCAGTGAATGTGGGCGAGTTTGGGAAAAACCTCTTCAATGCCAACAGTTGATAAAACTGCTTTGCTGTCCCCATAACATCCCCTTGCCACACTTCCTCCGCTTTTGCCACATGATAAGCAACGCGCCAAAATGTCTCTTCCGGCGTCTCAATCGGTTCACCTTCTTCATTATGCCTAGCATAGCGCCGTTCAAAGACCTGATAGGCATTTTTAGAAAAATCTACCTTTACCGCATCTGCCGGCAAAGGAGGAATAGGCAACAGCCCACTCGCTTTTTGCGTGAGTACTTTCTCTGACATCTTAACCTCTTCCCAATTGTTTTGTATTTTATAATGTTTATGCTGCTAAAATTCGATCAATTTCGTGGCGAATAGCATGCAAATCATCCAATCCCAAATAGACGATCGCATAGCGAATATAAGCAATCTGATCTAATTTTTTCAAACCTGATATCACCATATCACCAATAACACGCGAAGAAACCTCTTCCTTGCCCATTGACTGAAGTGCTGCAACTACTTCTCCAACCAAACGATCCATACTTGCAGCGGAAACGGGTCGTTTTGCACACGCTATCCGAATACCGCGCAGAAGCTTCTCGCGGTCAAATTCCTCGCGGGTTCCATCCCGTTTTATCACCATAGGCACAGCAAGAATTGGACGTTCATAGGTAGTGAATCGTTGTTGGCATTGTTCACATTGTCTTCTACGCCTAATCCCGCCTTTTCCATCAGGGTAAGTATCCAGCACCCGCGTCTCAGTGTGATTGCAATAAGGGCATTTCATTTTTTATTGCCGATCTTTAAAATAGTACAAATGTGCTAGCCATATATGCCGTCATCAACAACGAATACCTTCATATATGGGTAAAATCATTATATCATAACCCAAAGATTCTACTTAACGTCCATCTTAAATTTTTTAAAACAGCCTTGTGCTTTCTCACAATCAAAAAGTACGCGGAACAGTTTTCATTGCAGAAAACTCTTACCTATGATAACATTAGGATATATTCTCCAATAAGCATCTATTCAATCTTTTATCGAACAAGCAAAGGAAAACTGACATGGTTCAAGAAACTCTGCAACAACTCATACAACTCTCGCGGGAAATCGCTCGGGAGGAGCGCGGTTTAGTTATTCTTGGTGAAGGCAACACCAGCGCTGATTGCGGTAACAACACTTTTTGGATCAAGGCATCCGGTGCCCAGCTTGCTACATGCGATGAAACCAGCTTTAGCCTCGTAAAACTTGATTACATTCTAGACCTCCTGAACGCCGACTCACTCACCGATGAGGAAGTTCAGCGAGAACTGCTGAATGCTTTAGTGGATAAAACTCATAAAAAACCATCAGTCGAGACTTTCTTTCACGCTATTTGCATCCACGAGGCCGGAGCGAAATTCATCGTTCACACCCATGCCATTTCCGTTAATCAAATCCTTTGCAGCAAACTGGGTGCAAAACCATTCCTTGGGCATCTTTTCCCAGATGGAATTGTTGTTTGCGGAGCAAAACCTGTCGTTCTTCCATACATTGATCCCGGCTTTACTCTTTCCAAAGCCTTTCTCAAAGCTATCCGTGATTATAAAAATGAATATGGCATCTCACCAAAAATGGTGCTTATGGAAAATCACGGAGTTGTTGCCTTAGGGCAAAGCGCTAAAGAAGCTGAAAGCATATCTTTAATGGCTGATAAGTGGGCTAAAGTTATCGTTGGTACTTACGCACTTGGAGGACCGAATTTCCTCAGCGAAGAAAATGTACGGCGCATTGATACACGGCTCGACGAATATTACCGTCGAAAATTAATCGAACAATAGCTATGTTTGAAAATCAGTGAAATATCTCGGTTCAATAAGAAAAGGAAGGTGACGTATGACGAAAAATTACCAAAAAGCTTATGATATCTTAGCAGAGCAATTGACAGAACAAGGCATTAACGTAAACAGTGTACTTGAAGCGCTGAAAAAACAACACATTGAAACTCCTAGCTGGGGCTACGCCAACAGCGGTACGCGCTTTAAAGCTTTTGCCTGGCCTGGCGCCGCGGTTACAACCCGTGAAAAGCTTGCCGATGCGGCCATGGTGCACAAGATGACCGGCATCGCCCCTTCGGTCGCGCTGCACATCCCTTGGGATAAGCCGGAAGACGGCGACTACAAAGCGATGCGTCAATTTGCCGAAGAGCAAGGCATTAAGCTTGGTGCCATTAATCCCAATGTATTCCAAGATGATGAATATAAATTGGGCTCTTTTGGAAACCCCGACCCTTCCATCCAAGCCAGAGCTCTCGAACATGTGCTTGAATGCTGCGAGATCATGAAGCAGACCAACAGCAAAGATCTTAGCTTATGGTTCGCAGATGGCACAAACTTCGCCGGCCAAGATGATCTGCGCGCTAGAAAGCAGCGTTTGGAAGCCAACCTCAAAAAAGTCTATCCCCACTTGCCTGCTGGCAGCCGAATGCTCATTGAGTACAAATTCTTCGAACCTACCTTCTATAGCACAGATATTCCGGACTGGGGAACCTCTTATGCATTTTGTCTCAAATTAGGTCCTCAAGCTTTCGTTTTAGTAGATTTAGGTCATCACCCCGCCGGTACTAATATTGAACAGATTGTTGCCTTTTTGCTTGATGAAGGCAGACTTGGCGGCTTTCATCTCAATAACCGCAAGTATGCAGATGATGATTTGATGGTAGGCAGCATCAACCCCTTCGAACTCTTCTTGATTTACTGCGAACTAACAAGCGCTGCACTTGGTAATGAAGAGCCTTCCCATTCCACCGCACTCAACGTTGCTTATATGCTCGACCAATGCCATAACATTGAAGGGAAAATCGCTCCAATTATTCAATCAGTCATCAACTGCCAAGAAGCTTATGCCAAAGCCTTAATCGTACCGCGTGCCAAACTTGCAGAAGCCCAAAAAGCGGGTGAAGTTCTGGAAGCCCATACCCTGCTCATGAATGCTTTCCGAACCGATGTACGTCCCCTGCTCGCAAAAGTTCGCGAAGAGATGGGCGTGCCGATTGATCCCATTGCTGCTTATAAAGCTAGCGGTTATGAAGAGAAAATCCGCAAAGAACGCGGCATAGCCAGCACAAGCGGCGGTTATCAGTAAATTCATCATTTCAAGTTTATTAAAATCAAGGGGTTGTCTGAAAAAGAACAGACAACCCCTTGGCTTTTCTGTCGTTATTCGCTGCTTGCTGAAAGAATTAGTCTTGAATCTGCAAGCGGTATCCTGCCTTCTGATTGGTATATTTTGTTGTCGCCGCAATAATTAGTATCGCATCTTCTTTTAATTCTAATGGAACAGACAACGAATTATCCGAGTTGAGTGTTAATTCTTCCACCTCAGGCAATTGTTTTTCTTTTATCAAAGCTAAACGAAACTTTTGCGGCAGTACGTTGACAATACGTACAAAACCGTTTGCTTCCCAACCACCATCATCCTTTTCAAAATCCGTTGAATATCCAACGGCAGGGATAGAAACATTATCAATTAAAAATCCTTCTCCATTGACCGCAGCATCAGTAACATACTCAAAGCGGAGATAAACCTCTTTTCCTGCATACGAAGATAAATTCACTTTTTCTTCTACCCAGCGCGGCCCTCCACCTGATGCTCCATTGTATCCCCAACCATAGCTGTTGCCGGAAGGGTCGTCAGCCGTACCGGAAGGAGTCTTGATAATTTCCCACCGTTCACCATCTTCAGAAGCGAGGAGATATAAATAGTCATAGTTTTTTTCAAGATCATACCACATCGAATAAGTTAAGGTTATTGGTGCTTTTATATCTCTAAAATCAAACTTTCGGGTCAAGGTCATATCTGACTCATCACCCTTATTAGACCAGAAAGCGTAAGCGCCGGTGGGCATATCAAGCGGCAGCACCCTTACCTGTTGTGTTCCTTCAAACCGCAGCTGATAATTTCCGCGGCATGAAATTCTGATGATGTCCACCCCAAATTGATGAACATCAAAAGTTTGCATATCTGTTGGGCATTCTTCTATGGTTTCCGTTTCTGAAGAACGCGGCACATCTTTATATTCAGCATATGCATAACGGCCATCATCCACGTCGGGATTATTAAGATATGTAGCAATTGCCCAATCTAAAAAGATATCTTCTGCAGTGAGCTGCCTGCCCGTTTGAGGATCGCGTGCATTTAACTCTTGCAGCACCTCATTGACACTGACCATGCCATTGGATTGATTGCCTACCAGAGCTTGAGTTGCCTTTTCGCCAAAACGTCCTAAAAAGTAATTCGTGTATAAAAAAGCTGCCCCATAATAAGGGGATGTATCTGCATCACCGCCGGGCCAATAGGTTAATTGATGATCAGGGTTGGATACAAAAGCATATTCAAAACTTCCAGTACCATAACCATTAAGAAATGAAGCCAATTCAGAGAAACCTTCATTGAGCCAAGTTTCCTCATTGCGATCTTGACTCCAATGGATCATATGCTGAAATTCATGTGCCAATACCCCATAAGTAAATTCTTCATCCAGTTTAATATTATCCGCATTTAGAAAAATCATCTCATGCTCATTAGAATATTCATGGGCTAAAGTGCTGTATGAATCAACGGAAGAGAAGTAAGCAGCAATGCTAGAGCCCATACCGCGAGCCAACAGCATATAAATGCGGTTGTCCCCATCAATGCCTGGTTTGAACTCTTCACCAAAAAATTCGCGGTTTGTGGGGTATATCTTTTTATCAAAGGCATCTACGAGCTTTTTTAATGCTTTCTTATCATAAGAGAGCCCATTCTGAACCCAAAAATACACATTATCACCCACTTCGCGTAAGGTTGCCTTCACTTGAAAGGTGTTATCAGTATCCATGTTGGTTAACCAAAAATTTTTCACATCACCCAGCTGTGGAAAAGGAGGCGGCGGATTTAGAACAAGCGGAATATTTTCTTTCCCTTCAAGGCGCCGCGCCAAATCACGCAAATCTGAAGTTGGTACAATCGTCTTTTCTAACACCTTTAAGCTCGTGTTTTCTGCCGGCATAGGTGTCATCATCATTACAGGGCTTGGAGCCGGTGTGCCTTCACGAGCAAAAGGCAGCTTACCAACAGCGGTAACTATACTTGCAGGTTCATCCAACCATGCTCCACCAACACCCACAATAGCTAAAAGGCAGCAGCATACAACGAGTAAGAAAATAATCGTTACAATCAAACAAGTAATGCAGCTAATACTTTTCATCAATAGTTTTCCTTATATCACATTGTTCTGCATTATAACACCAAATCAGATTATCTAGAGTAAAAAAGGGGGTCTATTTCTCAGTTATAAGCTAACAACCTCTTGGAAGCCGGCATTCTAATAAAGACAGCACATCAATCTACGAGGAAAATGGATAAACAAAACTATCAATTCTTATGCAGCATACAGTAAAATATGATAACCACATAAGAGGATCAACAAGCGCTTGTTTCATCCTCCCTCAGCTGATTCGCTGCAGTGATCAACCCAAATATCACCCACATATTTGGAATAACAAAAGAATCATAGGAAAAAGAAAAGACAGCAAATGCCGCCAAGCCAAATATACCCGCTTTGCTCCACATGGAGTGAAAAGAATCCTGAGTGTTTGAACTTGACAAAGCAATCCCCAGCAAGGTTAAGCAAAACGCCCCAAAAGCTGCAAAACCCAATGTTCCGCTCTCAGCTAATATCTTTACGAATAGGTTTTTTGGGGTTATCAGCTTTGTTCTTCCTTCCTCTTGAGAAAGCTGCCGCAATATATCCGGCTGCCGATGCCATGGCCTGTTCGGCAGCATGGATTCAAAGAAAAATGCATAATTGCCCAACCCTACCCCCAAAATCGGATATGCTTCATACATGCGATAAGCAGTCTCGGCATAAACCATCCGCTGACGAAAAGCGATGTATTCCAAATAATCCCCTCTTGCCTCCTGTTCAGCAGACCAATAGGTCCATAAACGTGAGAAATAATTATTTTGCATCCCGACGACATAGATCATCAAAGCAGCTATGAGGAGGATAACACCTAACCCACAGGCAAGTAACAGTTTGCTGTTTATCTTGCTTTTGGCTTCCCAATGTTTTATATGCCTGATGAGCTTATCGCGGGTAAGCCAACCTCCCAAAAGAAAGAGCACAAAGAGCACAAAAAGCCCGCTGCGTGAATAGGTGAATAGCAAGACAACACTAGCCCAAGCAAGCAAGAAAAACTCCACACTTAAACCGCGCCAACGCCAGCGGAACACACTGCAGCCGCTCAGCACAGAAGCAAGCAGCCATGGCATGAGCAGAAAACAAATCTGCTCTGCAAACCATTTTGGTTCATAAGTCAGACCAGAGATGCGTTTCAACATCAGCTTGCGCGAAGAAATTAAGCGCTGCATTTGGCTAAGCAAGTGATACAGTTCAGGAGCAATTTTGAGGATATAGCTGATTTGAATTGTCCCCCACAATAAAGCGATGCTGAACCCAATATATAGCCAGCGCAATGTATCTTTTAAGTCGTTCCATGATTGGGGATACAGCGATACTGTAAAATAAAACGTCAGCCCAACCCCTAAAGCGACCAGCCCTCTAATCAGCCTCAACGTTGGAGAAACATCCCGCAGCGTAAAAGCCGGGTTCAGCGATGCCAACAAAGCACTTGAAACAGCAAACAAGGCAAACACAAGCAAAGGCAAGAACACCTTAGGCAGCGGCTTCTTAAAAAAGCGAGGCAAAGTAACCAGCACCAACAAGCCCAATAAGGGGTAAAAGGACAATGGACGAACCGATGCTGCACCGCCAAATTCCGCCGGTAAAAAAGGAAAACTAGTTATGGGCAATGCAAGGATGAAAAAAGCCCATAACACCTTGATAGATGTCTCTTTCAAAGCTGAAAAGCGATAGGTTTTCTGCATGAATTGCATAGCCAGTATTATGGCGACTCATTCACTGATGGGTCTTTTTGTTTTCGATCGGCAGTTTGAAGCTGAAGCATTATAAGTTGATATACAAAAAAAGCAATCCAGCCCAGCAAACCGCCAACCAAAGCAAATTGTCCATGCGGGCGAGGCTGAATCACCTCCAATTCATCTTCGGGAAAAGTCTTCTCAACGATGAGATTCGGCGAAAGGCCGCGGCTCTCTCTTCTGGCAGACAAATATTTTTCGTATTCCATTTTAAACTGACGGTTGAAATACTCCCGCTGTCCAAGCAAAACTTGAACTTCATTCTCGGATAATGCTTGAATTTCCTTCAGCCATTCGATATAGTCGGCCGGCAAAGCCTCATCGCTTGGTGCCTTATTAAGCAAAGCGATCCATGCCGGCGAAAAATCGGCAGCCAGACAAGGCGGTGCCAGCACCTGCCAGCGCATGGAAGACACAAGCGGCTTCTGCGGCGGCAGCTGCTGCAGTTGATTTGAAAGCTTTTTTATTTGGTTTAGCACAGCTTGCAGCTTTTGGTAACGCGCTTTTGCCTGTGTTTCTTGTTCCCGAATGGCTTGCAGCTGAATATCCGCCTTGATCATCTCCTGCGCTTTTGAGATGGCTTGATTTGTCTTCTCCAGCACAACCTCCTGCCAAACCAATACTGCCTGTTCCGCTTTCTTCCGCTGAGAATGACGTGCGACGAGATTCCATCTGCCTGCCGTACGCCATTCCGCCGTCAGCATATTGCGCAAGCTTTTTGCCGTTACCTCTTTCCATTGTGAATCTTTATTCTGCAATCGAAATAGTGTCTCCTCGAGAAAATCTTTCGCTAAGATCAATTCATTTAGCTGAGACATTTGCCAATTTTTATAATCATCCTGATTGGAATATTCTTGATTGGCATAAGCTGAAAAAGCCGGATCGCTGTAGGCTCTATAGGTTTCCAAACCAATATATAAAGAACTGCTCGCTTGATAGGAAGCAGGACTGATCTCAGCGGTAAGCCAACCTATCCCCGCTCCTATCACAAACAATAGCAGCAACAGCTGCCATTGTTGAAGCGCGCCGACAAACACGTCTTTTAAAAGCCAAGTTGGTTTATTCACCTAATAATGCCTTTTGGAGGGATTCTTGCCAAGGGGGCAATTGAAACCCAAAAGTCTCGGCAAACAGCTGACAGGACAGCGCAGAAAACAGCGGTCTGACTGCCGGTGTATGGAAATCAGCTGTTTTTGCAGGAAGCACCTGATTCACGACATGCTCTTCTTTCAATGGATCCAGTCTTAAAATCTCCAGTGCCCATTCATAGCGGCTGATGTACCCACTGCCAGCCAGATGATACAAGCCTTTACGTTCCTTTAGCCATTCAAAACTATGCTGATATGCCTTTTGCAATAGGGTAAGGGTAGCAGCAGCTAAAGCTTTGGCATAGGTAGGATTGCTGATTTGGTCATCAACTACCCGCAGCACCGTTTGGGAACGCGCCCAGCGCAGCACTTTGTTGACAAATGTATCACCGCGTAGGCTGTACACCCAACTAGTGCGTATAATAATAAAATCCTCCTCCATTGATTGCACAGCTTGCTCTCCCATCAGTTTGGAATGCCCATATACGCTTAATGGATTAGGCTTGTCGGTTTCGACGTAAGGTGCGTTTTTTGTCCCATCAAAGACATAATCAGTAGAAAAGTGAATGAAAAACGCACCAAGACGTTTTGCTTCTTCAGCAATCAATCCCGGCGCATCTCGATTAACGGCATAAGCTAGTTCTCGTTCACTTTCAGCTTGATCAACTGCAGTATAGGCAGCTGCATTAATGACAACATCTCCTCTCTGTAGGTTGGATAATGCCAGCCGCACACTTTTTGGATGAGTGAAATCCACTTCAGGGTAATCCAAAGCTATGCACTGCTCTACCCCACAAGGGGTCGCGGAGGCAGCGAATAACTGCTGAATTTCCCAGCCCAATTGCCCATTCTTTCCAAATAAAAGGACTTTCATAAGCTGTACTCCGAATTAGCAATCTGAAGTAAATATTGACCATACTGATTATTTTCCATAGCTTGACCCAAACGGATCAATTGTTCGCGTGATATATAACCCATGCGGTATGCAATCTCTTCAGGAGAGGAAATCATCCACCCTTGGCGATCCTCTACCGCCTGAACGAAGTTGGCTGCTTGGAGCAGGCTTTCATGCGTGCCGGCATCCAGCCAGGCGACGCCGCGTCCCAATCGTTCCACAAAAAGCTTGCCCTGTTCCAAATACACCCGGTTGACATCCGTGATCTCCAATTCTCCTCGCGCAGAAGGCTTTAAATTGGCAGCAATCTCAAGCACTTGATTGTCATAAAAATAGAGCCCCGGCACAGCGTAATTTGATCGCGGTTGCTTTGGCTTCTCCTCGATGCTGATCGCGCGATCATGTTCATCAATCTCCACCACCCCATATCGTTGCGGATCGCGCACCGGATAGGCAAAAATCAACGCTCCTTCCGTGAGCTTGGTTGCCCTCTGCAAACGATTCGGTAGATCGGTGCCGTAAAAGATATTATCTCCTAAAATAAGCGCAACATTGCTATCTCCCACAAAGTCCCGCCCAACAATAAACGAATCAGCTAAGCCGCGCGGTTTCGGCTGTACAGCATAGGAAAAATTCATGCCCCATTGGCTTCCATCACCCAGCAATTGTATAAAGAGTGGTACAGCTTCTGGTGTACTGATGATCAGCACATCCCGAATGCCGCCAATCATCAGCATAGACAAGGGGTAATAGATCATCGGCTTATCATATACTGGCAGCAACTGCTTGCAAACTGAGATCGTCAAAGGATATAAACGTGTGCCTAACCCGCCTGCTAAAACGATACCTTTCATAATTCACGCTCCTTATAATTGGCTTGAATCCATGCTTTAAATTCCGGCTGTTTGCTTACCTTCATCATCCAATCGAAATGATCCAAATACCATTGCACCGTCAGACGCAGACCTTCTTCCAAAGTGTGGCGCGGTTGCCAGCCCAAGTCGCGCTGAATTTTTGTTGCGTCCATCGCATAGCGGCGATCATGGCCCGGACGGTCTTTCACAAATTGGATAAGAGAACGATGAGGTTTATACCCTGAAGCCGGCACTAGCTCATCCAGAACATCACACAAGGCATGCACAACCTCCAAATTGGTTGGTTGATTTCCTCCGCCTATGTTGTACGTCTCACCGGGTTTTCCCTTTTTTATGACCGCCAAAATCGCCTCACAATGGTCTTCAACATACAGCCAATCGCGCACCTGTTTTCCATCACCATATACCGGCAACGGCTTGCCTTGCAGAGCGTTGACAATCATCAAAGGGATTAATTTTTC
This sequence comes from Anaerolineales bacterium, assembly GCA_034429745.1. Classification (GTDB taxonomy): domain Bacteria; phylum Chloroflexota; class Anaerolineae; order Anaerolineales; family DRKV01; genus JBAXBF01. The sequence goes on from DAOUFY010000097.1 coordinate 33,862, forward strand.
AGGAAACTGAAAAGGACCATAATTATTGGAACTATTGGTTATCGTGTATGGCAACCCATAGGTGTGTCCATATGCCCGCACCAAATGATCACTGGCTGCTTTTGAAGCAGCATAGGGAGAATTGGGAGCGTAGGGCGTTTTTTCGGTCCAACTAGGTTCACCGGGCAAAAGAGATCCAAACACTTCATCCGTTGAAACATGGTGAAAACGAAATGCAGTCGTGTCTTTTGCTCGATCTGACTGCAGCCAAGCATGCCGGGCTGCTTCCAGCAAGTGAAAAGTACCGTTGATATTCGTTTGGATAAATGCTGCTGGTCCTACAATCGAACGATCTACATGCGACTCGGCGGCAAAGTGTACAACAGTGTCAATAGCATAGCGGTTAAAAACGTCTTCCAGCAAAGGCTGATCAAGGATATTCCCGTGGATAAAAATATGCCGCTGCTCATCCGGCAAATTGGATAAATTTTCTAAATTGCCAGCATAGGTAAGCGCATCAAGGTTGATAACGCGTACCTGCGGCTCCACTTTCAGCAAATAGCGCACAAAATTCGATCCAATAAAACCTGCACCGCCGGTAACCAAAACATTCTTCATGCTGCCTCCGTCATTTTACATTAGCCCACATTCACTCCGTGAATCAACTTAATCAAACAAATCCGCCTCTGCAAAACGCACTCCTATTTGGTCTTTTTCAGAAACAATCGGGTTGCCAATTAAAGGCCAATTAATCCCAATCTGTGGATCGTTCCATAGGAGCGTACGTTCCCCTTCTACACAGTAAAAATCTGTAACCTTGTACAGCAGCTCCGCCCATTCGCTAAGCACATAAAAACCATGAGCAAACCCAACTGGAATCCACAACTGAATATGGTTGTGAGCAGAAATATACATGCCCATCCACTGCCCAAATGTTGGTGAGCTGCGTCGTAAATCTACAATTACATCATATACTTCGCCGCTGGTAACGCGCACTAGCTTTCCTTGCGGTTGAATCACTTGATAATGCAAACCGCGCAGCACTCCGCGCCGCGAGCCGGAGAGGTTATCCTGAACAAAGGTGTAAGGGATACCGGCTTCGGCAAAGCGGCGTGCTTGATACATTTCAGTAAAAAAGCCGCGTTCATCTTGAAAGAAACGCGGTTCTAAGATAAGCACATCTTTTAACTTGGCGGGGGTGAATTTCATAGCTCAGACTTCCTCCTCATCATTGTTAACGGATGATTTCTCTTATCCTTAAGCGAACCTTTAACGGCAACCAAGCATACAACATTTTTCTTATCATCGCCTTGAGCACCAGCCAAGAAAAAACCGACCCTCCTTCGCGAAAATGCACCTTCAGCATTTCAGGGTAACAGCGATCATCTGCCCGCTTGGTCTTTGCTGCTTCATGGATCCGAAAGCGTGCCCACGTGCGCGGCAAATAATGGATAGGGTATCTTTTCGCAATCCTAACCCAAAGGTCATAATCCATGGCAAAGTAAAAAGAAATATCCAAAGGAGCAACTTCATGCCATACGGATGCCCTAAAAAAAGCTGCTTGCTGCGGTATGTGCACCGAGCCGCGGCGCAGCTTCTGATAACTCGTTTGGCGTGCAGGAAACTTGCCAAGGACAGCCCCTTGCTTGTCTATCAACAAAGCATCACCATAAACCATTCCCACTTGCGGGTTATGCACCAAATAGTGCACCGCTTCCTCCACCGCTTGGGGTTCGTAAAGGTCATCCGCATTCAGCCATGCAAGAATCTCCCCGCGGGCATGTGCAAAGCCTTTATTGATGGCATCTGTTTGCCCGTGATCGGGTTCTGAAACCCACCATGCCAAATGTTCAGAATACTTTTGAATAATATCTTTGCTTCCATCGGTTGATCCCCCATCCACGATGAGATATTCCAAGGGAGAATAAGTCTGTGATAACACCGATTGAATTGTTTCTTCTAAGTACTCCGCCTGATTGTATGAAGGCGTTACTATTGAAACCAAAGGACGCTCATTAATCGTCATAACCAAAACAAAGATTAACCGTTTTGTCTTGCATCCCACCAAGCTTTGGCATGGCGCGTAAGCCACTTTTTATATTCAACAAGCAAATATAAGCCAACGCCAATCAAGATCACCTTGCCCCATGATTCAAAAGTGGTTGGCGCGCTTTCAAAAATCCAATGAAAGGCAGGGATGTAATTGAAAAGAACCTGAAGCACTATCATCGCCAAAACACCCCATTGGAGGATGGGGTTTGAGAATAACCCAATTTTGAACATTGAACGGGTAAGAGAACGGCAATTCAATAGGTAAAACACTTCTGCCATAACTACAACATTTACCGCTGCGGTTCTTGCTGACTCAATCGAATGCCCTTCCATCAATTCCCACTTAAACAACCCATAAGCACCAATAGTGATATAAACGCCAACAATGACAATTCGCAGCAATAGTTCTTTAGAGACAATACCTGCCTTCACGTTGCGTGGCGGTCGCTCCATAATATCCGGCTCTTTGGTTTCAAAAGCCAAGGTAACCCCAAGCAATATTACGGTAACCATGTTGATCCATAAGATTTGAATTGGCAAAATTGGCAGTTGAGTACCAAGAATTAATGCCAGCATAATGATCAAACCTTCACCCACGTTGGTTGGCAAAGTCCAGGTTATTATTTTGACTAAATTATCAAAAACTGCCCTGCCTTCTTCTACAGCTGCAGCAATGGTTGCAAAATTATCATCTGTAAGCACCATATCCGCCGATTCTTTAGCAACCTCTGTACCAGCTATACCCATCGCCACACCAATATCAGCTTGTTTTAAGGCCGGTCCATCATTTACTCCATCTCCTGTCATGGCTACAATGTGGCTTTGCTGCTGCATAGCCTTTACCAACTGCAGCTTTTGCTGCGGTGATACTCTAGCAAATACTGCAGTACATTCGGCAGCTTCGTTAAAACTTTCCTCATCCATTGCTGCCATCTCTTGACCAGTCAACGCTAAGCAGGGTTCCATTCTGCCCATTCGTGCAATTACTTTCTTGCCAACAATCCCAATCTTTTTCGCTATGGCAACCGCAGTTAGCACATGATCGCCCGTGATCATCTTCACACGAATACCTGCCTGTTGACAACGTCGTACTGCATCAATCACTTCCGGCCGTGGTGGGTCAATCATTGCTTGAAGTCCTAAAAAGATTAATTCCTGGCTCACATCCTCATGAGATAGGATTCTTTTGTCAGCGGCTGCATTCTTGCGTGCAAAAGCCAATACCCTCAAGCCATTGGCTGCACTGCGGGCAACTTCTTGCTGAATCTCATCTTTATCTAACAATACCTCTTTGCCCTGCTGATCTAAAGCATAAACACAGCGCTCTAAAATTTTTTCCACTGCTCCTTTGATATAAATTACCCCCTCTCCACTATCCTTGTTTGCATGCAGTGTTGCCATATATTGGTGAGCTGAATCAAAAGGCAGACTATCAAGGCGTGGAAAATTTTGCTTCACTTCTTCCTTAAACCCACCTTTAATGGCAGATACAATCAAAGCAGCTTCAGTTGGGTCGCCGTTCATTTGCCATTCGCCATCCTTAAAGAAGAGGCTGCTATCATTGCACAGCAGACCAGCTAAGAGTGTCTCCCGCAAGGCAGCATTGTCGCGAATATTTTCTTCATCAACTTCTTCATTAGCGTCTCTATCTGCTAGCTTTATTTCGCCCTCAGCAACGTAACCAATCCCATCCACTTCGTAGGCTTGGTTGCCGGCAACAATGCGCTGTACTGTCATTTGATTTTGGGTTAATGTGCCGGTTTTATCTGAACAAATTACTGTAACACTGCCCAAAGTTTCCACTGCCGGCAACTTGCGGATGATCGCCCGTTTTTGAGCCATTCGGGTTACCCCAATGGCTAAGGTGATGGTAACCGCAGCAGGCAAACCTTCAGGAATTGCAGCAACGGATAACGCAATCGCAGCTTTTAAAGTTTCTCCAATGTATTCTGGAGATAACGAACCGCTCCGAAATATATTGATCAAGAAACTAATCAACGCAAAAACAAGAATAACCATTAAAAACGAATTGCTGAATTGGGTTATCTTTCGAGTCAGTGGTGTTTCTAAAGTTTCGGTTTCAGAAATTAATTGCGAGATAAGACCAACTTCCGTTGAATCTCCAATCCTAACCACTATTCCTTTGGCTGTCCCATAAGTAACCAAGGTAGAAGCAAAAGCCATGTTAACCCGCTCTGCCAACACAGTATCTTCACTTAACACAACAGCAGCATTTTTCGAAATGGGCACCGATTCGCCCGTCAAAGCTGCCTCAGCAATTTGCAAATCGCGGCTTTCTATGATGCGCAGGTCTGCAGGCACTTTATCCCCTGCCTGAAGCAATACAATATCACCTACCACCAATCTTTCCGCAGCTATTTGCATTTGCTTTCCATCACGGACAACAATTGCCTCAGCTGTCATGGCATGCTTGAGCGCTTCAATCGCTTTTTCTGCTTTTGACTCTTGCAAATAGCCTATGATGGCATTCACGAAAACAACGCCAAAGATAATCGCAGCATCAGAGTAATCCTTCAACACTGCAGTTACAATACTTGCCCCAATCAAAATATATATCAAAGGGCTATTAAACTGCTCTAAAAAACGCATGAGAGGGCTTTTGCCTTTTTTAGGTGTTATGCGATTTAATCCAAATTGTTCTAAACGTTCTGCCGCTTGTTCACTCGTTAACCCTTTTTCAATGTCTGTGTTAAGTTCTTTGACGACGGTTTTGACATTCAAATGGTGCCACGGTGTACTCTTTAACTTTTCCTTTGATATCATAACTCACCCTCTTTCTCGGTTGAATAATACTTTTCTCGAACTCCAGCGGTGATCTTAGTAATTTGTTCCACTTCTTTTTCGGACAGCCATTTTTGCCAGCTTTTCAAATTTGCGCGGCTATCAAGTTTAATGGTATGCGCTTTATGCGCTGCTCTTTCGGAAGGATTTTCGGAACTGCTTGAAGATAATATCCGTCGTTCTACACCTTTATGATAATCTAAACCTAATTGTCGGTAAAGATCGCGAAATCCTTTCAATGGTTCAAGTGACAACTCTTCATGCTTTACAACCAAAACGTTTATTCCTTGTGCCTGCAGCAGAGAACGCTGCCTATCCACAACTTCATAGATCATTCGCCAAAGCAAAGCAGCTTGACTAATAATATCTTGTGGATGAGAGAGCATCATTTCCATATCCGTTCGATATGGTTCCAGCCAATCCCTCATCAACAAAGGTTGAGAAAGCAGGTTGGAAAAATCAAAACTCCAGCCCAACCTTTTTAAGCTAGCAGCAAAGGCGTATGGTTGTCGCACAGTTACGACAACTGCACACCCCAAGCGTTGGGCAAACCAAGGCAAGGAAAAAACAGCAAAGGGATCTTTCATCAGAGGACGTGCTTGACAAAGCTTGCCAGCCCAAAAGATGCTTACATCTCTGACCATGCGCAAAAAGTCCTTCCTGCTGCGCAAGGATCGTATTTCACTCCACAAATGATAATTCAATTCGATCAGCAATTTGTAGGCAGGCAGATACGTTTCTTCATTTTCAGCGGTGATATACGTGTACCAATAAGGTACTGAGGCTGAAAATACACCAGGCCGGTGATGAACATTCAGCGGCTCACTGATGTAGGCCGCCTGAGGCAGCACTGCCAGCATCTTACCAACCCATGTTGTTCCCGTGCGATGCGCCCCGCAAACCAGAATCGGTGGTTTTCTGTTGTTATCAATCATCTACTTCATCTCATCAAACGAAACCGGCAAACAAAGCCCAATCCATTCCGTGTGCTGCCGCTTGTGCATTTGCAAGTAAACCTCGCGGGCAGCGCGATACCTGCGCTCTTTCTCTCTCATCGCTCGTTGTCTTTCAACCGCACCTGCTATGCCCATTAACTCCAGCAGAGCATAAAGGATGCGGTGCTTATGTTCCAAAGTGTACATTGGCGAATGCCAGAATGCTTTTCCATAAGCTTTCAAGGCCGCTAACGGTCTGCCTCCATCTAGGTAGTACCTTCCTTGCAAGCGATACGCCCCGCCCTTAATCTGCCTTACCTGAGCTTTTGTCAGTGACGAACTGTGTGTTTTTAGCACTCCTTGCATTATCCGTTTGATCTCCTCTGCAAAGCGCTCGGCTTGCTGCACATTCTTTGCCCGAAGATGATGACGAGCAGCTGCCCAAAGTTCACTTGCATGCCCGACGGTGCAGATCTGCGCCATGCGCTGCCACAAGTCATGATCCAGCATGTAATGCAGGGATTCGTTCAATCCTCCTACAGCTTCCCACACCGAACGCCGAAAAAAAACAGCCGGCTGACAAATAATCCTAAACGCCAGCAAATCCTCAGCCTTCAAGTCTCCAAAAGCCAGCAAATGCAGCGGACAGCCCTGTTCATCAATCGTTACTGCATCACCATAAACCATCCCCAGCTGAGGATTTTGTTCCAAAGCCGTAACAGCATTGCGGATGGCATCCGGCAGGTATAGATCATCAGAATTTAACCACGCCAATATCTCACCCTTGGCGTGCGCAAAGCCCTTATTGATCGCCTGAGCCTGCCCCTCATCTTTTTCTGAAATCCACCAAGCAAGGTGCGGTTCATAACGGCGAATAATTTCCACACTGTCATCTGTCGATCCACCATCTACAATGATATATTCAAGCTGAGGGTATTCCTGATTGATAACAGAACGAATCGTCGCCTCTAAAAAGCGTGCTTGATTATAAGAAGGTGTAACAATGGAAACAAGTGGTAAACCCATTCAAAGCCTATAGTTCAGCTTACCTTAAAACAAGCTGTCATAATCCACTTTAGGAAACACTTGCAGTTTTCCCCCAACTGTAGCATCCAAGACCACCCGCCCGGCGCGTTGATAGTACTCGCGCGCCATTCGGTAAGCGCGTTCAGAAGTCTCCAAGTCCGGCAGCTGCCAGCGCACCCCTTTACCAAAATAATGAGGCGCAAAATGGTTGGGGTCATCCCCTTGGGAGACAACCGTAGTATTAGCTTTGCCTTGGGTAGCAAAGTTATGATCCACACCAACAAGAATTACCTGTTCAAAACCCATAAAAAACGCCAATTGGAGAGCTACATAAGTAACCGTTGCTCCTTCCCACAACCTGCCGCAAGCGTTTTCATTAAAGGCTGGTCCTGTATAAGTTGTGAAAAGAAACATTGGCTTTTGCTCGTCTGGAAGGTGAGACGGAATGTTAAATAATCGGCGTGAATGCCAAGAGAAAAACTTCGGCAGCGGCAGTTCCAGCATTGACGCTGCAAACTGCTCAATCACTAAATCATTGACCACCACTAAAAAAGTGGTTGTAAACCCTATCTCTGGGAATAGCAAATAAATTCGGTTCAGCCCAAAGCTGTATTCATTTTTCAACTTTGAAAGGTCAGTATTTTTCAGTGAAGGTCCATTGCCAATAATAAAGCAACGTTTCTTTTGGTAGCGATTATGATACATTTGCAGCCGCCGCATGCTCTCGCGGCGCAACGGATGCAAATAAGCAGCCGGATATTGTGCCATGCGCAGTAGGGCATAGCGAGATGAACTCATGAAACGCCATAATGGCAAAGGAATTATCTGTTTAAGCTGCAAACTGAAAGGTCTTTCCATATTGCTCCCTTAAGGATTCCAATGGTTGAGTTGATAACCCCAAACCTTCTAAAGCATTGCGAATCGTGTTCCAGTGCACTCGCTCCCAAGCCATTGGGCTGGCATTGGCATTGTGAGGGGCAAGAAATACATTCTTCATAGCGAGGAGAGGACTATCGTGAGGCAAGGGTTCGTTTTCAAAAACGTCTAACGCCGCCCCAGCAATTTGGTTTGAGCGCAAGGCTTCAATTAAAGCCGGCTCATCAATTATCGGACCGCGGGCAGTATTGATCAATACTGCGGTAGGTTTCATCAGCGACAACGTGTGCTTATTGATCAAATGATAACTGCTCGGGTTAAGATCGCAGTGCAGTGATACAAAATCTGCCTGCTGTAAAAGCTGCTCTAGCGGCAGCATTTTCACTTCCATCTCGCGCAGAAAATCCGCCGCTATATCAATAATATCATTTCCCAGCAGCCGCATACCAAACGCCCTTCCTCGCCGCAGCACAGCTTTACCTACATTCCCCACCCCAATGACACCTAATGTACATTCAGCCAATGAACGTGTTTGAGCTTTTTCCCACTGTCCTTGCTTCATCCTTTCATCCATCCACAATAATTTCCGTGCAAACAGTAGGATATAACCCAAAGTGGTGTCAGCTACTGGGAGGGTAAAAGCATTGGGCGTGTTGCGAACCTGAATACCTAAACGCGCTGCAGCTTGGCGATCGATCGAATCAATTCCTGTTCCCCATTTGGAGATGACCTTAAGCCGCCCGGCACAGGCTTGCAGAACCCGTTCAGTAAATCGATCGTCCCCGCAGATGGCAGCGTCAAATTGTCCAGCATAAGCCAGCAATTCTTCCTCGCTCAACCTCTCATTCACCGCAGGCTGGATTAATTCCAAACCAAAATAAGCAAACACCGGCTCAAATCTTTTCACTTCCGGAATCATATAAGGAGCAGATAGCAATACTGTCGGCATCAATTACTCTTCCTTTTCTCTATTAAGTAGTTTACCCATTCAAAATCCAGTTCTTCATCAATATCCCATGCTTCAGCAGCATCAATTTCAAACATGAGAGGTCGCTCTCCAATGCGATTGCGCCGAGCCAGCAAATTATCGCGGGTAAAAATATATATGCAAGAATTTTCCGCATACACTGGCGGCAAGTCTTGAGTTTGCAGCAGGATAGCGGCATGGTGGTTAATTGGCCGCGTCAATTGATCCCACAACCGCACCTGAAGCCGGGTTACCCCAAAAAGTGAATCGTAGGCCGGATAATTGCTGAGAAAGCGCTGTAAGGCAGTCGAAATCGTTTCTGCCCTTAACAGCGGATTCGTGGAATGAGTTTGCAAATAAAAATCTGCTTCTATTTGAGCAATATCGTGCAATAGAACTTCATTCATAGGAATATCATCCCGCCGCAAATGGGGTGGGCGTTCTATGGCAAGTACTTGAGGAAAATGCTCCTTCAACCCAGCCATAATCACTGGACTGTCGGTATCAACCACTATCTGATCAATCTCGCTGCATTGCTGAAGCGTATCTAAAATATAGTGATACAAAGGTTTTCCTGCCAACAAGCGAAAATTTTTTTGCGGCACCCGTTGAGAATGGTGGCGCATTGGCACCAATGCAGCAATGCGAGGTTTTTCAGAAGGTGGCTTATGATCATAAGTTGATGATGAATTTATGCTTACCATTGATCATCCTTTTCATAACCAAGTTGAATCAATAAATCCCCAGTAGTCTCTTTAAACAACTCCTTAATGTAAGGAGTAAAAGCTTCCTTCCATCCTCCAGCTTTTCCTTGGCGAAATGTCGGAGAACGCTGCGGGTCTATGGAAGAAGATAAAATCTCAACGGCTTGATCTGTAGCCATAGATTTAGAAAACTTAAACCCTCTTTCTACGGCGTGCTCAAGCACGCGCTGCAATACAGCGGTTCGGTTTTGTAAAAAGTCCTCATAATGCAACGTTAAAATTTCTTTTCTTGCCAGCCAAGGCAGATAGGGGACAAATCTTTCCCGAATTGAAGGGAACAAGCTGCCCATCTCCGGCCTTCCAAGAATGCTTGCCTGCAGCCGTTCTTCAAACGTCTGCAGCTTCTGGGTGTAATACTGATGATGTATATGATCAGGTGCCATCTCTGTGATGTAATGGACGTGGGAGACTACCACATCGCGCGGATCGCGCAGGATAAAATAAGGAATTACCCCATCTCGGCACATCCATGCTGTAATGGCGGCGGTTGCGTGCAAATGACCATACCCAATGTCCCCCGGCTTGAAGCGATTTAAGTCACTCATAATATCAGCTTCCGATCGCTGTTCTCCCGTTACGCTATCGTACGTAACAACCGCTGGCATTCCGCTTTCAACAACAGGAGCCAACTTGGTAAAACCGCTCAGCACTTGAGTAAGCAAATGCGTTCCGCTTTTGGGAAAAGAATTGCAAAAAAGAATCGGCAGTGAATGCATAGCCCAAGCGCGGTAACGCGTCATTTGCATCAGCCGCCGCCCCTCGCGGCGCAACATCCGTAAAGAGAGTTCAATAGAAGCATTCATAGAAGACTACCACTGATCATCTTTTTCGTAACCCAAACGCAGCAGCAAATCGCCGGCAGTCTGCTTGAACAGCCTCTTGTTTTCTTCGGAAAAATGCTCCTGCCAATTGCCGGGTTTTGCTCGCCGAAAGGTTCCGGAGGCTTTTGGAATGATGGCTTGGCTGAGCACCTTCACGGCTTCAGCGCGGCTTGCCTTTGGTGAAAATCCATTCTGGGCAAGGTAATCCAAAAAGACATGCAATGCCTTTTCCCGTTCCAAGATTAAATCCTCAAACTTAAGGCAAAGCACAGAAGGTTCAGAAAACCAGCCCAAATAATTTTCATACTTCTTAACCACACTGGAAAGAGGAGAATCTGTATCTTTACTTTCCTCAACACCTAAAATTGCAGCATTGATGCGCTCTTCCATAGTATGCAAGGTTTGAGTGTAGTAGCGGTGCAGACCATGCTCCTTATTTATTTGAGTTGCATAAAATACATGGGAGATTACATAATCGCGCGGATCGCGATAAATAAATACCATCAAACGACGGGTTGAATCCTTTTGGTTGCCATTAAACCATTCCAAGAAAGGTGCACGTGCTTGGATATAACCGTATGCAATATCACCGCTGCGCAGCTGACTGATTCTTTTGACCACTTGCTCGTCTGTCAATTTACGGTTATCTTCTGACCGATTAAGGGGCGGAAACCCCGGGTTGACAAACGGTCCTAAGTGCACTAGCCCTTGCAGCACTTGAATGATCAAATGCGAGCCACATTTAGGGATTGCATTGCCAACGATTGCTGGTACTTCATTCGCAGCAGAACTTCCCCACTGCCGGGCAGCCTTATTACGCCGCCATTGCCAGCGTACAATTTTCGCTTGTTGTTTTAACCAATAATATAGTCTCAACGGGAAACCTCATCTACCTTTGGTGTTTGATGCGGATCAGTTGGTTGTGGTTTTCTGCTGAATCTGACCAATTCATGTTTTGCCAATTCCGCAACAACGCTCCAAACAGATTGAAAAGATGTTTTTAAGGCAGCCGCGATATCTGCCACAGTATGCTCACCATCGCAGTATTCCATTACGCGGAATAACAAATTCCAGCCTTGAGGATTAACTCGGTAATCTATCCATATCCCATAACGAGAACAAAACACCTCGCCTTTAAACTGATTTACAACAAAATAATTTTTCTCCCAAGCATCCAGCATGCCCAGCACCAAATCGCGCGAAGCTTCTAGTTGCGCTTGAGAAGCTCGTTCAGGTGTATCCAAGCTGGAATGATAGCCATAAAAGAAGGGTCCGCTAGGCGGTTGATCCAACCAAGCCCGCGAGAGCGAAAGCATTGGCACGCGCACGCCCGGTGCGTTGAACTGCACTTCATCGTTCTTTACCACACTTCGATAAGGTCGTATGGCAGCTTGATCATCCAAACCACGCAAAGCAGTTTCCAAACAGCGATCTGCTTGCGGATTTTTCTGTAGTTCTCCTCCAACAAGAGAACCTTGCAACACGTGCGGTGTATCCAACCCTAATGATTCTAGAAACAATCCGCCTTTCATTTTAGGAATCAACGATTCATGATGACTTAAGTAAGCCACTGAACCAATTGTCTCAGGCACTAGCAGCAGCCGATAGGTATAATAAGGTTTGGGTTGTTGAAGCAGATAACGCATTACATCTATTCCCACCACTACCCCACTCAAGTCATCACTCACCATCGCAGGGTGACATAAATGGGCAGCTAGAACAAACGTATCCTCACTTTCGCCTTCGACAATCACTTCACCAACCTTCAGCATTCCCGGCTCAAAAGCAGAACGAATGACCACTCGATATTTTTCATCCACCAGTGAATCGCGCAGTCGTTGTGAAGCGCACAATCCCCAATCCCGTTGATAATATTTGAAGGCAAAAGGTATCGCATCTTCCCAAACCGGGTGGACATGCAAATGCTTCAACAGCTCTTCCCGCTCCACTACCCCTTCAAAAGGAAGCGAATATGACATAACGTGCAAAGGATGGTCAGCAGCATCTATGATTCTTTTTCCATCCATCGTTTCCAGATAAGCCTCAGTACATGTCCACTTTTCGGGAATTGTCCATGTCCAGCATTGTTCTCCGCTCGGGAACTCGTGGATAGTCATTGGTACTACTTCAGCTAAGCGATACAAAGCGCGGTCATAATCATCAGAGACAATATCGCGCCTTAAAAACCACAGCTCGTTGATTAAATCCATCATAGAAGGTTTAGACTGCATCATCGTTAATTCCCCATCAAGGCATTGACGTTTTCGCGAAGAATATCATCGCCGGCTTTAATAAAATCTTGAAGACGGCACACCGATACAAAGCCATAATTCAAGCGCTCTGCTTTCCACTGTCCTCGCTCTTCAAGCAGTTTTTGGATAGGATAAAACTTCAAATGCGGATCAAGCTGCAAATCGCGCACGAACATGCGGTAGGTACGCGTTTCCCACCGGCCGTTTATTAAAATTTTGCCTGAAAAATCCTTCCAATAACGATAGGGCACATTGGCTCTCTGCTCGCAGTAATGAACTGCTGATACGGCTTGAATATCTGCCCCTAACAATAGCAGTTTGAAATCCAAATCCAGCATGCGCTCAAAAGCAGAGCCGGCATCGAAAGCTCCTAAAGTATCACAACGGCTGATATCTTCTGCATGTGCTCCAATAACAGCAAAGGATTGCATGGGATGAGTAGTCCGTCTCGCAATAGGCAGAGTACGAATATATTCTGCTAAAGCTCCCATCCCAACCGAGGGCGTAGTTTTCGGATCATAAGGTTCACCTTTAGCAAAGCCAAAATTAAACACCGGCACAGCTAAAGTACCTGACGATCGGCTTTCATCCTCCAAATCAATAGAAAGCACTTGGCAAAACGCTTCACAGTAATCTGCTAAGCCATTGCGCGGCTTGCCTAGGAATTGCAAAGCTGAATGCACCATCACCCCATCGCCGGCTTTTAATCCTAAGCTGCGCAGACATGCCGCGATTTGTTCGCTGCTAATTTCCTTCATAAATGATAATTAGGCTGCTGAATTGTTCTGATCTTTCTTAGGCGGTTCTTCAATATATTCATCAAATAACAAGCGCCCAACGCGGAACTCGTATTTGAAGCCCATCCTTTCGTAAAGTTTCCAGCTTGCTTCATTGTCTTTAAGCACCTGAATCTCCACCGAATGTGCGCCTTGTGAACGGAGCCATTCAATAGCTAAGCGGGAGAGTTTATCGCCAATACCAAGCCGCCGCGCCTCCGGCACAATCCACATATCGGATAATTCACCCACAAGCACTCCGCCCATGTAAGCTGGGACGCGCTTAAGCCGACAGAGCATAAACCCAACAACTCTGCCATCAATTTCAGCTACATGGACATTGCTGAAACGACCCAATGTGCGCCGAAAAGAATCCAACCAAACTTCTCCTACATTGTCCGGGTGCGGCAGGCGATAGCCGGCAGTATAAAAAAAGGAATTCAGCTCCGTGTACATGCTCATCAGAATAGGAAAATCTTCAGGTATCGCTTCTCGATAATGAACAATGGTTTTTTCTTCCATAGTTTGTTCCTCACTTTAGCTTTGAACAATTTAATTCATTTTCAACTTGGGCTAATGCTTCAGCTTGCTTATTAGAAGACGGCAAAGCAGTACTCCATGCTTTCCATCGTCCGCATAGCGTACTGCGCAATTTTTCACTTTTTTTAAAAGCCTGCACAGTCAGTTGCTGGGCTTGCTCCCACTTCGCTAGCTTTACGCTAGCTTCAATAAATGGGAACAGTTCAAATCCATGTTGCGGTGAGTAATGGTTGGCTTCAGCTGTCTGCCACAAATTAATAACTTGCTCCCAGTCTTGAATATCGCGTGCTAATTCAGCTTTTTGATAATAATAACACCACTCATGAGCAGGTTCTTCTCCAATAATCTCCGCGATCGGCTTTGATGATAAGCGTATTGAACCCACTCGGTTTAAGTTGGAAATGCCAACAGCATCCCTAGTAATGTAAGGCAATTCTATCACATCCTCATCCTGTGGTCTCAATAACCACAAACAGCCGCTTTTTTCCGGTTTATAATTAATTACCAAACTGTTCAAACTAGAAGCCGCAAAGCGCCCTCCAAACTTATCTGCTCTAATTATTTTACCCTTCTTCAATTCCTGCAGAGCGGCGTTCTCGCTAAAATATTTGTACAAGCCAAATACCCATTGGTCAAACACAGCAGCATCTTTTGACTGAGCGTACAAAGTGTTTACTGCAAAAGAAGTAGGGTAATATCCCATGTAGTTGAACCACTCCCCGTCTGATAGTATAGCTGTATTGGGCTGAATAGATGGGGCTCGCCATAAAAGTTGATGGTATAGGTCTTTTTGCTTTGTCCACGCCCATCGAAATTGATTGATCGTTCGCACATGCCACCCAACACATAAAGCAACAATGAAGCAAATGATGACAAGACGATTCCGCATTGAGGATATTGCTTTGTTAAGCATGGCAATAAAAAATATCGCAGCACCAAACATTGAAGCTAAGCCAAGCCGGTCACTCCATAATGGATTCTGGGTAGCTATTTGTTCGCCGATCATCCAAGCAGGCAGAACGCCCAGAATCATCGCAGTTCCGCCAAGAAAAATTGCCTCCCTTTCCCAGGCTGCTTCATTTGTATTTTGTTCAACGTACCGCAAGTAACCAAGTTTTAAAAATAACCCAAATAAGCCCACACCTACAATAATAGTAATTATCCAAGCTACCCATTCAAATGGTGTATCTAAGGAAAAGATAGCAGGGTTAATTACTTGGAACCACACAGAAACCACCATCGCAACAAGATCTTGCAAAGCCATCTTTACGATAGCCAAAGATGTGATAAGCGGAGAAGAAAACCATTGATAAAGCAAAACAGGAGCATTGCTGTGGTCAGCAGTTGGAAATTTGACGAGAAAAGCGCGCCAATAAACATAAGCAGCGAGAATTATTCCGTAAGGCAAGGACCAGCGAAAAAGCTTGCCAAGGCGCGTCTGCATAGATTTGCTTTCTTGAGAAAATACAATCCATAGAATTAAAAACCGCAGCAGTTCAACCCCAACAAAATATTCCAATAGAAGCAGATGTAAAATACAAGCAGCCCACGAAAGAGGCATGAAAATCCATCGCCAGTTCTTCCACCGTATCGCACCAAGCATGCACAGCAAGGACGCCATATAAAGAAAATACCCTGTCCAATGCAGAGAATAAGCCACTGCTAAAGGCTGCAGCTTGAACAAAGGATAGATAGAAAACATCAGCGCCATAAAAGCAGCATTCCACTTCATGTCTGCCCAAATTAGCTTTATTGCGATCCAAAACACAAGCACTGTAAGACAACGAAGTACTAAAATCCAAAGATGCCAAGCTAGCGGCTTAAATCCTAATATTGAAAAAGCAAAGGAATAATACCAAGCTGCAAAGGGACGGTTGTCATACAAAAATAACTGCTGCAGACCCTTTTCACCGTGCTGAAAAGCAAAAAAAACCTCATGCCAGTCATCTTGATAAAAACCCAAGGTAGGGATGAGGATACCAAAGCTGATGAGACAAACAGCAGCAACGGCTAATGAAAGAAACCAATCTGTTCGGCGTTCTATCATTTTTCTTGGTGATGATCACTTAGATAAGCACAAATCGCCGGGATGCTGATGAGTTCTCCAATAGTATCAGCATTTACTTCCACCCCGAATTGCTCTTCTAAATGCATCATCACTTCCATATGCCCCATTGAATCCCATTGTGGAACATCGCCAAAAGCTAAATCTGGTGGAATTTCCTCCAACGGCAGCTGGAAAACATCCTTCAACATAAGACGAATTTTTTCTTGAAGCTTATTATTTTCAGGCATGGACTTTCACCCTTTCATATTACCCATTATTTGCTGAAGGTTTTACTTTGCATACTCCTACTACGGCATATTGGGGGTCCCAAATTCCCCATGGCATGCCGCTGTTTCCCGAATGAAAATAAAACTGCGCCAAATTGTCGCGTAATTCTGCACATTCCTTCAGATCGCTCATGATCTTATCATAATCATCTTCGTTTGAGGACACACTTTGGGGCAGGTCAAATAGTTGGCGTAGGGTCTTTGCTGTAAGACACCATCCTTGAGAAGGCTCATGAAACCAATCTGCATCACGCGCGGCACACAGGGTTGCTAGCAGCTTGCCTCCCGGCTTCAGTACGCGCATAAGCTCGCTCACTATGCCGGGAATAGCCTCCAGTTTGTTATGCTCCAACGCTGAAACTGATACAATAGCATCCACAGAATTGTCTGCCAGATCACTCAGTTGAGATAAATCTTGATGATATAACATCACAGAACCGCTAGGCTGCGAAGACTTGCCAAGGATTCTCCCCGCCGTGCCTTTCAATGAATACCAACTGTTTACTAAAAATCCTTTGAATGATTTGTGGCTATCCCACAACGAGGCTGTGAAAGGCGCCAAGTCCTCATCTCGTAGCCCTTTTAGGGTATATCTGCTCCTGAAGCGCGCCGAAAGCCGCGAGCGATCCAAGCGATCTACACTAATGACATGTGCTCCTTGTTCTGCTAAAAACCATTGGCACACCCCTACACCGGCTCCTGCATCCAAAATGCGCTTTCCTTCCAATTCTCTGATTGGAAATTTTTCTAAAGGAGACTCTGTCAGCTGATATATAATCCAGACCAAGTCGAGAAGATAGTGCCAGCCAAACTCCAGCCCTAATTGCTTAGCCAAACCGCGCAATTCCTGCACCAGCCTGGAATGCTGAGTTAACAATTCAACAGATAATATTTCAATCCTCTGTTTGCTCATATCGCCTTCGTTTTCTCTTCTCCTTGCAACTCAAATGGCTTCCTTTCCAGAATGCCTTCCAGGATGCATTTTATCGTGGGTGACGACTCTGCCCGCAGTTGTTCCGGCTTGAAAGATCGCAAGCGGACAAAACCGCCTTTTTCACCACTCTCCAAGTAGGTGTCGAAAGGTAAAGAGACTTTATATAATTGATAATACAGGAAACGGCGTGCGTTTTGCACGAATTGCGGCGGCACAATGTTCTCTTCGGATTGCAGTAATTCCTCAAGCAATTGGTTGAATTCAGCTTGGCTTTGAGGAAAATATACCGTTGGATATTGAGTATAGCGCGCCCTGCCGGCACATAGCACAGCTTTGCCCAACAGCGTAGCTTCCAAGCCTACAGAAGAATTATACACTAACACAGCTTTTGCATGTTGAATAAGCTGATAGGAGCTGATATATTCTTGAGAATCAATAAAGATCACATTAGGGAACGATAAGATATTTTTTTCACTTACCCAAGCGCGCACACTTTCGCGGCTTTGCTTTCGAGTGCCAGGGCGCATTTCATCCGGGTGGGCGCGGATAACAAATAAAGTATCTGGATAACGCTGAATAGGCTCAATCAACGCATTCAGCCAAGCAAACATATCTGGAAATATGGTGTTCGCATGAATTTGACTTGTGTCATAAATCACATTGGAAAAAATAGGCACCATTTGTTTGAACTGCTGCATGCGTTGTTTAAAATTTTCATCTAAATCCGTTATATCCTTCCAGAACTTAATTCCAGCCATAGTGAAATTGCCCTGAAATCGCTGAGCTAAATATTCATCCAACTGCTGATTCTGAAGCGAAGACAATTCAAAAGACTCCGAAATATGGATCGGATAAGCTGTTGCTTCTCCATCAGTAAAGAAGGCTGAAAACGGAATAAACCCCACTTCGTGAGTAATTACCCGTACCCCTAAACGCCTAGCAGTCCAAGCACAAACCGCTTCTGGGTACATAACCCCATTGAAAATCACAGCAGCTTGAGGTTCAGTTTGTTGGAGAAACTCTGCGAACCGCTTAGCCAAAGCATAAGCTGAGAGGAGCATCTCGCACAACAGGTAACGCGTAGGTTCATCATCCAATAAATGGTGACGGCGCAGTGCCCAGCGTAAAGAAGGCAAAACAAGCTTTCCCAAAGGGAGGCTGCCTAAAGAAGAATAAGGCTGTGAGAGAGGATATTCAAACCTGCATAATTCTTCAAGCGAGAGTTGTTGAAGGATTGTTTCCAGTTCCTTATCCCTACTGAAGTGAAACCATTCTACAGGAGCATGCAAAAAAAGGCGCTCGGACTGGGCAATGCATTTCGCACACGGCGGCGCCTGCAAATGATTATCGCGGTTCGTACCCAACACACAGCGGCTTAAACCGCCCTTGCAGCCAAAATATATTATTGGCAGCCCCGAAAGTTGCAAGCCCATTGCGGAAAGCAATGTAAAAGCTGCATTTTGGCTTAACCCTGTCAGTCTCGAAGAGATGTTAACAAAAACTACAGCTTGTTGATGCGGATCAGGATGAGCTTTAGCAGCGCACGCCAACCCCAATTTCAAAAGATGCCGATCTTTCCATAGGT
Organism: Anaerolineales bacterium; assembly: GCA_034429745.1. Classification (GTDB taxonomy): domain Bacteria; phylum Chloroflexota; class Anaerolineae; order Anaerolineales; family DRKV01; genus JBAXBF01. The sequence goes on from DAOUFY010000097.1 coordinate 52,505, forward strand.
TATAAGGGGTTTGCTGAAGGAACATCAAAGCTGCAAGTGGTGTCAACTAAAATAATCCTTCCAATCGCTCAAGGGCTAACCAAAAGCCTTCACCTTCATTTTCATGCCCTTGCCAAATTTCAGGAATAAACGAAGCAGTCGGAGCAGTATGAGCAAGATAGTCCGCAAGCGCCGGAAAATCCGTTTCTCCCTCACCGATTTGCAAGCCCTCACCATCTACCCCTTTGGTATCGGCAATATGCAAATGTGCTGTGTAAGGTCCTAATGTTTCAATGTATTGCTTAAAAGAAAGGTTGAAATGATTGCAGGTCAGCAATCCATGGCTGACATCTAAACACAGGCGGTAATGATAGCGACGGCAAAATTCTGCCGTATCCTGCGGATCTACAAAGAGATTCAAGTAAAGCTGCCCGCCCATATACCATGGAAATGGAGGCAAGGTTTGCGGAATCAATTCGACTCCTTCCATATCTAGTTTAGACAACTCTTCGGCAAGTACCTCATAAAGAGGGATACGTTCATGAGGGTGCAGTAAGCGATCTCTCGTAAATCCGCCAACACTGGCAATTATCAGCGGCCTGCTTGCTTTTTTGAAAAAGGGCTTAAGCTGTCTTGTCAAGTCAATTACCCGCTGAAGTTCAGCTAAAGAGCGCTGACGATAAGCCTTATCCGGATGGCATGGGTTTAACAAATGGTCGCCGGCAAACAAATCCGGACTGTGCACAGTGAAATCTAAATCATAAGCTTCATCAAAAAATTGCAGTGCATCTAGGTCTAAATCTTTATAACTAAGATGAAACTCAATGAAATCCGGGTTGGATTTAGCCATCAACTTCTTGAAATCGTAATATCTTACCGGAATACCCCATGGGCGGCGAAAAGAATAGTGCCGCGGCTGCACATGCTGATCCTCCTGCAGCAAGTCGCTTGGGTAAAAGAAGTCTCCGGCTTTAAAATTGCGGCGGGCTTTCAACCCTATCAACTCAGCTTTTCGATTGGGCTGCAAGCCGCGTCCGGGGCTTTTTACCTCGATCATCTCCTCGCGGATAATCTCGCCTTCTTTCAAATCGCAATTGATGATCAAGCTTTTCGCTAGCGTTACTCTGTTGATGACCTCCCCTTGGCTAATCTGCCTTTCATCTGCTGAGCCTAAAGCCTCTTCTACTTGGCGAATCTGTTCCACCATAGCTTTAAACTCGGAAGGAAGCAAACTGACCTTATGATCGTTACCTTCCATATTGCGGTCAAGCGTGATATGCTTCTCAATAACTTTTGCTCCGCGGGCAACCGCAGCAATTGCCACATGAAAACCGCGTTCATGTCCTGAATAACCCACCGGGCAGTCGCCGATTTCCCGCAATCGGTCCATGTACTTGAGGTGAATATCTTTGAATGGAGCCGGATAAGTTGAGTTGCACTGTAGCAAAACATACTGTGCCCCTAAATGCTTAAGCAGATTTACTGCTTCGACAATTTCGCTTTCAACTGACATGCCGGTGGAGCAAATTAATGGTTTGCCTGTCTTAGCTAAAGCTTTAAGCAGATCATGATTGGTCAAGTCGGCAGAAGCAACTTTATAAGCTGCCATGCCATATTTTTCCAGCACCTCTACGCTATCCAAATCCCACGGCGTACATAAAGGCATAATTCCTTGTTGCTTGCAATAGTCAAATGCCTCAAACATTTCCTCATCGCTTAACTGAAAGCGAGATAAAATATCCAACGTATATTGAGAGCCAAGATTTTCACCGTGTGTGTTTTGGCTGTCTTTATACAAGGACTGCAGATGACGCATTTGGAACTTTGCACAATCTGCACCAGCTTCAATAGCCCTATCTATGAGCTGCTTAGCAAGCTTTAAACTCCCGTTATGGTTAATACCAATTTCCGCAATGATAAACGTTGGCGACTGATCATCTATGACAAAATCGCCAATACGCACTCCTTCGCCCTTCATTCGTTGACGCGCTACTGCCACAAGACGGCGGCGCTCATCAAGGATAGGCACGTATAGAATACGCTCATTGAGCTTTGACTTAATCTTCTCAGGCGAATCTGAGGTGGTAGCATAAATAAAATTGCGATTAATAATGTGGGAAAGAGGTAAATTCAAATCTACTTGCTGATGAGACATTACCCAGCGCAAGAAATCCCCATTGGTGAAAAGTCCCTCCAGCACGCCCAATTCAGAAACTGCAAAAACCACTCTGCCTTTTGTATCAATGATCTTCTGCAGTGCATTGCCAATTGTTTCCTGTACGTTCACACAATATTTTGCGATATTTTTTTCTATGATCATAAATCATTTTCCCGAATAAGATATTTAGGCATCTATTTCTTGAAAAGCATTGGCTCTTTTTCCTTTAGCACTTGATATACAGCTTGGGCGATAATTTCATATCCCTTAACATTGGGATGCATTTTATCAACATAAACATCTTGTTCGCCCACAAAAACATCCACTAAATCCACACAATAGGAATGCTGAGCACAGCTGCTTCTCGCTGCCTCGTAAAATTCTTTGGCTACATCTAAATAGCCATAGATGATTTCACCTTCTTCATTCATCAGAAACTTTTTTTCCTGTTCAGTTGGTTGATATTCTCCTATCCCTAATGCCGGCTGCAAAAAGCACAAATAGGGAATTCCAAACTCAGCGGCTGCAGCGTGCATCAGACGCACATTGCGCAGCCATTGTTCCGAGGCTGAAATATCTACCTTCGGACCATAATTCACCCCGCGCTGAATCGGCTTTGTTCCGCTTAATTTTTGCCCAAAACGCCGCACCACATAAAGCGCGTTAGGCATAAACAGGGGTTCCGGCTCCTTCACAAGGTAATCCATGACACTGGCTTGATACATATTTACCATAGGGTGAAACCGAACCGCCGCTCTTACACCATATTCGTTGACTCCATTCAGGGAAATAATGACATCCGGCTTCAAGGGAAGCACATCGCGGATCATTTTAATCAATTCCTGATTCGAAGAGAAACCAGCCACTCCCCCATTAATCACTTGCACCTTAATGCCATCTTTGGCAATAATCTCCTGCAAGGCTTGAGCCCAAATGTGGGGGGTATTTCCATCGGTCGTTGATCCTCCCAATGTAACAATACGCAGCACCTTGCCATCCCCTGCCCCACTGCCATAAATGGTAAAGCCGGGCAAAGACTTATAATCCACTCGAGCCGCATTTGGGTTATGAGCGTAACCAAGATGCGGATCTAAATAGCTGTACATGTCTCCCTCAAACATCGGAGAAATGGCTTTAATCCCTTCATCCTGTTTAATATTCAATAAAAAGGGATGCACGTTGCGGCCGCTCCACAGCAGAAAAAGATAAGCTGCCAGCTCAACAAGCACAATAAGTACAATAGCACTGCCGATCCCAAATAAAATGCTGGCAGTTTTTAACCATGCTTGACGGTCTTGCTTTCCATTTATGCTCAATTCTTTATCCATCTTGCTAGAGTTAGGTCTTGGTAACGTAATAATTTTCCATGACAAGCGTATCAATTCCGCTGTTGGAATAAGTGTTTAAGGCATTGGCAGGTGTCGTTACAATAGGTTCCCCGCGTAAATTAAACGAGGTATTCATCAGCACCGGCACACCAGTTGCCTCACCGAACAACTCCACAAGCCGATAGTAGCGCGGGTTCCATTCACGGCGTACCGTTTGCAACCGCCCGGTGCCCAAATGATTGACTGCCGGCACCTGCTGTCCCAGCACTTCATCCCATGGATACACCACAAGCATAAAACGCGGCGGATATTGACGCTGCGGATCTTTCAAGGTCGGAAAATAACGTGTGGTTGCCTCCTCCAAGATCACCGGCGCAAAGGGACGGAAAGGTTCGCGAAACTTGATTTTTGAGTTGACAATATCTTTCATCTCAGCTCGGCGCGGGTCTGCCATAATACTGCGGTTGCCCAAAGCCCGCGGTCCCCATTCAAAGCGTCCCTGATACCAGCCGATCACTTTGCCTTCTAAAATGTCATCCACCACCCGTTGGATCAAGCGCTCATCGTCATCAATTCTTTCATACCGAAAGTTTGTCTTTGCCAATGCAGTTTTAATCTCATCCTCACCATAGGCTGCCCCCCAGTAATTGTGCTCCTGCACAAAGCGGCGCGGCATGCCAAGCATAACGTGATATACATACAGCGCAGCTCCTAGGGCACCACCAGAATCACCTGCGGCCGGCTGAATATACAATTCTTCAAATGGAGTCTCAGCTAATATGCGTCCATTGGCTTTGCTGTTCAATCCCACTCCGCCAGCCATGCACAAACGTTTTGACTTCGTTTGCTGATACACCCAATTTGCCATCTTCAATATTATTTCCTCGGTTACATACTGAATGCTGGCAGCAATATCAGCATAATATTGGTTTTCCTTAGCTTTAGGAGAATTGGGGTCAACCGTTGGATTTGTCTTGGGGGTAAAGAACTCTGATTCATGGACCCGCGGGGCACCAAACAAGTTGATAAACTTTTCATTGTATGTTTGATCGGGCGAGTAATGGTAGGAAAAATAATCCATGTTCAACCAGAAACTGCCATCATCCTGTACTTTTACTAGCTTATATATTTTATCTACATAGCGCGGCTCGCCATATGGAGCCATCCCCATCACTTTATATTCCCCCTCGTTAATCTGGAATCCTAAAAAGGCAGTGAAAGCTGAATATAATAAACCTAACGAATGCGGAAAGCGATGCTCATGGGTAAGCTTGATTTCATTTTTGCCAGGCAATAAAGCAGCACTCGAACTGCTTTTTCCATTCTCATATTGGGCTCCATTCTCCCAAAAAGCGCGCCCATATCCCATAGCAGCTGTTGTCCATTCACCAACACCATCCAATGTTAAAATTGCGGCTTCTTCAAATGGCGAAGCAAAAAATGCCGCCGCCGCATGTGAAAGATGATGATCAACAAAGAGGATTTTTTCCGGCGGTACTTTTATTCGCTCTACTAGAAGACTTTTGACCCACAGCTTTTTATCAAAATAATTGACCATCGCTTCGCTGAACGTACGCCAAGAATAGGGATATGTGCCAAGCAAGGTCATGAGAATGCGTTCAAACTTTACCAAGGGCTTTTCATAGAAAACCACATAATCCAAATCCTCAGCAGTAATTCCAGCTTGCTTTAAGCAAAACTCTATCGCCAGTGCTGGAAAATCGTGATCATGCTTAATACGGCTGAAGCGCTCTTCTTCCGCTGCAGCAACCAAGATTCCATCTTGCAGCAATGCTGCCGCTGAATCGTGATAGTAGAAAGAAAGTCCAAGAATATTCATCTCAAAATTGCCTCTTCATGTCTTCCAATGTTGTTTTATCAGGAGGACGGGCTGACCAATATGAAGGCAACGTATTCGTTCGAATGCGCAAGGGGTCACTAAACAGCCTCACCAACAACCCAAAAGGAGTAACCACAATAAAATAAAACCAAATCAACAGCATTCTCCCTTGAAAATCTCCCATACGCATGGCAAAAGCTTTCCATGCTTGCCAGATCCGCTGCAAACCCTTTCCTTCTGCTACTTTAGGCAAGGCTTTTTTATCAATCTTTTCATAAGATCGCATAAACAACCATGTGCTGCAAGCCCCAATTACACCTCCAATGAGCAGCCAGATTAAAACTGCCATCCACTTGCCCAACTCTGTGCGGGTGTACAGCGCGCCGACCCACAGCAGCAGCACAACAAGAACATCCCATAATGTTGGGATAACCTTTACACCGCTGCCAATTAACACTTTGCCGCTGGAATATCCCACCAACGTCAGCAATATTAGGACAATTGCGCTTAGTACTTCCATTCAATTCTCCTATGCAATGTTCTTTATCCGCATCATTTTAATACGCGCCAAACTAACAGAGAACACTCTAATCACCAAACTAAATCAATTCATGGATCTCTACGCTAAAATATCGTGTAAATAAACGGTGCAATGCCTGAAGCTGATGCCAATACGAGCAGCACACTAAAAATGACGAGAACCAATACCATCGGAATCAGCCACCATTTTTTATTTTTCCATAGAAACTCAAATAGTTCCCCTATTACACCCATCCGCACAATAAGATTATGAAAAAAATTGCTCATCTTTTTCGGTGATCTTCCTTTCTAGCTTTTAACAGAGAAGACAATCTCCATTTCCATTTAGCTTAAACCAAACAAATCCATCATGACAGCCATTTAGTATAACATAAAATATGATGAAAAAGAATACACGAACTAGCCGTTCACCAATCTTAGCTTTATTTCCTCACCCCATCAAACTGCACACGCGGCTGCTTTTTATGAGCAATATCCTGTCATTTCCCGCCCATAGGGGGTAATAATGAAAATTCATTTCCCACGAACCTATCAGCACTACCTCCTTAGGGTAGATCATATCCTCAAACGATCCCTTCTTCCAATGAGCCAAGAGAGGCAAAACACTATCCTCCCCATACGCTTCAAAAGCATACACTACAATCCAATTTTCTGGTGTACTGCAAAAATCTTCTTTTCCTGTTAGCCGCGCAGCGTTTAGTGCAAGCTTTTCCGCTCCTATATCTTTCCATACTCGATCAGATAACCAATACGTTCGCTCTTGATGCGCTAAAAGCATTTGTTGTGTTTCGTTAGCCAATTTTGCAGGACTATAATTCACAATGCTTTGGGCCGCTCGGAACAACCAAACAGCATTGATGGCAAATAACACGAGGATCATGCTGATCCATATTCTGCGCCACTGTATTTGTCCAAGCGTTTCGCCTAAAAAAGATATGCCCCTAGAAGCAAACAAAGCAAGAAAAGGAGCTAAAACAAGGTAGTTGCGTACCGCCATAACCTGCTGCAGGCTAAAGTAACCTATATAAATCACCGGAAAAGCCATCAGCACGGCACCCATGGCTAATGATTCACGCAGCCATATCCAAATACCAACTAAAGCGCATAAGAAAAACAAAGCAGCTATGCCCGGGTAATGGGAGGGCAAGACGAAAGCAAGATAGATAAGCATAGCACCTAAATGCTCAAGCCCCGGCGCAATGTACTGTACATCATAGGCACCTTGGTAGTGCCGCATTTCATAAAATATATCTTTAAAGAAAATTAAAGGATCGAGCAAAGTGCCTGGGGTCATCAGCAAATAACCGCCGAAGAAAGGCAGCAATGTATAAGCTAGTCCCCGTACTACTTTAATATACCCTTTTGCTGACTCCTCTTGTGCTTGTATATTGGCAAGCAAAATCGGAATGAGCAGCAGCCCAGCCGGATACTTAGTGCTGCAAGCTACCCCGCCAAAAAATGCAGCCGCAATTCCCCATTTTGGTGATACCTTCCAAGCCATGGCAATAAAAAACAAGGCAAGAGCAGCAAATTGCATCATTACAGCATCCGGAGCAACCCAGCGGGCGTGATAAGCCACCTCCCATGAAAAACCCAGCAAACATGCTGCGCAAAAAGCTTCCCACAGCTTTCGTCTCAGCAGCCATACCGCTCCAAAGATCCAAAAAACCGACAAGCCCGAAACAAACAAAAAAACCTGCCTCATTTGCAGAAGAAACAGCGGGGCTTGTACTGCCTGCTGCAAATAGGAGCGCAAGGAATGTATATCCAACCCTACTTGAGCAAACGCACCACGGACGTAAGGAAACAGCGTTCCGATCCCCAACCAATAAGAAACTGATGGATACTTATACCAGCGAGGTAAAAACACACCGCTCTTGATAGTGCGTTCCACCAAAGCCACTATTTTATCTTCATCCCAATGAAAGCCAAAATTAATCCCCCATACCCCTGTACCATAGAAAACAAGAAAAGGGAAAACAGCCAAAGCTAAAGCGGCTATCAACTGAGTGATTTTTTTCATTTTTAGTGCAGTTTATTGGTTAGAATAATTCCTTAATCTCGAAGCCCAAATCCGCAAAAGTGAGCTCTCCGCTTTCAAGCAAATATTCAGCCCTTTGCCAATCCTGCGGTGAGTCAATATCAACCCATTCACTCGGAGGGATCACCAAAGGAAGTATCCGATCTCCAGTCATGGAATTTTTTTCTAACAGCGTATCACTCCAAGCAGCGTCCACATACCCTGTTTGCCAATATACCTGCGGCAGCACTTGACGCGGCAAGTTGTACAACTCAACTCTCCCATTAGATTGATATGCTTTTGGAAGGTCGTAAGGCAAGGCTGAAATCAACGGCTGCATAAAGCCATCCTCTCCGATTGTCCACATTTTGAACGGATTTTGAAAAGGCTCACACACCGAACGAACTGAATCTGCTTGCGGATGTTCAATGAGACTGCTGATGGCTTGCTCAATATGCCATAAGCGCCGAAAAGGTGACGTAGGGCGCAAATGAAGCACTATTCGCGGCTCATATCCTTCCACCTCGGCTAACCACTGCAAAGCGTGCTGAAAAACCGGCAAATCAGGTGTATCATCTTGAGCCAACTCAGCCGGCCGCATGAAAGGAGTCTCCGCGCCATAGCGCCGGCTGATCGCAGCGATCTCTTCATCATCAGTGGATACAATCACCCGCTCCACCATAGCTGAAGCGCGGGCGGCTGCAATGCTATAAGCAATCAGTGGATAGCCAGCCAAAGGCTTAATATTTTTATGCGGAATGCTTTTAGACCCACCGCGGGCAATGATTAAAGCCAATACTTCCATAACATCTTTCCCCTAATCACCAGATAGTCCAGCCGCCATCCACAACTAAATTTGCACCAGTCATATAAGAAGAAGCATCTGAAGCGAGAAACAGCAAAGCTCCATTCAGCTCATCTTTTTGCGCCATTCTACCTAAGACAGCTCGGGCAGCATAAGCTTTGAGAAATGTCTCATCATGTTGATGATACACCCCGCCTGGAGTTAGGCTGTTGACCCGAATATTTTTCTCACCATAATAAGCTGCCAGATAGCGCGTTAATCCAAGTATTCCGGCTTTTGTTACCGAGTAGTAAACCGGCTTATAGCGCCGCTTGCTTGCATCCTGCAATGATTCCTCCGTCTCATACAGCCGTTGATCCGGCGCCACCACGCCATAGATAGAAGCAATATTAATGATAACGCCTTTTCCTTGCTTCAGCATCGGTTTAACAGCTGCTTGGCAGCATAAAAAAGCTCCGTTTAGGTTGACATCTAATGCCTGCTGCCAAGCAGATAATGGAAAAGTTTCAAATGCACCCGAGTCGACGTTTTCTTTTTCTTTGCCATCAAATTTTGGATCAAGCGCAGCATTATTTATCAGAATATCCAATCGCTGATATGTTTGGACAACCTTTTCCACCATTCTTTCCACTTGAAGCTGTGAAGTGATATCCACTTGATACGGCAACGCCTGCATTCCTTCAGCTCGGATTCTATCGGCAAGTTGTTCTGCGTCCTTTCCATTGATATCAGCTATAACGACCACCGCTCCAGCTCTAGCAAGGGTGAACGAAAACTGCTCTCCTAATAAACCGGCCCCTCCTGTAACTAAAGCTACTCGGCCGGTCAAATCAAAGAGTTTAGTCAGCGCTTCATCCATAAGCCTATAATGTTAACCTTCTGCTCCATCGGTTTTAATAAAACCGCGCTGCTTTAGATATTCAAGAATCATTTGGGCATTCTCTTCTGGAGTATGTCCTACAGTTTCGAGGACAATTTCCGGATTTACGGGTTCTTCATAAGGATCATCAATGCCTGTAAAACCCTTTACTTCACCGCGCCGCGCTCGCGCATACATTCCCTTAATATCGCGCTGTTCACATACTTCTAAAGGTGTGTTCACAAAAACTTCCACAAAACGGTCTTCCCCTACCATTTTGCGCACTTCATTACGGGTGCTGCGATAGGGGCTAATGGCTGCACAAATCACCGTACCATTATGGCGCGCAATTTCACTTGCCACAAAACCAATTCGCAGAATGTTAGTATCTCTATCCTCCTTGCTGAAGCCCAGTCCCTTAGATAAATGAGTACGAACAACATCACCATCCAGCAAAGTTACCTGACGACCATGTTCCAGCAGCATAGGCGTTAAAGCATTGGCGATAGTGGATTTTCCTGCCCCACTTAACCCAGTGAACCAAATACACAAACCTTGCTTATGGCGCGGCGGGTAAGCCTCAGCAAGAATCTCAGCCGTTTCCTTGCGCGTGAACCATTCAGGCAAAAGTTTTCCTTTAGCCAAGTATTCATCACGCACCTGTGTACCCGAAATGGAAGCCGTCTTTGCTCCGCTGGGTACTTTTGAAGCCTCTTCGTACCTGTCTTCATCTACTAAATAAACCAACTCCTCGAAAGGAATGGGGGTAACTCCAATCTCCTCAGCATACTGGGTTAACATCTCCTGCGCTTCATAAGGGCCATAAAATGGTTTGCCACTGCTGTCGTTGCCCGGCCCAGCGTGATCACGCCCAATAATAAAATGATTAGCTCCATAATTGCGCCGGATTATGGCATGCCATAACGCCTCTCGCGGACCTGCCATGCGCATGGCTAAAGGCAGCAAACTCAACACAGTCTTGTTCGGATCGTAATAATGATCCACCAAAGCTTTATACACTCTCACACGGGTATAATGATCTACATCACCTGGCTTGGTTAAACCAACTACCGGGTGAATGAGCAAGGAACCATTTACTTTTTCCGCCGCTCGTTTTGTCAATTCTTCATGGATGCGGTGGATGGGGTTGCGAGTTTGAAATGCCACCACATTCTTATTGCCCATCGCTTCCAGCAGAGCACGCACCTCAGACGGAGTGCGGCGCAGCTTGACAAAATCTGAATAGATCGGTAAGTTCAGTACTTTCAATTCACCTGAAATGCACAAATCATCCCACTGCTCCATCTCAGTTACCAAAGGATGGCGTTGATCTGTGGTGCCAAGAACCAGACGCGCTTCGCGGGTTGGGTCCCAGCGAAAAACTTCTTCTATGCGCATGATAGCAATTACATAATTGCGAGCATCGCGCAGCGTAATCCACTCACCGCGTACCGGCAGGTCTTCCTTATCTATGGTAAGCGTTATGGGTATAGGAAACAATATGCCATTTTGCAAGCGCATTTCAGTCAGCACACGCTGATAATCAGCTTGACACATATAGCGGTCTAAGGGAGAAAAACCCCCCGTAGCTAGTAACTCTAAATCACATAGCTCTCGGGCAGAAATCTGCACCGAAGGATAACGGTTCGCTTGAGACAAAAGGGCGTCTCGTTCCTCGCCCTCTACTAATAAATTGACTAACTTACCACCGTAAGGTGTTATCAATATTGAATCGGTCTTTTGGGGTTGCATGCAATCTCCTGATTTATGATGATTTGAGATGATAATATTTTTTTGAAATTAATTAAAGACAGTTATAATTATAACTGCAATTTAACGCCTTTAGGAATAGAGGATAATTAATAAATGACTAAAAACTTTTCCATTGAAAAATTTGCTTTCCTTGTAATCGTCGTTCTTTATCTCATCTATGCAGCAGTGTATATTGAAAAGACGAGCTTTACAGTTGGCAAACAAACTTATTATGCACTGTTTGATGACGCGATGATCTCTATGCGCTACGCTAAAAATTTGGCGCATGGGGCTGGTTTAGTTTGGAATCCAAACGGAGAACGAGTAGAAGGATTCACCAACCCTCTTTGGGTATTGCTGATGAGTTTCTTTCATCTTTTCCCTATTCCCTCCTCAAAGATAAGCTTATTTATTCAAGTTTGCGGCGCTCTGTTCTTAACTGCAAATCTCTTCGTTGTTCGAAAAATTGTGTTATCCATCAGCCGCAATGCTTGGGTCGCCTTCATAGCTGTTTTTCTCACCGCTTTCTATTATTCACTTAACAATTGGGGCTTGCAAGGCATGGAAGTTAGCTTGCTCACGCTGATGGTGAACATTGCCGTATTCCTTTTCATCAAGAAGCTACAGGAAGGAAATTTTTCTCCCATCCCTTATCTAATCCTAGCCATCGCCACCTTAGTGCGGGTTGATGCAAGTGTCATTTTTGTAGCAGCGTTGCTCTTCTTGCTCTTTTCCGATCGGGATCATCGCAAACAACACCTCGTTTGGGGCAGCAGTCTGCTTGTCGGCTTTTTAGCAGGACAAACGATTCTGCGCTATTGGTACTATGGAGAGCTTTTGCCCAATACCTATTACCTCAAAATGACGGGAATTCCGCTATGGTTTCGGGTGGGGCATGGCATTTATGTTTTTCTGCAGTCGGTTTGGGTTAGCAATTGGGTACTTTTTGTCCTCGCGGCAACTGTGCTTATCACTCAACGCAACCGCTACACCTTGCTGTTGACAGCCATCTTTGTTTTCCAATGCCTTTATAGCATATACGTAGGTGGTGATGCATGGGAACACAAAGGGGGAACTAATCGCTTTATTTCAACCGTTATGCCGCTCTTTTTCATCTTACTTGCCTTCAGCTTAGACAATTTGCGGGCAATGCTGACGGCAACACAGCAACCAAAACTACAGACTGCATCCAAGCTATTAATGGTTGGTTTTGCCATAGCTGCTCTCTTTAGTCTTAATACCCTGTTAGAAAAGGACGGTCCAAAAAAGTGGTTATTGATCAAACAGCCAATCTTTGCCGCCGGCTCAGAATACCAAACAAAAATTGGCTTAACCGTAAAGAAAATCACCCATCCTCAGGCAACTGTCGCCGTGATCACGGCCGGCAACATTCCCTACTTTTCTGAGCGAAACGCTATTGACTTGCTGGGTAAAAGCGACAAAGTGATTGCACGCACAAAAATGCACACTTCCCTAACCCTAGATGAGCTCACCATTGGCTACCGTCCCGGTCACACGAAATGGGACTATGCTTACTCAATTGGCAAGCTCAAGCCGGATGTCATCGCTCAAACTCTCACCCAATTCAACGATGAAGAAGCCGCCCCCTACTTGGAAGGCGCCTATCGCCTTGTTACGATTAATGGCAATCCATATTACTTAAGGGTTGATTCACCCTACATTATCTGGGATAAAGTGGAGGAAATGCGCGATAAATCCGATCGCATTGCACCCAACCCTATACTAGAAGATCTAGTACAGCCGCAGGAGTAACCAAGTTCAATGACGCTCAAACGTCATAAGACTGCCTTCTGCAGCAGAACGCAAGGCAGCCAAAGCAAGTTCTAAAGCGCGTACTCCATCATCTAAGGTACATAACGGCACCTCTTCATCGCGTAGCACTTGCAGAAAATGGCGCATTTCTTCTAAAAACATGGGATTGCGAATATCATCTAGTTTTTGAGAAAATATCTTATCAGGCTCCCCAGCCTTTTGCAGCCGCGCTTCGCAAGTGTCATAGCTCCAATGAATAACCCCTTCACTGCCCACAAATGTTGCACTATGTGATGCAGGGCGCTGCAAGTAATTCAAATGCACACTGCCGATAACGCCATTGAAGAACTTCAAGCCGATTTCGGCAGTATCTTCTACTTCTATGTTTAAGTCCTTCTGCCGAGCAGTAAATGCCCACAAAGACTGAACCTCACCTATCAGCCAACGCATGTAATCTAAGGGATGCGAAAGTGTTAGGATCACTCCGCCGCCTAAATCTGCCCGAGCGCTGTAAGCTTGATGGTAATCCTCCCATGGGTGCCAAGCAGGCAGGTAATCCCCATAATGGGCTCGTACGCCGATCAGATCGCCAACCGCACCTTCTTGCAGCCAATGCTTTACTTGGCGCAAGGCAGCATGAAAACGAAATTGAAAACCAACCAATACCTTTACGTTATTGGCGCGTACTACTTCACACAGTTCATCTACCCTTTCAAGCGAATGAGAGATAGGTTTTTCAATCAGCAAATGGCAGCCGGCTTTTGCTGCAGCAAGGGCTACCTCAATATGCAAAGCAGTGGGGTTTGAGATGATCACGGCTTGAGGAGCGCGGGCTAAAGCTTCTGCTAAATTGGTTTCGGTAGGAAAGCCTTCAAGTTCGTCGTCCGGCAAGGTACTTTTATGCGAACGAAAAAGCAAGATATCCCGTTCACCTAAAGCAAGCAAATTGCGCAGGTGCCGCCGTCCAATAGAACCTAAGCCGGCGATCATAATTTTCATAGAGCTATCTGCCTCCGCTGCATTGCTGCTACCAATCTAGATCCTTTTCGTAACCCCACTCGATCAGCAGCGCTCCAGCCGCTTGTTTGAAAATTTCTTTATCGCGGGCTGTAAACAAGTTGCGCCAAGACCCTTTTTTGCCTTTCTCTAAAGGAGAAACAATTTGGGCAGCTTTTTGACGCTGCCAATCCGCATCCGGATTCTGCTGCATTTCTTGCTGGACGCGCTCTTCCAAATCCGCATAAGAAAGATCAGCCCCCAAAAAGCTCCAAAGCTGACAAAGAGTTGCAAACGGATTGCGCAGCAAATCCTCGTAACGCAAAGCAAAATATTGTTCTTGATACAACTGCAGTCCTGCTTGGTGAGTTTCTGTTACGTTCTTCACCCATCCTTGGGCAGCCTGACGTATTCCTTTTTCAGTGAAGATCGAGCGTTCACCGCTGAGAAATGGCTGTGGTTCAGCCACAAATTCGGCTCTCAAGCGCAAATCGGTAGCTGAGAGGTGCTGTTCCGCATCAATAAACTGCTGAAAACGATGAGAGAGCACTGCATCGCGTCCATCGCGTACAATAAACACCAAGCGAGCATCCGGGTAAATGCGATGCATAAGACACACTGCCTCACCGTTCAACAAGCTATTGGGGCTCTTATCGCCCACTATCTGCTTTCCTTCTTTTGCCAAATCGCGTTCCAGAATAAAATCTGCAGCTGCTCGCAATAATGGGGTGGTTAAATCTCCGCCGCGATTCCAGCGGTTGCTGCGCCTCGCCAACCATGATCGGACGTCCGGATTTTCCACTAGCCCAGTCAACAATGGCGGACGAGTGAAAAAATGCGCCTGATAGTTGCAATGCACCTGAGGATGCAGCCGAACGAGACGCGTCAGCAGCGTTGTGCCCGAACGGGCATGCCCAAAAATAAAAAATTTAGGAGCAGGAAAAAAATGCTTAATTTCTTCAAGTTCTGAGGAAGATAGTTGAGGGATTTCAATAGCAGGTACACTTAGTTTTTTTAATGCCCCCTCGCCTTTGAGGAGAACATGCCAACTTAATAACACTCGTCGCCATATAGAATTGCTCATCATGTGCCTCTAAAGCCAAGATAAAATTGCGGCCGCAGTCCGTTTGCCGGCACTGCCATCCGTGAAGGTGCATTCACGCTGAATAAAAGCTTGTCTCTCTTGTGCATGGGCAAGGGGATTTTCCAAATAAAAGTTCAAAGCATCACGCAGAGCTTTTTCATCTTGGGCAAGCAAACCGGCTCCCGATTGAAGATAACGTGAATGCGTAGGCCAGCCCCCAATTTTTGAAAGAGGTAAGGTGTACTTTCCCTTCCAACCGCTTGGTGAATCTATACAAACACTTACCAGCGGACAGTTATGAATACCGGCTTCAACCAGCATTGTAGAATACACTGTCGTGAATACATCTGCATAAGCCATCATGGATGATTTTTCAGGCATATCCTCGCCGGAATAATAGCCAAATGCACCACCCAATGGCAACGGCTCGACAACATGGACATGCTTTAACTCGCGTGCCAGCCGCATAATCGCTTCGCGTTCTGCCGCAAAACGCGGTACATCCATAAAGTGGTTGGGATGCAATCTAACCAAAAGCTGAGCCGGCTTGGCAAGCTGATCCTCCGCCACCAAGCGCGCCAGAGCCTCGACATTTTGCAAATTAGGAGAAAAGCTGACAAAGCTGCAGGCATGTGCAATTAATGCCCGATCTTCCTCCAATCCATGCAACCGAAAATACTCTTCTTTTGGAATAAGCCACGAACGGCGAAAATAGCCGTCATAAGAGGGAATACCGCCAATATTTACCCGTTCAGCTTGCCAATCAGAACCAAGCACCAACTCTTGCTTTTGGATCTCTGACCAGCATGTAATAAAATCCACTTTAGCTCCTGGCAAACTGTAACTGCTGGTATTATCCCAACCGACAATGACAGAGGCGGTCGGTACATTATACACAGCTGCTTCGCGCAGCAAATAGCGATCATAGCGCCAGCCAGGAGTGCTCGCTATAACCATACTTGGCTGATAGCGCTCAAACAAGTCGCGATAAAGAAATGGAGTAAAGCGAGCCTGCAGTTCTACAACAGCCTGCCTGGCAAAATGAGCCCGTCTCATTACGGCACATAGTGCCTTCATGGCAGGAAACAGCAGCCGCCGGCGGGTGTGCGCCTCAGCTTCTACCTGATGAATATAGCTGTCAACCGCCTCCAAATTAATGCGGTTGGATGCCCCTGCCCGGCGCAGAAAATCCAGCCACCACTGCACCGCGTGTGCTTCCTTTTGAAAATACTGTTGGCATTGCTTCAGCCGCAAACCCTCAACAATCAAGCCCGGCTGGCCAAAACGCTGTTGAATCTTATCTTGCAGGGCTTCATCCGTAAGCAACACCACCTCAACCCCAGCTTGCAGCAAGCTAGGTACAACATCACTTTGCAGAAAGTAGATGACGGCTAACCCGTGATCAGCAGAAAGTAATATTCTTTTTGGACTCAATGGCTTCTCGATTCTTTAAGCTAAATTTGCAGTAAAGGATTATTCTAAGTAACCCAATCTGCACAAGAACACAAAGCTATAGTATATCATCACCTCAATGGCTCATCAATATTGTAAAAACATTTCACCCACTGGTATCATGTATTTAATAACTGGAACGTCTTATCATTCAGCTTGGCAAGCAGCTTTCGCACAGGTCTCCACCTCCAGAATGAGTTTGCTTTTTTCTTATATGCTTTCAAACTCACATCCTCTTTCCCTTTTTCCAGTGCTTCTAAAAACCTTTCTTCCAAGGTGTTGCCGATATGTTCCACCCACCATTGAGAGGTGCATAAACGCAAATAACCCAATTCATTTACAGCTACATCTAAAGCGCGCACTTGACCCATTGGACGGTCTGCCGGCAGAGGAATGACTTTCCGCAGCACTTCGCGGCGGGCTAAAAACTGAAAATGTCCGGCACCAATATAATAAATTTGTCCTTGATAAGTCAGACGCAGGGAATCATGTTCTTCATAAAAAGCGCGCGCCTTTGATTCATCATTTCCCAATCTGCCTGCATGACGCCAATAATCTTCCCAAGCTAGCAGCTTACCGCGATCCAACACCGCCTGAGGATGGTTTTGCGCCCAAGCAATCGTTTGGGTAGAAAACTGCTCCGGGTTTAGGAGCGGCATACCGCTAACCATGCCCACTTGAGGCACTTCATCAACAACCTGGATTAAAGCTTTCAACCAACCCGGGTAATAAAAAATGTCATTATCGG
The DNA here is from genome assembly GCA_034429745.1 of Anaerolineales bacterium. Lineage (GTDB taxonomy): Bacteria > Chloroflexota > Anaerolineae > Anaerolineales > DRKV01 > JBAXBF01. The sequence continues at coordinate 69,839 of DAOUFY010000097.1, forward strand.
CATAAGCCAGCAATTCACAGCGAGCAGCTCCAAAAATTATGTTCCAAGCCGCGCTTTTACCAATGTTTTCTTTTGAAAACAGCAAATAATGGATTTTTCCCTGCTCATGAGCATCTAAAAGAAAACGACGTACTTCTGAACAGCTGCCGTTATCAAAAATGAGCAATTCATAAGGACAATCTGTATGCTGCCAAAGACTCTGCAGGCTTACTTGTAATACATTGAAGCTGTCAGCAAAGTATCCGCTTAAATCTGGTATATAATTGATGACAGCCACCATCACCCGTGGCGGTTGTTCGACTTGCTCAAGAGACTTAGCAGGATTTTGACCAATTCTCATTACTTATAATGACCCCACAAGACGGCGCCGCAGGCGACGAAAGCGGCGCGCCAGCCACTTGCGTACTGCAATCCATTTCTTTAGCAAAACTGACGAAGGATTATCACTCTCCTGCGGCTGCAAAGCGCGCTCCATACGGCGCAACAAGCGCAACCAACTGAACCGAGGACGAACAAGCTTGCCATCTACAAGCTGCCATTCCGCATCAAGTACAGTAAATAGGTGCGTTGGACCTCCAGCTAAACGAATGTTTTGCTGGGATTCTTCCAAATCATAATGCGGTTTGCCATTCGGCAAATGATGGTAATCATGGTTTTGGTGCACAGCAAACACCGATAAACTGCCATCCACCAAATACATCTTCTTCCTCCACGCTTCATAGATCATCCAATTATCCCACCCGGAACGCCCAATGGCAAAAGATGGCATTGAAGTAAAACATCCTTTAGGAAAAATAAAATAATCACTGCCAGCCGGCAAGTGCAGCTTACCTTTTTGCTTTGCCAATTGCATCAATTGCTCATCCCACCCTTGGCTAAAATCCAGCTCCTGATTCAGATCAAGATCCCAGCGTTGACCTATAAGCAAGAATTGTGGATACTGTGCATGCAGCCATTCAGCAGCATTAAGAAGCTGTGGAGTAAAGAGCATATCTGCATTGGCAAACATCATCAGAGGGCTGCTTGCTTGCTGCTGTGCTTGGGTAAAAAGATCACTCACCAAAGGCGTGCCCCACTCATTGCGGGTTACGCGAGGTATATGAATTGCTCCCACCTGCTGGGAAATTTCTGCGCACCCCTCTTCATCCCCAATGACCATTACTTCCACTTCACCCAAATTCCGCCAGCAGCGCAGCGCGTTGGTTTGAATGAGTCGGATATGAGGATCAATAAAGGGTTTCGGAGAAGTAAAGATCGTCAAACGCGGTTTCGTCATTGCAGTTCTTTGCCCCTCAGATCAACATCAAGCACTGTTTTATGAGGTACACTCGCATTGAGTGCTCTTAAATGAGGTTCTCTCTCTAACAACTCAACAACTTCCAACCAACTAAAATCGTCTCTGCCTTTGAAGCGCGCATAAATTTCATTGACTAGCGCCAAGTCTTCTGCGGTATCTACCGTGAGCCGAATGTCTCCATAATCTATATCATTATTGACATAAAGGACTTTAAACTGTCCTTTGGCTAGCGGCTTTTGAGGAAACCCATTAAAATGCCGCGAATCATAAATCGGAGAATTCATATACAAGTAAGGCATCACATGTTCGCGTTCATGCGGTTGATGAGCGTCGCGCCAAGCCTGCTCTAATGCTGAAAAAGTACAAACTTCTGTATCCAGCCCTATAGGAAAGGTGCGTTTCCAAGGGGGCGGCAAACGATTAGCTGCAAAATCTGCACCACTTTGGTGAAATGCCCTTACTGTGCGGTCAATTTCCTGTGGATCAATTAGCGGGCAATCCGCAGTAATGCGGACAATCACATCCGCCTGAACCTGCAAGGCACTCTGATAATATCGATCAAGCACATCAAACATGCTGCCGCGGGTGAATTCAATGCCTTGCTGCATGCACAATTCAACCAGCAGGTCATCAGCTGCTTCTGTAGTTGTTGCGACAACTATTTGATGCAGCAGAGAAGCTCTTCTGACGCGCTCTACCACTCTTACCAGCATTGGTTCACCGCCCACCGGCAGCATTACCTTGCCCGGCAGACGACTAGAAGCATAACGAGCTTGAATAATCGCTACAGTTTTTCTATTTGTCCGTTCTGTCAAATCACTATCCTTGCAAAATGTGTTCATAGACTTTAAGCAGCTGCTTTGCATGCTGTTTCCAATCTGCGTTCCTTTCAGCCAATTGACGCGCAGCTTTCCCCATCTGTGGCAATGCCGCTCTCACGCGCCAAGCATGCAATATTGCTTCACTCAAGTCGTCGGCATCTCCTACTTTAAACCACCAGCCATTGGTATTTGGGGTTACCCATTCCTGATTACCGGGGATGTCAGAAACCAAAGCCGGGCAGCCACATGCCAAAGCCTGAAGTAGTGTAATGGATGAACCGTCACTATGTGAAGCACTTACATACAGGTCGGCAGCGTGAAAATATGCTGTCAGCTTTTCTTCTGATACTTGCCCAGCAAAATGCACTACTTTTTCTGTCAATTCGCCCAATCCTTTGTTAAAAATTTCTCGGACTTGATTGGATAACGGACCTGTCCCCAACATCAATAGCCGCAATGAAGGGCAGCGATGGAAAGCTTTTACAAAGGCAACTGCCACCTCTTCAATACCATACAGAGCTGCCCATGTACGAGCAGAAAGCAGCACAAAAGTGTCTTCTTCCCATCCCAACGATACTCTCAATGACTGCTCATGCTTACTGACGCCGGCTGGCAATGAGCAAAAAGATTCTAAATCAACCCCCCATGGAAAAACC
>DAOUFY010000098.1:0-52363 GCA_034429745.1 Anaerolineales bacterium
ATGCGTCCCCCACTGTTTTGATCGTTTCCTGCCAACATTATCACTTATTGTGAACCAACACTACTCCCATGTCGCATACTTCGCTCCTCGCTCATAGCGGAAACCAGTCATGCACCACTTATTCAATCAACTACGTTATTGGGCAAAATTTCAATTCCGGTACCAAGTTAAATGATGCTTCTCCGCTATCGGTTTGACGCTCTCTAACTCTTGCAGCAATTCGTCTAACCGCTTTCGTTCGTCATCGCCTAATTCTTGCGGTTTCGATAGCAATTCTTCAACCATCCCCATGATATTGGTCCATTCAGTAGCGTAAGTGTAAAAATCCAAATCATTCCCAATCTCAATACCGTTGCGTAGTTCATCCACCGCGCTAGCAATTGATCGTAAAAAAAGATTTACTCGGCTCACTTCAACTTTCACATCCATTTATTTTATCTCTATATTCTCTTTATTGTCTGTCCAAATCAACCGGCTGAAAAACAGTTACCCAGTATCCGCGCCCAACTCGACATTCAACCATAATAAAATCATTATCACCTAATCCTTTATACTTACCGCTTTCACCAATAAAAGCCAAATGCCAGTATTGTTTGTATTCCTTGCAATATATCACTTACATCACTCTTTATAACTGCACGCAATCTATCCAGATAATTCTTCAAAGACGTTCCACTTGCCACTCTTGTTGAACCAAAACATAATTTACAAAATGCCACTCACGCGAAGGCAAATATTGACCGGCTTGAAGTGGCTTTCCCTACCACATAAAGACAGCCATGCCTTGCCTTATACGACTTTCCGTCAATTATCTCCATCAAACTGTGCTCATACCAATGCGTCCCCCACTGTTTTGCTCTTTTCCTGCCAACAATATCACTCAGTGTGAACCGGCACGCCTCCCATGCCGCATACTTCGCTCCTCGCTCATAACCGAATCTTTGGATTAGTATCTAGAATCCCAGACAAATCAATTCCGCATTTCCTGCCAATTGCTTCCTACCTATTGGTCTCTCGTAGCTAATTGCGTAGCAAAGCAACATCAGCTAGAGCCAGATGTTAGACAGTATCTAGGAATCATTTCAGCAATAATTTAGAATATATTTTGTTTAACAATTCTAGCAACATTACATCAGGTTGATTCTGGATAACGCTAATGCGATAACAATTAAAAACTTCAGATATTTCTTTAGCAGTATTCTTGGTAATTGATTGCAAGTCTATCACTTTGGCATTGTTCAAATCGTTTGGTTCAAACTTCTCTAACCCATCACCATACTCACGGCGGTTATCTTTAAATAATTCTCGCGCAACGTCCGTAATCAAATAAGCCATCAAAACCTCTATATTGTTTATTGCAAATAAATTGAGATAAAAGCAATGGAAACAAGTTAAATTTCTTACTTCGGCTTCGTTTCTAACAAACCTCAGACCGTTTCGATTAAATACAGTTACAAGAATAGGAGCAGGAGGGCGATTCTCTATAGCATACCACGGCGTTCTATGGCTAGTAAGATACTTTTTATCTACACCAAGCTTTTCCCCCAATTGAATGTATCGGCGGATAGCAGGACTAGAAACATCAGTAATATTAAGGAGATACGTGTTCTTTCCTAATGATTTTAACTTTTCAAAGTCTTCCTTTGTGAAGAAATATGAACTAGCTTGATTAGCCTTCGTAAGACATGGTAGTAAATATTTGTCTTCTATCTCAAACTCGCGTTTTTTTTGATCATTAAAAGTGAAGTAGTCGTTATCACCAGTAGCTATCCCTCTGACTACTCTTCCATATGTTGAAAGTGGAACAAGATTTTTATATTTATTCCCATTTTGTTTTTGATAGTATGCCCGCCATTTGATATTATCGTCTAAATCTTCATATAAGACTGCTTTCCCACCTGTCTTGATGTTTGGATAAAAAGAGAATTGTCTTTCAAGGTATTCCAAATCATCAAGCGATTTAACCGGTATAAATTCAACTGCTTTTATATCAGAAGAGTTATCAAAGAGCAGAATACAGGATGTAGTGATAACATTGTAAAACAAGTTTTCAGTGAAATCAAAAACTATAACGTATTTCAGGTTCTTGTATTTGATAAGATTCCGTTTAATGAATACACCATAATCTGCATTCAGGAACTCTGATGGGAGAATATAAGCAGCTCTGCCATTTTCTGAAAGTTGACTTATTGACTTTAGCAAGAAAAGAGTATGCAAGTTTGTTAGCCCACTCAACACCAAACCAAGTCGACTTTGAAACTCTGCAAGTATTTCATTGCGATTCGGATAGTTCTGGAATCTATGATATGGTGGATTACAGATAATCCCATCATATCTATTGTTCCAATCATTAAACATATAATCATGATTTACAAACCTGATCCTGTAATCATCATAACCCTGAAATAAGATTTTCGCTTTCTTCAATACCTGCGGATCAACATCGTAGCCAATTAGTTGATATGAAACCAAGTTGGCTTCTTTGAGTATTGCTCTGAAAAATATACCCAACCCTACAGCAGGATCGAGAATAGTCTTGCACTGCGAGTTGCTGATAATCCATTTCGCCATAAAGCGGGCAATAGGAAAGGGAGTATAGAATTGTCCTAACCTTTTCATGTGCTCACTACTGACATTTATAGCGTATTCTCTTTCTGGTATATCAGAAAAAAAGACTTCGTTTTGAATCTGTGCAATGACTGCCATAGCATTAATCTCTTCGCGTTAAATTCAACAGACTAAAGAGGTTTTCAGGATTTAAATATGCTTCTCCACCTTCAAACTTTACAAAAAACAACAAACGCCCTCTGTCAAGTTCTCGATAGTCGCTTTGGTGGCTTGGCATTTCCACCTTTGATGCAATTTCGACACCTTCCTTTACGTTTATCTTAATAGTAGTCTTCTGCTGATTCTTTTCATCCTTTTCTATGAAGTACTTTGTGTTGCGATTGGCAGGGTTGCTGATCAACTCAAGAATGTTCTCGAAAGAGATACCATAAACCTTATCGAAAAAGACTTGGAAATAAAAATGTGGAACGTTGAAAGTTTGGATCCACTTATAGACGATTATAATATCTTCGACCTTTGGCGTGAAACTTAAAAATTCCCTTTGATACGGCTTCTTATCAGAAATGGCTTTCTGTTGAAGATACAAATTATACTTCTCAACAAGGAATGAACTGGAACGAATTTCTATACCTGCAACAGCATTTGGAACGATTGACATCTGCTCTTCTTGTGAGAGATTGCTAATGCTAAAGTTCCATTCTGGTTTGTAGTCTTTTATTTTAAACACTAAAAGATCTGGTCGCTTGCCAATACAGTCTAGCTCGTCTTGATAGGACTCGTAGAACTCTTTGAAGCCTGCTTGGCCAGCAACAAGCCTGTCCGATTTTCCATAATGAACGGCAATAAAGTGCCTATTTGTTTTGTTGATTGCACTAAATACAAGCCTCTCTGCCCAATCTCCTTGTTCACGATTCGTAAGGAATTCTGAAAAAGCCTGTGTGGGTGGTTTGCTGCGTTTCCTTTGCTGGTTAAAATCAGCAACGATGTTACTTGGTACGTTCAATGATAATTCACGAATCCTGTCTTTATAAATCATGTGAAATTAGTCTCCTTGATTGTTTTGACAAACAGGTTATTAGCGTATTGATAAGATGCCTAACTGCGTTTATAACTGCATCCTGCCTTATAACCGCTTATCTTTTGCTTTTGCCGAAAACATGCTGTATTCATAAACTGAGTTTATAAACGGCAAAGACTATCTACAATAATGACTATAATAAAAATTTAGATAAAAATCAAGCTTTGGGAAAGCCCAAAATATCATCAAACGGAACATCAAAACTGGCTGAAAAACAAAGGAAAACACGCTATCGCTGCATGTTCTGCTAGACCAATATAATCTACTACCCAAATCCTAGCTTCATCTAGCAAAATTGTGCCCAAAAGCGCTTTAAGTCATACGTGGACAAGATGAAACTGCGACAGATCATCTACTATCTGGACATTAACCATTGCGTGCTCTCTGGTTCAAGCTCAATCGGCACAATTGCCTTACTTGTCAAGCTGCGTTCAGGTTAAGAAAACCGAAATTGGTAAGCTGTTTGCCCTTATCTGGAACAATGCACAGATTCTTTATCATCGCAATAGTATCTCGGCTTACTCTATGATAAGTAGGCTGTTGGGGTTCCAGAAGAAAACGCGGGCAGCCACTCGAGAGCCAATGGATGTGCTCTCAAAGCCAACATTATTTCCTCGAAGCTTCTGGTGCCTACAATCACCTGTAGTATTACTCGAGTGTAATCTAAAGTATTCTATTAGAAAAGCTAATAGGTATTAGTTTGAAAAGGTTAATACTGTTTCCCGTCCCAATTTGGTCCATCTTGCTCAAAGTTTATGTTATTCTTCACGCGTCATAAAGACTCGATAGCTACCATGAAGTTGCTTATATGTTGTTTCAACTGATCCCAAAAATATTACGATTATATCTGACTACTTAGTTTTTGCGTCTAGAGGGACTTCATCTCCAGAACCCACCTTGCTAGAACATCAGGGCGAGACGACACAGCGAAATCCGGTGACGTTAGTTGAAAGTGCTGGATTCGACTTGCCTCGATCCGTTGTTCTTATCCAAAGGTATGGATCACTCCAAGCGCCACCACGCAATACTCGTTCCTCTCCTGTAGTGGGTCCAGGCGGGTAATCTTTTGGGGAATTTGTATAATAATCTTCTGCATACCAATCCTGCACCCATTCCCATACGTTGCCAGCCATGTCCAACGCCCCGTAAGGGCTTGCACCTAAGGGATAATTGCCTACCGGCGCTGTCTCACTGTATCCATCGTTTTCACTTTCATCTGAACTACTAAATTCACAGTTCGTATCACAATAATTCAACCTTTCGCCTGTAGGTTCTTCATTGCCCCATGGAAACTTGCGTCCGTCCGTACCGCGTGCCGCTTTCTCCCATTCTGCTTCCGTCGGCAGCCGGCCCCCTGCCCATTCACAATATGCTTCGGCATCTTGCCAACTTACTTGGACTACAGGATAATTACCTTTACCCTCTATGTTACTATTTTCACCTGCAGGGCGTTGCCAATTTGCTCCTACCGTTTCTTCCCATTCTTCTGTTTTTTGGTTATTCACCCAGCTTATCCCTGCTTTTTCTGCATCTGTTTCCCATTGTGTTTCCTTGACAAATGTGGCAAACATATCATTGGTTACTTCTGTTTTATAAATCCAATATGAATCCAAATATACTTCATGTTGTGGAACTTCATCAAAAATCCAACTTCTTTCGCAGTCTTTACCACACTCTTTCCACACTGCTTCCGCTTCATTTTCTGTCAATCCCATCAAAAATTCACCTGCCGGCACATATACCATCTCTGCCCCATCTTTCTCATTTACCTTCACATATCCTGCTTTTGGTGTTGAAGTGGCTTTTGTTGTATGTTGAGTTTGAAAAGCTTGCATTTCAACTGTACGCTGAATTTGAGGAGCTTGCATTTCACGTGCTTGCTGAGTTATAGTAGATTGTATTTCAAGTATTTGCTGAGTTAGAGCAGCTTGCAATTCAACTGCTTGGTGACTTAGGGTAGATTGTATTTCAAGTGCTTGCTGACTTTGAGTAGCACTTAATTCTTGTGCTGTGCGAAACTGTGTATAGCTGAAGATAAGCGAAACCAATCCTACTGCTGCTAAAAGCAAAAGCCAAGCAAGAACATTTGACCTACCCTTTTTTACTTTTTGTAATTCACCTGTGTGTTGCTCATCTTTGTGATTGTCATCATAAGTTTCGGATTTTTCCATTCCACGTGTTTGATAGTCAGACCGCCCATTTTCTGGCTCACTTGGCGCTGCTCCTACATCATCGGTGATATCTTCACCTGCTGCATGGCTTTTTCCATGCAGCACTCGCTCCAATGCATGGGCAAATTCCCTCATGCTTTCGTAACGCGCACTTGGTTCTTTAGCTAGTGCCTTGAGCAGGATCTTTTCCATCTCATCCGACAGGCTTGGATTCAAGCTGCTAGGACGTTTTAACGGCTCCGTCAACTGCTTTTCCAATACCCCAGCCGGTGTTTCGGCATCATACGGCACTCGCGCCGTAACCATCTCATACAGCACTACACCCAACGCATAAATGTCTGTCCGTTCACTCACTTGGTTTTTCCACTGTTCCGGTGCCATATATTTCGGCGTTCCTACACCTACACCCGTCCCAGTCAACGTTTGCCCTTCATCTACATCCAATATCTTCGCTACCCCAAAATCCGACAGCATTGGCTGCCCTTCTTTGGTCAGCAGAATATTGGCTGGCTTTACATCGCGGTGTATCGTTCCATGTTGATGCGCATATGCTAATGCGTGGGCAATGGGCAGCAGTATGCGCACCGCTTCTTGGTATGGCATGGGTGCATTACCCATCGCTCTTAGCTTATCTTTCAGCGTACCCCCTCCAAGAAAGGGCATGACCAAGTAAGGTGTCCCTTCATACTCACCATAATCCAAGACAGGTACTATGTTCGGGTGAGTAAATTTTGCCATACGCTTGGTTTCTCGCTCGAACCGCTGCAGCAGCCGTTCCGCCTGGTCCGGCGGTATCGAACGCATGCGGATGAATTTAATGGCTACCTCACGCTCCAAATGCGTGTCATACGCTTTGTACACCACGGCAACGCCACCCTCGCCTAGGGGTTCAATGACCTGATAACGGCCGATAGACTGTCCGCTGAAATCTGGCATAGCTGCCTCCCAATGGTTATTTAGATAAAATAACTTAGATTACAATTATTTTATCATATTATTGTTTTAATACTTGATGAGATTGCATAAGTTTGTCCAAAACTCTCACATATAGCAAAAACAAAAATGCCCAGAGCAATCCTTTTCTGAATCACCCCGGGCGCGTACCTTTTTACTTGATAATGAAAAATCAGCAAAAATATGATACAATATGTATTTGAGCGCCAAACTAAATCAGAAAATACTGCGAAAAGCAGCGGGCTCAATTGGTTATAAATACAAACTTACCCAGCCAAAGGTATATGTCCTGTTATAAAAAATTTCTGTTTTATGTTGTAAAGGCAAGGCAGCATTTCCTCACTGCCAGCATTACGAGAGTAATAAATTCAGCCCTCCGGAGGCAGGCGTTCGAGCCGCGGTGGGGGCAAGCCAATCCTTTCCTTACACTTTTCTATGAATAAATCTTACGACCTAAACAACGCTGAAGATCGGCGCGCTTATATCCTCAACTCTTGGGAAGTAACCGCAGCTCTCGCTTATGCCGGCTACAAGGCATATCAACGCGGCGCCGTTGTTTTCGCTAGAGGCTGCGAAAAACCTATGTACGTTCCTTTGCTAGGCAACGATTTTGGCAATCCTTCCGCAATGCAAGCCTTGCGCGATTACGACGCCGAAAAAGAAATTATTGTGCTTTTTTACTTAGGTGAACCGCAACCCATTGTCGAACGCATCAGCGTTGAGCATTTTCCTCCACCACAAGCTTATATGAAGTATAATAAACAAGGCTGATAGGTTACTATGCGTGAAACTTACGATCTAAAAACTGCTGATGGGCGTTATAAATTCATTATGGATACTTGGCCCGGCACTGCCGGTTTAGCTTATGCTGGCTATAAAACTCACGACCGCGGCGCTGTGGTTTTTGCCCCTGGCATCAATTTCCCGATGTATGTTCCGCGTTTATCCGATTACGGCTACAACAATTACCCCTCCCGAGAAATCGAGCTTGCTGTCAGCCAATATGACCCTGAAAAAGAGATTGTGGTTATTTTTTTCCTTCAAGATGAAAGCTTCGTGTATGGCAAATTCCAAAACAAAGCCATGCCCCCCCCTAAAGCCTATTATGCCTTCGCCCGTATGATCTAATTTCTACTTCAAAATTGCTTTCAGTCGCGATATAGCTTATTTTCTAGAATATAGTGATACACCGCTTCAGGCAAGAAATAGCGGAAAGGCCGCTTTTCTCTAATTCTTGCCCGAATTTCTTGAGATGAAATCTCTATCAAAGGTGTAGGAATAAATTGCACTTTTTCACTAATGCCAATCAACTTCTCCTCTAGTTGAGCCATATTGATTTCATCTTGCGGCCGGCGCATTACACCCAGTTTATCGCAGTTGGATAAAAATTCCCGCGGCCGATACCAATTCGGCAAATCGCGCAGAGAATCGCCTCCCATCAAATAAATTAACTCAACTTGTGGATAGCGTTCTCTCATGATCCGCATCGTATCAACAACATAATGAGGTCCCGGCCGTTCTACTTCCACCAGCGATAATGTAAAAAACGGCTCACCACTTAATGTTCTGCTTACCATATCCACGCGATAGCGAATTGGCGTGATGACCTGATCTCTCTTATGGGGTGGCTGAGAAGATACTACCCACAACACTTGATCCAACTGCAACGCATAGCAAGCTTCAGAGGCTAAGATCAAATGCCCCAAATGTGGCGGATCAAAAGTCCCTCCAAACACCCCAAGCCGCATTTATTTCTCCTATGCTTAATCTTCCCACTCAAACTCAAAATCCCCAATAAAAACTGTCTGTCCGGCTTGAATGCCTTCCGCCCGTAACGCGTCATCAACGCCTAATTTCTCCAGCAAACGCTGAAATCGCCGTACCGATTGATCATATTCCCAATATGTCATGGCAGCCGCTCTTTCTATCGCCTTGCCTTCAATTCGCCAGCCTTTATCCTCTCGCTTAATCCGAAAGCCCTTATCTTCTCCTATATAACGATAAACGGGCATATCCTCTTCTTCCAAAGGTACTGCTTCCGCTTGCTTGGCTAATGCCTCTTTTAGCATACCCACTGTTTGAAACATTAAAGCCCGAACATTTTCGCCAGTTAATGCAGAAATTGGCAGACCAGAATATACCTTTCGCTTAAGTTCAGCTTGTACATTCTCCCAACGTTCTCTCACCCCGGGGATATCAATTTTATTGAAAGCTACTATCTGAGGTTTTTCCTTTAGTGCCGGGTCAAAAAGGGCTAGCTCGCTATTTATTTGGCTAAAATCGGTAAGCGGATCTTCTGCGCTTCCATCGAGCATATGAATGAGCACCCGCGTTCGTTGAATGTGGCGTAGAAAATCGTGTCCCAGTCCAACCCCGCGATGAGCTCCCTCAATCAGCCCGGGAATATCAGCCAAAACTATTGTTGTATCCTCATCCACCTCACACACACCCAAGTTTGGGGTAAGGGTAGTAAAAGGATAGGGTGCAATTTTTGGGTTTGCCCGCGTAACCTTAGCCAAAAGCGTAGATTTGCCCGCATTCGGCAAACCAACAATGCCCACATCTGCGATTAATTTCAATTCCAGCCTCAAGAGACGTTCCTCGCCCGGCTCCCCTTTTTCCGCAATCCGTGGTACTTGATTGCGGGCTGTTGCAAAGCGAGCATTGCCTCTTCCGCCGCGTCCCCCTTTACACACCAAGAGTTGCTGCCCTTCTTCCACCAAGTCTCCCAGCAACTGATCTGTTTCAGCGTCATAAACCATTGTACCTGCCGGCACAGCAAGGATTAATGGCGGTGCAGACTTGCCGGTGCAGTTCCCGCCTGCTCCATTTCCTCCTTGGGCTGCTTGAAACTCCTTTTGATACTTAAATGGTGTCAACGTATTCAAGCCGCGCTTCACTTCAAGAATCACATCTCCGCCATTGCCTCCATCTCCACCATCAGGCCCGCCGCGCGGCACATATTTCTCGCGTCGAAAGTGAACTACTCCATCTCCCCCTTTTCCAGATTTCACTCGTATTACCGCTTGATCTAAAAACATTTCGGTTCCCCTCTTTACGGAAGAACTGCCAAAGAATCCACAAAAACACCTAATGGCAAATTAAGTTGAGTAAGTATTGGCTGCCATTGTCCTGATTCTATATGCGAAGCCCAATAATTGTATTTTTTCCCCTGAACATCATAGGTAATGAATAAAAGAAATTTTCCATTCGGCGACCACACTGGAGCACGCACAAGAACGCCCTCGGGCAACGGCAGTTCTTTTGGCTGCTCACCATCTGTTTTCCATAAAAATCGTTTCGATACACAATCCGGACTGCACCGAGTAACGTCAAAAACCAATTGAGTGCCATCCGGCGACCAAACATAATCCTTCAATTCATCACCCTCTTGCGGAGTAAAAATGGTTTTTTCCTCACTTCCATCAAGTTTGGCAACCATTAAGGCAGTCCGGTATCCTAGATCATCCACTCTCTTCTGAAAAGCAACTAGATTCCCTGTAGGAGAGAACACTTTTTCTACCCCTAACGGCACTTCAGTTATTTTCCCATCGTTTAGGCTTACAGAGAACGTTCCCCCCATAATTCCCTGCTCATCTTTCTCCCAGTAAATGAACTCATCGCTATATACTTGATAAAGAAACATCGGTGGAGCTTCAACACCTAATCGGGTAAGCTGTTTTTGTTCTAGGTTATCATTTTGGATGAGGAAAATATTTTTCTCATCCATATAGTTCACATTTTTTTGTTTTAAAATCAGCCCAATTCGCTTCCCATCTTTTAGCCATATTGCACCACAGCGATTGCTATCGCAGGGATAATCGGCTGCATAAGATTCTGTAAGTGTCTTTTGAGTTTGATTTTGAAGGTTCACAACCACTAATGAGGGTGAAACTCCATCTTCAGTCAAAGGTCGAATAAGGCACTGCTCACCCTGAGGATCTACCCCAATGAATAGTGCCTTATCCGCAACGGTGTTTTGCTGACTGCCATCAGCTTGGGCAAGATAAACCCCCAAAGGAGTAACCTCACAATCAGGTTGTTCAGGCGGAGTGCATTTAGAAATTTGCAGTAAAACTTTCTCCTTTCCTCCTAAAACCAGCGGTTCGGGTGTAGGTTGTGCGGGGGGCTTGAGAGTTGGCAAGACAGCAAAAGACAACGCTGTTGGAGAAGCTAACTGCTGAACCACAGCCGTCTGCGTTTGGGCGATTCTGGTCGCAACAGTTGCCCTCATCTCTACAGAAGTAGCTAGTCTGCAAGCTCCAAAAATACCTGCGGCGAGAAGAAGAAATAGCGCTTTTCTCATTCCTGCTTTGTGGGCGAAGAGGTAATAAAATGTCCATTCTTATCTATTCGCTGTGTTTTTCCTTGATACACAACTTCTGCAAAACCCTGATGAAACGAACCTGCTTCCTCAAATTGAGGTGCAATCGCGAGCTCTCCTTGGGTATTAAGATAACCCCATAAACAGCACCCTACCCTTACAGGTGCCAAACCTTCAGAAAAGGGTTTTGCATCCTCATAGCGCCCTGGAAAAGCTGCTTTGCCGTTCTTATCTATAAAAACCCATTCATCCTGATCTTGCACCAATCCAAACCCTTCAGCAAAAGACTGGGCATGCTCATACGCCGCTTCAATCACATAATCACCTTTAGCATTAATAAAACCCCAACGCCAGTTTTTTCTTGCCGCCGCTAAGCCATTAGAGAATGGATAAACTAATTCAAATTGGGGTTGGATAACCATTTGATTGTTGGTATTAATAAAACCCCAAGCGCCATTCTTTTTTACTCCAGCTAATCCCTCGCTAAAGGGGTGAGCGCGCTCATACTGAGGAGCAATCGCCCAGTTATTTCTCGTGTCCATATATCCCCATAAGCCGCTTTTTTTATCGTAGATTGGGTTCATAACCCCAGCCGGCAAAATATGAACACAAGCAGCTAAAAACGGCAATAACACAATAAATAACACAATCAGCCGTTTCATAATGTATTTTTTCCTTTCCTCTCAGTCATTTATCTATTAAATGCTAACTAGATGTTTGTCATTAATATATTTAATCACTGCTTCCTCCGCTGCTCTTCGGCAATTTGGGAATTAGCCATGAAATAAATGCTTGCGCCGAGCGGGTTTGCAGCAGCACTCGCCCGGGACCAGTTAAATCTACCACCAAGCCCTCACCGCTGAAAAGTGTGGATTTGAGCCCTCCAATCGTTCGCACCTTAAAGCCCATTCCTTCTGTAAAAGCAACAATATGGCCGCTGTCCACAGTAAATAACTGATTAGGTGAAAGGACAACTTCATGGATTGCCCCATAAGATGAAATAAGCAGCTTACCGTTGCCGCTGCAGTTTAGCATAATAAAACCTTCAGAGGCAAAGAAGGTCTTTGCTCCGCTCCATTTTGTATCAACATTGATGCTCATCTCCGCTGCCACAAATCCACCCGACTGAACCATAAACCGCTCGTTAACTAAGTTGAGCAAATAAAGGTCCCCGGGCAAGGCCGGAGCTACCATAATTTGCCCTCCTCGCGCTGAAGCTTTGAACGTATTCATAAAGAAACTTTCCCCTCCCAACAAGGAGCGTGAAAGCGATTTTAAGAACCCACCTGCAGCTTTGGTCTCCACAGTAACTTCTGAAGACATGCTGACCATTGCCCCACTTTCTACGCGTACTTCTTCATGCGGCGCGAGTGAAATTATACCCATCGAAAAAGATGGACGATACTGAATGTCAACTTCCATAGTAATCCCTCCTTAAAATAACTTAAATAAAATAGATAGAGAATTGTACCACAAACTATCTTTCTAATGATACAATACCGCAAAACAACGTTGGAGGTATAAGATGAGCGATCAGCAAGTGATTTTCTCAATGGTTGGTGTTGGACGCGTTTATCCCCCTAATCAACAGGTGCTTAAAGATATATCGCTTGGCTTCTTTTATGGAGCAAAAATTGGCATTGTCGGCTTGAATGGCTCTGGTAAAAGCACCTTGCTGCGCATTATTGCCGGCAAAGATAAGGACTACACTGGCGAAATCTTCTTCTCTAAAGGCTATTCCGTCGGAATGTTAGATCAAGAACCTCAACTAGATGAAAAGAAAACGGTTAAGCAAGTTGTTGAAGAAGCAGTTCAACCGATTGTAGATCTGCTCAAGCAATATGATGAGATCAATCAGCAATTCAGCCAGCCTGATGCTGATTTCGATCATCTCATTGCAGAACAAAGTCGCCTGCAAGAACAGCTCGACAAATTAGATGGTTGGACCTTGGACAACCGCCTTGAAATTGCTATGGAAGCTCTGCGCTGTCCCCCGGCCGATACCCCTATTGCGCAGATCTCCGGTGGCGAACGCCGCCGCGTTGCGCTCACTAGATTGTTGCTAACCGAACCAGATATCTTACTCCTTGATGAACCCACCAACCATTTGGACGCTGAATCAGTCGCTTGGCTAGAAAAACATCTCCAACAATACAAAGGGACGGTAATTGCTGTTACACATGACCGCTACTTTTTAGATAATGTTGCGGAGTGGATTTTAGAG
Organism: Anaerolineales bacterium; assembly: GCA_034429745.1. Taxonomy (GTDB): domain Bacteria; phylum Chloroflexota; class Anaerolineae; order Anaerolineales; family DRKV01; genus JBAXBF01. The sequence goes on from DAOUFY010000098.1 coordinate 13,320, forward strand.
TTGGATCGCGGTCATGGAATACCTTGGAAAGGTAACTATTCCTCATGGCTTGAGCAAAAACAAGCTCGTTTAGCCCGCGAAGAAAAAGGCGAGAGCAAACGTCAGCAAACTTTGCAGAGGGAATTGGAATGGATCCGTATGTCCCCTAAAGCTCGCCAAGCAAAGAGCAAAGCCCGCATCCAAGCATATCATCAGCTGCTGAGTCAAGAAGTCGAAAAAAGGCGTGAGAATTTAGAGATTTATATTCCTCCCGGCCCTCGTCTAGGCGATATTGTGATCCAGTTTGATCAAGTATCAAAATCCTACTCAGATAAGCTGCTTTTTGATCGCTTATCCTTCACTATCCCGCCTGGCAGCATCGTTGGCATCATCGGACCCAACGGTGCTGGTAAAACAACCCTGCTTAAACTCATTTGCGGGTTAGAAACTTGCGATTCTGGCAACATTATCATAGGAGAAACGGTGAAATTGGCTTATGCAGATCAAAGCCGAACCCTGAACCCTGAAAACACTGTCTGGGAAGAAATCTCCGGCGGCAAAGAAATTCTCACTCTCGGCAACCGTCAAACAAACAGCCGCGCTTATGTTGCCAGCTTTAACTTTCTTGGCAGTGACCAACAGAAAAAAATAGCCAACCTCTCCGGAGGTGAAAGAAACCGCGTTCACCTCGCAAAAACCCTGACTGAAGGAGCTAACGTTATTTTGCTCGATGAGCCCACTAATGATCTGGATGTCAATACATTGAGAGCTCTAGAAGACGGCTTAGAAAATTTTGCTGGATGTGCATTAATCGTCAGTCATGATCGCTGGTTCTTAGATCGCATTTCCACTCACATCCTCGCTTTTGAAGGAGATAGCCAAGTCCGCTGGTTCATTGGCAATTACAGTGAATATGAAGAGGATCGTCGCAAACGGCTAGGAGAAGCTGCTGACCGTCCTCATCGCATCCGCTATCGTTCGCTTAAACGATGAGGCGAGGCAAAAGAGTTGCCTCGCCCCATCGCAGGGATAATCGGTCGTATTTGCAGCTAGTTTGTTAAACAAGGGCAGCATCCAGTTGGACAAGTTACCGGTGGCGGTGGTGGAGGGGGCGGGACATTGCCACCCGGTATCAATAATACCATCCCAGGGCGAATAACATTCGGATCAGGTCCAATGGTGTTGCGGTTTGCATTGTAAATTTGCATTACCTGCGCCCAAGAAGCATTTCGTCCATAAAACATTCGCGCAATAGTTGACAAACTGTCTCCCGGCTGCACTGTGTACCAAGAATCACCCGATTTTACGTGAGTTCGAACTCTCATTGTAATACCTCCATATTTGTAAATTGGTTTTTTGCCATACCTTTCCAGCTTTCTTATAACGTATTTTACCTTGTTTTCCAAAGCCCGACTACCGTATTCTTACCGTATTTTTTATTCCTATAGTACTTCTATGATATAATTTTCAATAATGCTTAACCTTCCATCAACTGCACTAATTCTGGTAACCGTAGCACCAAATCCGCGGGATTTAGAAATTGCCCGCGTCTTAGGCTGGTATCGCATTCCCTTAGCCCGCGCACCTAAAGTCATTGCAGTTGATTATTTGGCTTTTTATCAGCCGGCATCATTTGGCGAACGTAAATGGTCTATTGACTTCTATGCCCCAGTTAAAGGCTATGAGCTTGTTACCCGCTGTGAACTCCTCCGCAATGAACCTCATCATCCGCGGGCAAATGAAGAATACTACAAAATAATTCTCGGTGATCTATTGCCTTTAGAAAAACCTATTCGCGCCGAGCGGTGGAAACGCATTACCTTTCTTTACACCATCGGGGAAATTTTCAATCAAGCTGAAGTAATCAGTGACCTCATTGTCAAATCTGATGATCGCGAGCTGTTGTGGCAGGCTTTACGCGAAAAAGCAGCTCAATATAGCATTGATCCATATAATGAGCAAACCTCTTTGCCATCGAACCTGCCTTTTGAAGTATTAGCTTCTTTTCTCGGTATTAAGGAGGAATGGTTATGTCCCTACTGATCAAAAATGGCACTATCATTACTGCATCAGAAACTTATCAAGCAGATATCTTCATTCAAGGCGAACAAATTGCACTTATAGGAAATAACTTATCTGTCAATGCTGACCAAGTCATTGATGCTGCAGACAAATTGGTGATGCCCGGCGGCATTGATCCTCATGTACATCTCGATTTGCCAATGTTTGGCACGGTCTCTTCCGACGATCATTACACGGGAACAAAAGCTGCAGCTTTTGGTGGTACAACTACCGTCTTCGACTTCGTTTCCTTCGACGAGAAAACTCTCACCGAATCCTACCTGACTTGGAAGAAAAAAGCGGAACCAGCTTGTGCGGTGGATATAGGCTGCCATATCAACATGACCCGCCTTAATGAAGATATTCTCCATGAATTAGCTGAACTGCCCAAGCTAGGCATACTTTCCCTTAAGATGTTCATGGCTTACAATGGACGCTTGCGTCTGCAGGACGGTGAAATCTTTCAAGTGATGCGTCATAGCGCTAAGCATAACCTATTGCCTATGCTTCATGCTGAAAACGGTGATGTTATTGACATTCTTGTAAAAGAAGCCCTCGCAGAGAATCTTCGCGCCCCCATTTGGCATGCCCGTACGCGTCCTGCATGGGGAGCTACCGAAGCCGCGCTGCGCGGCATATCCCTCTCCGTACAAGCTCAATCTCCGCTTTACATTGTTCACGTCAATACCGCCGGCGAAGTGGATCAACTGGCATACGCTCATCAGCATGGCATTGGCGTACTTGGTGAAACTTGCCCCACCTATCTTTTCTTCACCGAAGAAGTCCTGAATCGCCCTGACGGCGCAAAATGGATTTGTTCCCCGCCAGTCCGTTCCGCCGCCGATCGCGACCGACTCTGGCAAGGAATTACTGAAGGAAGCCTTCAAGTGATTGGCACAGACCATTGCCCCTTCTTCTACGACGGCACAAAACCCATCACTTATGAAGGAAAATCCATAGCCATTCCGGGTAAGGAACTAGGAAAAGATGATTTTACCAAAATTCCTAACGGCGTTCCCGGCGTAGGTGATCGTCTGCCGATCCTCTGGACAAAAGGAGTAGTAGAAGGTCGCATCACTCCCAATCAATTCGTTGCTCTCACCAGCACCAATGCTGCTAAAATATTTGGTTGTTACCCACGCAAAGGCTCAATACTGCCGGGCGCTGACGCCGACCTTGTCATTTGGGATCCTAACAAGAAAATCACCTACGGCATTGCCCATGCCCATCATCGCACTGATTATAACCTCTATGAAGGCTGGCAGCTTACCGGTTTCCCAGAAAAAACCATCTTACGCGGCAAGATCATTGTTGATGATGGACAGTGGTTGGGCAAACCCGGCATGGGAAAAATCATCACCCGCCCTTACCGCTAAGTTATGCAGTTCCTACAGCTTGTTGTCCCTTATTTCTCTTTATTAAGTCTTTTTTTCTTAGGGGCAACAGCTTTTGCATGTTTTATCTTTCCCAAATGGGTATCTAACCTCTGGTGGATCTCTTATCTGTCTCTCACCGCCAGCTTTTTTGCATGGGCATTTTCGCTGCTCAGCTTCCTTAAAATCCCCTTTGTTCTTCCGTGGCTAATTCCTGAGGGGGATCAATTCTTTAATTTTACCCCAACGTTCATGGTGCATGAATTTACCTTACCTTTAGTTCAATTCCTTTTGACGATCCAATTGGCAAGGTCTCTAGCCCAAGTTCTCCAAAAAGAATCGCTTGTACCCGAACGGTGGTCAGAGGAAATCGTTTTTCTCCTCTTAAGCATCCTCGTTTGTTTCTCTGCCAACCCCCTCACACTGATGATCATTTGGATTGTCATAGACGGAATGCAAATATGGATCTCTTTGCCATTTTTCCACAAAGAATTTAAACTCCTCATCATCTCCCGTTTCTTCATCCTCCGTTGGGCTGCCTCCTTCGGGTTTTTGTGGCTTATGGCCCTTGAACAAGGTTCAATGGTAGATCTCACCTTATTGGAGTTCTCACCTACATTGCGTTATGGGTTGCTTCTTCTCATTGTCATTAGAATGGTCTTAATACTACGTGAAGAGCAAAATAACAGATTCATCATCCCTGCTCAATCTCACTTTTCCTATGCAGCCTTTGTACATCTCGCCTCATATTTTGCAGTGCTTGCCCAACTAGCCGCTTCAGGCACTTTTGAAACCTCACGGGTAATTCCAATCATAATCTGCATCGCCGCTTTAGGATTTATCATCTATTGGCAACTATCCCCTCAAGCCTATCTATACTGGATGCCCCTGACATTCCTAGCCATTGCCTTGATCTCAACTCTACAAAACAACACCTACGCAGTCTTGGCATGGGGTATGACATTCATTCTTTTTGCCTTTTTTATCGAGGTATTCCCCTCCTTTCACCGAGCAGTAGAAAAATGGAATATTATCCCCACCTTGCTTGTTGCCCTTGTATTTCCTTTCACTCCTTTATGGGTTAATTCCCCATTAACTGTACTGACAGCTAGTACACCCCCCCATTTCCCCTTTACCCAATGGGCAACAATCGCTTTCCTTTTCCTTATCCAAATCATTTCCTTGTTTATCATCACTCGGCAAATGCAGCAACTCACTTCATTTTGGGGAAATCCATTGAAGGATATCCCATCAACAGTGATTAGTATCTCAATATGGGCAATTTACTTTTTATCAGGGGTATGGATCTCATTCTACAATCCATTGCCGCCACTTTGGATCAGCCTGCCTTATGTGCTGGCTTTACTTTTCCTATATCTAGGCAATAAAATTGCCCAGCGCATACGTTTTCAGCATAAAGAAAAAATCACTGTTGTGATCACATCGTTAAAGACCCAATTTGGCTGGCAAATCTTGCGGCGATGGAAGGACCTTTCCCTTTTTAACAAGTTGAACTTACTGATCCAGCGTATAATTTCTGCCAGCAGCTTTCTTATTCAAACTTCTTCCGAAATTATTGAAGGGGATGGTGGTTTGCTTTGGGGCTTCATCATCTTTGCTTTACTCGCATCTTTGCTTTTTCAACCCGCCCCCTGATAATTAAAGGAAAAACTATGGAGCTTTTTGCCCAGTTTTCAGTGGTTTTGGTCATACTCACTTCGAGCAGCATGCTGCTGTTCCATCAGTGGAGGGTTTGCCTCTTCATGCTTGTTTTGCAATACATAGGTATATTTATCTTGATCAGCTTAAGTTGGTCATTGGAAATGGCAATTGTCAAATTGCTTACCGGCTGGGTTGCTGCAGCTGTCTTAGGTTTTTCTATGGCAAGCATTACTTTATCCTCTCATCCAAGCCTGAATTCTAATCTGCAGCCATCCCTGCACAGAGAAACCTTACTCCACTTTTCGTTGGTTGGTTTAGTTTTATTAGTTGTCTTTTCAATTGTCCCGGCTTTCCTGAGTTGGGAAGCTGGTATTTCCCCTCAGCAAGTCTATGGAGGGTTTGCACTCATGGTCATAAGTGCACTTCACCTCACTTTAACTCAACGGCCATTTCGTTTGTTCTTAAGTTTATTGTCATTCCTTTCGGGAGTGGAAGTTATCTACTCAGCCATCGAAGGATCTGTGCTCGTTGCCGCCTTGTTTGCTGTAATCCAACTCTCCCTTGCTTTAGTTGGCTCTTATCTCATTGTAGGTTTCCCGCTTCAAGAATCATGATAAAAACCGCTGCTATTTGGATTCTATTTCCAGCTGTTATAGCAACCTTTGCTTTATTTCTTCGCCATTGGCGTTGGTTATCTTGGGGGATGACATTATTTACTTCAGCATTATTGACAGGGCTGGCTTTCTTCTTGCCTATGCAAGGCACTTTTCAATGGCTGTTTTTGAAAATTTCACTTCAAGATGTCGCCTTATTTTTTGGCAGAGAATTTATCCTCGGCGAAAGCGAACGAATGATGCTTGTTCTTCTTTATGGAAGCCTTGCCTTTTGGCTTGTCCCTATCCCCTTCATTAGAGGTGCCAGGCAATTCCCCGCCATAGGTTTGGGGTTAGTCTCCATCTTTACCGCAGTTATTGCCATTCGTCCCTTCCTATTTGCAGCTTTATTGATCGAATGTGCAGTACTGCTTTGTTTTCCCTTGCTTACCCCTTTAGGCAGCCAAGTAAACAAAGGTTTGCTGCGCTGGCTTTCGCAAGTATCTTTAAGCCTGCCTTGCATACTTTATTCAGGCTGGGCTCTAAGCCGCGTTGAACTTGCCTCAACTGCACCACAGATAATCATTCGGGCTGCTTTGTTGATGGGTGTAGGGTTTATCTTTTTGCTGGGAATCTTTCCTTTTCATTCATTCCTGCCCATGATGCTGAAAAGCTTGCCTCCATACATTACAACTTATGTCCTCTTTCTATACACCACCTTTGTGTCCTTGTTTGGCATTGCACTTATCAACCAATTCACTTGGCTAAAAGAGTCGTCCTCTGTTCATATCATCATTGCTGCGGTTGGATCTTTTATGATCATGCTTTCCGGCTTATTAGGAGCAACCCAAAATCATTATGGGAGGCTGCTTAGTTATGTGCTGCTTTCTGAGATAGGTTATTCACTATTAGCCATAGGCGTATCCTTTGAAGTAGGTTTAGGCGCGTTCTATACCCTGCTAATACCGCGCATCTTAGCCTTGGGTATGATGGCACTATCCTTAGAAGAATTAAACTCATTCCGAATGGATTTATCTGCCGGCTCTCTGGAAGGTGCTGCTTTATATGCCCCGTGGTCATCATTAGGATGTTCGTTAGCTTTTTTCTCAACTACTGGACTTCCCCCCTTGGCTGCCTATCCATCCCGATTGTTATTGTGGGAAATTTTAAGTTCCAGAAATATATGGATGACACTTTTCGTTTTTATTGGCGGTATTTCACTTCTCATAGCCGGTTTTCGCATGGTCTCAGAACTCTACTCTCAAGCCATTGCCCCTTCAAAGGTTCTCTCCCTCGAACCAATCGCCATAAAAATTTTCCTTGGATTAGGCATGCTGGGATTAATTGGGTTCGGGTTAGTCCCTCAATGGATCACTCCTTTCTTGAGCAACCTAATGCACATATTCTCTCAATGATACTTCACCCTTTTCTGAAATATCAAATAAACGCATTTTCCAAACTCATGCTATAATTCCACTATAACTCAATTATTGCCAATCTTGTAAGGCAATTATTCCCAAAGGCAACTTAAGCCTTAAGAAGCTGAGTTAAATCATCAGAACGTAAGGAAAACAACGATGGACATTGGTCAAATTGTAAAGCAGATTGAATGGGTAGATGAGGAGCGAAGAAGAGATAAAACCTTGCTGCTCAGCCTGCAAGACCGTCTATCAAACCATATCGAGCATCTAGAAGGGTTGCAGCTTCATTACAAGGAATTGGAAGAAGAAGTAAAGCGACTTTCTGTTCAATTGGGTCGCATCAGTCAATTTGATGGTGCTCTTGTTCAGCAAAGAGTGGAACTTCGCCGCATCATGGATGAATCCGAAAAAAAGGCAGCCAAAGCGCGTGAAGAAAGTGAACGCTTACTAAGGAATGAAATAAAAAATATTGATGACAAGACTGTACAACTCAACAATAAGCTAGAGCAGATAACTGAACTGCGTAAGGATTTGCAGCTTGAGTCAAGTGAAAGACAAAAACTTCAACGGTCGCTAGATGAAGCTTTGTTGCGGGTTGATGAAATGGCTCGCACGATAGAGGATTTCGGCCGCACAATCAAGCTTATTGATGAGGTACGCCGCCAAGACCAGAAACAAATTGATGGTCTTCACGGCGAAATTATCGCCTTGCGCAAACGCATTGACGAACGCCGATCTGAATTAGAAGCCCTTAGTGTTACTCTCTCCCGATTAGAAATGCGGGTCAATGACCTCCACTCCCTCGAAGCAAGTCGTCAAGCCGAGCAGAAAACTTTTATTGAACAGCAAGCCTTGCTAAACGTAGAACGCGAACGTGTGATGAAAGAATGGATAAAAAAGCTGGAGGGGATTGAAAAACAAAGTCAAGAAATTGAACTTCAGCTCCACAGCCTAGACGAAACACACCGCTCAGTAAAACGAACCCAAGATGAAGTAACCATTGTAAGCAATAAACTCGAACGTCGAATAAATGAGATCACCGAACTTCAAAGGCTTACCGAAGAACGTTTTCGACAAGAATGGATCACGTTTAAAGGAGATGATCAAAAACGGTGGGCTGATTTTTCTCTTACAATTGATGAAAGATACAATGAATTGAACCGGCTGCTGGATAAACTTCTATCTCGCGTAACCCAATTGGAAGATCAATTTATTCTCAATCGCGAATTATTAGCCCAATTGAATGCACAAACCGAAAAAGGCTTGCAATCCTTATTTGCTGCCGCGAATGAATGGATTGAAATCTATCAAAAAGTCAAAAATAGCCAAAAATAACCTGCGCTGCTGAAGATATAAGCTATCAACTAGAACCTCGTTGACCTGCCTCTTTTCTTCAGCAGCCTGTAAAACATCTAATACGTTATAATACGAATTATTCTTTTGTTTCTCCCCTGCTTTCTAGAATAACTCATCAATATGTAAGTACCTCTCAGCGTAATCATTCAACTCGTCATCAGATGAAGGAGAAAACCATTTCTCCCATCCTCTGCCATTTTGCGGCTGCCCCTGATACTGTTGGTCTCCTTCAAATCGCGGGCCTAATCTATACTCCGACTCATGATCCCAACCATCTCCTCGCCCCCATCTCGACTGTCCTTGATAGTGGTGATCCTCGCCAAATCGCGGATCAAACCTGTGCTCAGGTTCATGGCTCCAACCATCTCCTCGCCCCCATCTCGACTGATCATCGTAATTGAATGGCATGTTACCTCTTTCATCAGGAAAAGGAAAAGCTTCCCAGCCATCATTCCACCCTCTGCCACCACCAAATCGTCCTCCTTCGCCCGTAGGAAGCCCTTCTCTATTATCATAATTTCCCCATCTACCGCCTAAATATCCTCCCCCATTTTCACCATACTCTCTCTCTGCACTAACTGCATTTGTCCGCAGTATAGCCCCGTAAATCAACACACCCACAAACAAGGCGTAAATTATCCATACAATGACATTTGTTATTTTTGTTTTCATGTAAACCTTTCCTCCTTTGTATTCCACTTATTCTTGTATTCCACTTATTCTGAGGTAACAGCTTGTGTTCCCACACTTACCGCATTAGAAGGCTCAACTTGGTTCTTTTTGACAGAAGCACTCAGCACCTTCCCGCTCACTTTTTCAATCCACTTCCAGTGAATAATGATATGAGCAGTCGCTGCAGCGATAAATATCACACCCGACCATGTATGAAGTATATCCCAAACTTGCCGCGAAAACAGCAATGTTGAACGAAAAGCAGAACGAAATTCTGGGTAAGCAATATCTTGATAGAGAAAATATAATCCACTGATCGCTGCCAAGAGAAAACTAAAACCAACCAAGGCATCTACCAGCAAGTTAAGCACGCCTTTATGATTCATGCATTGGCACCTACCAAGAAGCATGTTCCCAACACGCTTAATCGTGCTTATAATCCAATCCCAATGCAATGGAATATGAACTAATGCGAAAGAAATCATCAGCACCCCACCCCACAGATGAATATCTTCCCATGTGTGGCGCGAAAAGATAATTTGAATTCCATAGTATATATTTCTCCCCCCTTGGTAACCACCATGTGCAAAAAAGAGAAAATATATCCCACTTAGAGATACCACAAGTGCACTTAGCAAAAGAGATATATTAATAATCCAATTGCGTTTGGTTATTGATGACACAGTTGATTGACTCATTGGTTATTCCTTTAACTCCTTTCTTGTATTCTTATTACACCCCTATTATCAAATAAAGATATAAAGGATTTATGAAGAATTCATTTTTGTTTTATTAAGAAAATCTTTTTTCACTTTGTCGTAATGATTCCTGTTCTCTTCCATTTATCTCACTCGTCTAATTGTCTTTTCCCCCACATACAGCAGCTTATAAAGTTAAAAATATTCCCCTGAGTCATCTATCTCAATGCTCTTTTGCCTTCAAACACAAAATTTGTAAAAAAATAATCTTGTTGGGTGAAAATTAATCTAATCCGATGCTTTTTTGAATTGTCTTAATAAGATCATTATATTGAAGCGGCTTTGCTACAAACGCCGCCGCCCCACCCTGTATCAGCCTATTCTTTTCTTCTTCATCATCCAAAGCGGAAATAATAATAACAGGTATGCTTTTAGTCCATTCCTTCTCTTTTAAGCGGTGCAAGGTCTCATAACCATCAATGCCGGCCATTAAATAATCCAGCAAAATCAAATCAAAATGATTGTCTTGCTGCAAATATTCAAGGGCTTCTTCACCCGACTCAAAGAAAACCGTCTCATAGCCAACTTTAGAAAGAAACTGCTGCACAATTTTATGTGCAAATCTTTCATCATCAATCACCGCTACGCGTTTTACCATGTTGTCCCCTTTCTTATCCATAACCAATTCTGCTCAAACCAAACGCAGTGGAAAAGTCGTTGCTTAATCAACCTTCTCACTATGAAGCGCCAATGCAGAGGCAGCTTTTTCAATAGCCCTTTGAAGCTCAAAAAGCTGTACCGGCTTGCTGATATACCCATTCATTCCGGCTTCCAAGTATCTTTCGCGATCACCCGCCATGGCATTAGCAGTCATCGCAATAATATAAGGCTGCTGTTCTGCAGGAAATTCTTGGCGAATTTACTGTGTAGCACTTACACCATCCATTTCTGGCATTTGCACATCCATGAGGATAATATCATACGGCTGACGATGCAGTGCTTGAATCACTTCAATGCCATTGGCTGCTATATCTGCCCTCAATCCCATCCGTTCCAACATTCGCAATGCCACTTTCTGATTGACCAAATTATCCTCTGCTAGCAAGATATGCAATGGAGCAGAAATTTTGAACTTCTGTTCTTCTTCTTCTCGGTTTTGATCAAGCTCAGGCAAGGTGATACCCACTGCTGAAACTATAGCCCTATAAAGCTGACCAACACGGATAGGCTTGAACAGTACAGCATGACAGAGATCGCAGCTATCAGGAATCACTTGTGTTCCCAATGAAGTAGTCATAATGAGCGGTAACTCTCTCAAAGATGGTTGTTCCCTTATCTTTTTCACGAGAGAACTTCCATCCTCATCTGGCAAATAAATGTCGAGAATCGCTACATCAAAGGGAGGTTGGGAAGATAACACAGATAAAGCTTCCTTAGCTGAAGAGGCACATTCTGTTTCCATGCCCCAACGTTTTACGATGTTTATCAATATTTGTTGATTGATCTTATTATCATCAACGATAAGCACCCGTTTTTCCTTTAAGTCAGGATGAGGTTGATGATGGTCTTTAATTTCTAGTATCGGTGCGCTACGAGTTTGGATGGTAAAGTGAAAGGTAGAACCTTTCCCAATGCCTTCGCTTTCCACCCACATTGTACCACCCATCATTTCAGATAAGCGTTTGCTGATGGCAAGTCCCAATCCCGTCCCACCGTATCTGCGAGTTGTAGAAGCATCAGCCTGGCTGAAATAACGAAACAGACGGTTAATCTGTTCTTGCGATATACCAATGCCCGTATCTTTCACTGAAAAATGCAAGGTAAATACCTCATCTTGTACAAGCCCGTCCTGCAGGTGTTTTTCTTTTTCTACGGTTACTAGCACCGATCCCTGTTCAGTAAATTTCACCGCATTGCCGATCAAGTTCACCAAAATCTGCCTTAAACGTGTAATATCCCCAACAACAAATTCCGGCACATCCTCCCCATAAATGTACCCCACATATAATTTCTTGGCAGAAGCCTTTGTACTAAGTAATTCAATGGATGATTCTATACATTCTCTTAAATTAAAAGGTTGTTGCTCCAAATCAAGCTGTTGAGCTTCAATTTTCGAAAAATCTAAAATATCATTGATGATAACAAGCAGAGCATCGCCGCTATCTCTAATCGTGCGCGCGTACTCTACTTGCTCCTTACTCAATGGTGTTTCCAGCAGCAGACTCGTCATCCCAATAATGCCGTTCAACGGGGTGCGAATTTCATGACTCATATTTGCCAAGAATTCGCTTTTTGCATTGCTAGCCTGCAATGCCTCTTGGCGTGCACGTTCCAATTTTTGTTCGATCCTTTTGCGTGCAGTCAGGTCATGCGAAAACACTGAAACCCCAACAATTTGTCCATAGGGGTTTTCAATTGGGTTGAAGGAGATTTCTTTATACGTTGTTTCCCCTTCAATAGTCATATCATATTCAATCGTAAATTGCTCTCCAGCAAAAGCTCGATCATAATATTTTTTCCACTGATCTTTTTGTTCCTCATTAAGACCTGGAAAAAAAGCTTGTTCTCCATATACCGTTCCACTTCCATGTTGCGACTTAATCATCTGATAGAAGGCAGAATTGGAAGAAACAACCCGGTAATGACGATCAACTGACCAAATTGCATCATTGGTGTTCTCAATTAAGGCAATAATGCGGCTTTCTTTCTCGCGTAGCACCTCTTCCAGCCATTCTCGTTCTGTTACATCATGTCCATATGCCGAAATAGCAACAACGGAACTCTTTGTATCGCGAATAGGTGTAAGCAGAAATTCCCAATACGACATTCCATGCTGTATAGATATTTCCTCCTGCACCACTACCTGCTGCCCATTAAATGCTCGCTCATAATACGAGCGCCATTTCTCGTTATACGCCGACGGAAATTGCGTATCAATTACCAATTCTCCGACCGAGATTTTGTACCCTGTCAAATCCACAAACAACTGTTGGAAAGCTGGATTGGCTGCCAGCAAACGATAAGAACGATCAATAACCCACAGTGGAGCACGGTTATTTTCTATAAGAGCATCCAACCAGCGTCGATCGGATGCCATTTTTACTTGACCTCGCAGTACTGTATTGGTTATGCGCGCTAAAAAGAGCCATACCTCTTCTCCATCCACCTCTTGAGGTATAAATTGCCCTTCAGTATGAATCAAGTTTCCGTCTCCGCCAACCATTGAAAGAGGTAAAACACCGCGCCTACCGTTGATGCACTCTTCAAAAAACCGCTGTACCTCATCTCGCTTCTCGGTTGGAAAGAGATTAAAAAAATCAGTGGAAATTAGCTCCCCTCGACCGTATCCCAAATGGCTTACGGCTGCTCGATTGACGTACACTATCTTTTCTTGAAAATCTATTAAAAAAGCCAGCTCTTCTAACACTTCGAGCAATAAGCGAATATCTTTCTTGTTATTCAATTCTTCGAATTTCATATTGGGAGACTTGCCACCACTCTTCACATTCTCTGACAATAATCAATCATACTATCGTTTATTATACCTTAACTAACCTAAGTTTATAAATTATGAAATGCAAGCGATAAGCATTATCCTATGTTCGGATAATTATGCCCCACTTAATTTAACCAAACAGCGGCTATGGGATTTACATAACCGCTGTTTGCAATATCTGCCATTTTGTTATTTTTACTTGGTAAAGCTCTAGGGTTAGGTCTTAACTTGATGCTAGGGCTTTATACCCAGCATGCAGACTCACGTGCACCTATGCTATAGGCATCATCTCCGCATTTTTTTCTTTCTTGATCATGTCTTTTCCAATAAGCACTAATGCTCCTAAGCCAAAACAAGTTGCCACAATTTTTAACAGTCCCCCTAGCAGCGGTATAGAAACCAGAAGCACCAATATAATTACACCTACAATTAAAGCTGCATAAGGGTTGTCTGCGTTGTCTGGTTTTATTTTTGCCATAATCCAGCGTCCTGCCCATAAACCAACAATCACTTTAGAAACATAGGCTGTGATAAGCAAGAACAGCGTAATGATGATGATTATTCCACCCAAACCAGTAAAGAACACACCTGCAGATAAGCCGCCTAAAGTGAGCACTCCAAACAGGATGGTAACAAGTACCAGCAACAACACCTCAAAAAGAACTGCAATCCAGAAAAGCAAATATCCCAATGCACCATAGCCTAAACTTGGCAAAGGTTTGCTTGTCAAGGTTTCCAAAGGTTGCTGCAGTGAAGCAGGCAGCAGCCAAACTAACAGCAATCCAATGATCAATAGTGTGATCAGCAATCGTAGTGAATCTAAAGCCCAACTTACCGCCTGAGATTGCGGAGTACTCGCTATATCTTTAGAAGGAGAGTCCGTCTCTAATTTAGGCAGCAGATGAACAGTTTGCCCTTTGACAACATTGGCAGGAATATTAGCTGATTTTGATGAGGTATAGGTGATATTTCCCTCAAGTTGAGCTGCCTCGCCAATAGAAAGCCCTCCTTTGACTGAGGGGATTGCCGGCAAATCTTCGAAGAATTGCATAGGCCAGGTTGGTGCAACATCATCCGGCGAGCCGACTTCCACCTCAACATTCCCGCCTACTTTACCTTCAATATCAATCCCACCCGCAGCGTATTTTAGATCTTTGGCAACTTCACCGCCAAAGAAAGCTTGACTGCTGCCTCCGAGCAATGCTCCCTTAACTTGGCTGCCGGCTTTTGTCTCCATACTGTAGCTCATGGCCATAACATCCCCCTCAACTTTTGCCTTTTCCGTCAAGATGATCACTGCCCCTACAACCCGTGCATCATCCTTCAATTCTCCATTTATGGTGATATCTTGAGCAGCTCCCATAAGGTCGCCCCCCAAAACTCCATTGATGATTACATGTCTGCCAACTACAAATAAATCCCCTTTAATAGTGCCGTCGAGGATAAATGTTTCGGCAGAGACATACAAATCTTCATCAATCACTTCATCAGCTTTCACAGTTACGATATCTCCGCTGCGCGACTCGTAAGCACTTGCCGTTGGAACCAGAATCAGCACCAACAACAAAGTCAATACAACAATACTTATTACCCGATAATTTATTTTCATTTCGTACCTCCGAATAAATATAGAATTGAATAGTGAACTATTTCTGAACAAGAGTATAGGTTTTCTGATGGTGAGATGACTAGTGTCAAAAGTCACTAGTAAAGTAATATGACTTTATATCCGCAATTCAATACAATTTTCTACACGTAGAAAGCTCTTTTTTGCATCTCAAATAAGAAATTAAACCCAAAAGGGCTGCCAATTGCGTAACTTGGCAGCCCTTTTCAGCATTTTCAACAATCCATGTTGGGACTTAGTACGTTACCTTGCCTTCCATAACAAATTCAGTCAGCTCACCCACACTCAAGCGAGAAATACCTAACCGTTCCGTAGTACGTCCACGGCGCCAATAATCCGTACGGTGGATAATACACGCCAGCCGAATAATGCTATCCATTCCCCTTACCGAAACTCCATACTGTATTCCTAGAGACGCTATCGGCACTAAACTCATAGGTACATCCTCAGTAATATAGCGATGGTTGAGCAGAGCTGGGGCTTTGATGCCGTAATACCCTGGCTGATTATGAATAGCTTCATATAAGTCTTCCCCTGTGGCATCATAAGCCATCTTCAGCCACTCTAATGCTGTGCGGGCACGAATGCCCAAAGAAGCCGCTACTGTAACTCGTTCTCGGTCAAGCACTTCCAGCACGCGTGCAACAGAAGGGGTAACACCGTCTATGTAAAACTGAAAATCACCGCGCGTCGATTCGATCCTTCCTGCATTGAGGATAGTCAACGCCGGATGAAATATTGCCCCCATATTGTTAAGCCCGGTATGCAGCACGCTCGTTCCATCAATAAATTGAGGATAAGCCTCGCGTACCACTTGCAATACTGTAGGGGTTTTCGTCGCCGGCAAAGCCGCCAATGGTACAGTAACCTTGATGCCAAATATCCGCGCTTGAGCTGGTCCATCCGAACGGCTTGCGTAAATAAATGTCTCTGCTTCAGCTAACGTTGGATTCGCCGGGCATTGACATTCCTTTAAAACTTGGAAAAATTCTATCGCTCCTAGAGTACGGCCGGGATTAAGAAGTATAATGTGATCATCCCTCAAATAAGGTGCCATTTTTTGGGCAACTTCTGCGTGTGCGCTTGAAGGCAGTACCACCATGATCACATCTCCATGCTCTAAAGCCTCTTTAAAATCAGAAGTTGCTCGATCAATTGTTGCAAAACCTTTGGGTCCCCCCTCAAAACTCTCAAGGTCAATTCCGCCGCGTGCTTTAATTGCAGAAATATTCTCAAAGGTGCGGTTGTACAAGGTTACTGGAAATCCCATAAGGGATAAATGGGCAGCCATGGCTTTTCCTCCATGACCTGCACCAACAACCGTGAAGCGTAGTTTTGTTGTCATCGCATCTCCTTTCTTTCAAACGAATGTTCCCCCTTTTGGTATATCCTTTGCCGTAAGGCTTTACGAAAGTTCCACACATGCCCCGCGTTCATCAATGGTGGTTACAACTGCACCGCGTGCATAAGGGTTATTTTTGAGCTGAGGGGCATCAAGTAATCCGCTGCGGACTGCTTTTCCCAACGTCGCAGCATCCAGCCATGGATCAGGCACATCTTTTTCCGCTAAGCGGCGAATCGCCTCAAGTAGGGCTTGAGCTTCCTTGACCAACTCTGTCCGCCGTGCTTTGACTGCTGGATCATAAGTCATATCAGCTTGACCATTGAGCGCATTTTGAATCGCCCGTCGCGCAATATTGCAGGATTCAATCACATCCTCTGCGGTAGCTGCATGATGCGCCTCGGTATGTCCTACAACGTGGACGATATGTGGTTTCAGAGCCATTTGCAAATATACACTTGTCGCCAGATGAGCTCGCGCCGCGTCCACATGCAAGGGATAGGATAGCAAACCTGTACGAGTTTGACGCCATATGCGAAATTCTTCATTTTCTAACGGCTCAATCAGATCAAGGATTGCCAGCATCTTAGCCAAATCCATCCGTTCCGAAAGACCCGGCGGGCTATTAAACATCAATTGAGCAATATAATCCTTTACCCCAAAAGCGCGGGCATTATAAGCACTGAGAAAAGCTGCTACGACAAAAACCGTATCGGTCGCTTCGCGCATGCCCCAATGGTGCGGTTCATTCAACTCAACAGGTATGTTATGCTTTCCATACCATGCCATAACCTCTTGATGCTGCTGAATCGATCCCTCCAAATCCCACGGACCGCGCCCATCCATGCGGTTAAACCAAAACAGAGGTATGGCACACCATGCAATATTGATGGTTTCCTTATACATTTCTGCCAACTTAATAAAATCATCTGTGCCGGAGTACGTGCGCATCAATGGATAGTTGCCGCAGCGACTAGCAGCATACAACCTCCGATAATCATCTGCACTGCGGACGGGTACTCCTCCTGCGCCGCGCCTGCGCCGCTCTTGCCTTTCGGGATGGAAAAAGTTCTCCTGAGCATCCTGATCGATCCCTAGCGAAATAACATCAAGCACTTTTGCTTCAGCGATCAAATGTATGCCAGCTTCCGTGGCTTCCAAAGTTGGCAGTCCAAAATGATGCCTCAAGATAGGGTAAGGCGACTTCCAGCGTATGCGCTCCACCACACTTTGCGGATACGCTGTCTCTCCACTTTCAGCGGTCGTTTCACCGCGTAAGTAAGCCAGCAATTCATCTTCCGGCTCTCCCCCCTCAAACACTCGTTCGAAAAAACCCATCTGCTGCGCTTTTTTTGCTAAAGGCGGTGTTCCGGCAAAGAGAAATCGTACCCCCTTGCTCCGCAGCTCATCTGCAGCTTCAGCAAATTGAGCCAACAGACGTTCTCCAGTCTCAGGCGTTAAGCGATACGATACCCCAACCATTTGAGCTTCTTCCCGCTTCACAGTCTCAAGAAAAGTTTCCAGCGGTACAGCCGGCCCAAGAAAAACAGTATTCCAGCCGGCCATCTGCGCAAGCCGTAAAAATTTGGATACACCAGCCACATGCACGCACTCCCCCAACGCGCCTGCGACTACGGTATTCTTCATAGTTGCCTCCTTTCAAAGGTCTATTTATTTTTTCTTATGTTAAGATAGCGGCGGTAATGCGTAGAAGGTGGAAAATAACCCTGATTAGCTGATCGGACCTCTTCAATGGTGTAGAAAGCTTTAGGATTTACTTCTTGAATAATTTTTATAACTTCCTCTAAATCTTTGCGCTTTATAATGGTAAAAATTAAACCTACCTGCCCGCTTGCTCCATAAGCTGGCAAATGAGTAGCTCCAAAGCCGGCTTGCCGCAAACGTGTTGCTAACTCATCAGCTTGCTGAACGAGAATAACGCGTACTGCAACCATGCCTATTGCCAGCCGGTCTTCTAACGTCAGCCCAACATAATTCCCCGCAGCAAAACCAGCTGCATAGGCAATATAGCATAAAGGGTTCGTTAAATTGCGGACAATTTGCCCCATTGCTACGATCCAGACCAATATTTCAAAAAACCCAAAGAGAGGAGCCAAATTACGCCTACCATGCGCTACAAAAATAATCCGCATGGTGCCTAGACTAACATCAATAATGCGCGCTAAAAATATTGCTAGCGGCAATATAACCCACGTAAATAATTCACTATTAATAAAAGGTAAGTCCATTAAAGAGACAATAAAGCATCTAATTTGCCTTGGTCATTAAATTGAGTGCGGAAACGCGCTATATACTCGTTTATGGTAAAGGAATACCCTTGAGTACCGCGCTGCTCAAGACAATATGCCGCACTCAGCGCGCCCATTTGTGCGCAGGTTGTTATGTCAAATCCGAAACTATATCCAGCTAAAAATCCGCCCCGAAAAGCATCCCCTACACCGGTTGGGTCAACAATAGTTTGTGGTGGAAAAATAGGTACATCTATTATATTGCCTTCATGATAAATTTGTGAGCCCTTAGCTCCTAAGGTTACCAACACTAATGGCACTTGCTTAATTATATCTTTTTCACTCAACCCGGTTTTGCTTTGGATTAACCCAAATTCGTATTCATTGACGAACAATGCCCAAGCTGATTGTATTCCAGTTTTTAACTGTTCACCATTCAAGCGCGGCAGCTGCTGACTTGGATCGTAGAGATAGGGAATACCTAGCTCAGCGCATTCGCGGCAGAACTTAACCATCGCCTGCGGATCATTGGGAGATATCACCACTAGCTGCGGCGGAGGATTTAAGTCTCGAATACTCTGTTCAACTGCATTTGCCATTGCCCCTGTATAAAATGAGCATATTTGTGCATTGGCTTGATCGGTATTCGCAAAGAAGGAAGCAGTAAATTTATCCGGCACTACATAAATCGCCGATGTATCCACCCCTTGTTTTTCCAGCCATTGGCGATAGTCACCAAAATCCTGGCCCACAGCTGCCATCAAGCGCGGCTTTACTCCAAACAATGCTAATCCATAAGCGATATTGGCTGCACAACCACCGCGTTCTCTAACCATCGTATCTACCAAAAATGAAAGCGAGATAGACTCTATGCGATCTACTAGTATATGTTCCTTGAAATAACCCGGAAACGTCATTAAATAATCATACGCCACAGAGCCGGTGATAACAATATCTTTCATATCTTACTCCTATTAATTTATACGCTAATGGTAACTTTTTTCAAACCGCGCGGTGCTTCTGCATCAAACCCTTTAATATGAGTTAAGTGATAGCTGAACAACTGCGCCGGCACAATTGCCACCAAGGGGCTTACCCATTCCGGTATCTCGGCTGGCAAACGGATAGGAACATCAGCTAGCTCCAATGCCTGAAGGCGATCGGAAATGACTAAAAGCTCAGCATGCTGATCTTCTTTCAGGTGCCGCAGCAATTCCCATAAGCTGGAAAACACCATCCCGCTAGGTGCAACCGCTAGTACCGGATAGCCGCGCTCCACAATAGCTACGGGTCCGTGTAAAAAGTCCGCCGAAGAATAAGGCTCTGCTCCAACATAGCTAAGCTCCTTTAGCTTTAAAGACCATTCATAGGCACTAGCATAATTATAACCGCGGCCTAGCACTACACAATGTTCCATATAGCGATAGCGCTGCGTAGCGTCTGCTATTTGATCGTTTAGTTTTAGGCACTCTTCCTGCCATTCGGCGACCTTTTCCAGTGCGCTGCGCCGTTCCTCCTTTGAAGGAACTCCTTCTGCGCTGCGTCCGCATTCCTGAAGGGCAACCGAAAACATTGCCAATGCCATTAACTGGGCGGTATAACTTTTCGTAGCAGCAACAGCCTTCTCCTCGCCCGCCATCACATCAATCACAACTTCCGCCTCCTGTGCTAAAGGAGAGTTTGTGTCATTGGTAATAGCTAGGGTTGGCACACCTTGCTGCCGCGCTGTCGTTACTACGCTGCGAATGTCAGTTGACCGCCCAGATTGCGATACAGCAATTACCAATGCCCCGTCTAGCAAAGGTGGCTGTTGATATAAGCTAAACAATGAAGGGGCTGCAAGAGCCATTGGAATGCGGTTGAAAGTGCCCCATACATACTGGGCATAACGTCCAGCATTATCCGATGTACCACGAGCAGCTAAAAACACATAGCGAAAACCTCTTCGCTGTAACTGCTGAGCAATATCTACAGTATGATCCCATTGCTCCGTCACCAAGCGGTGCATAACCTGCGGTTGTTCAAATATTTCCTTTAGTAGAGACATGTTTATCCTCAGAAAAATACTTTGTGAATTGATTTGTTTTTGTATTATACCCTAACTTTTCATCCTATTACCGTTTTTCACAGCTTATTCCATTCAATATGTCTTTTAATCCTTTATACCTTTGAATCCTTCCGACTTTTTCTTCCTCTATCTCTCTTTCTTATTCTTTGGATTTCTTTCATAGTATAATAAGCTTATCAAAAACAAGGAAATGAAAGCAAAAATTATCACCATTAATCCCCAAAATCCCCAAGTTGAACTGCTGCAGCCGGCTGCGGCAGCATTACGCAAAGGCAAACTGATTGCCTTTCCCACCGAAACGGTATATGGGCTTGGAGCAAACGCTCTCGACCGACAAGCTGTTGATCGTATTTTCACCGCAAAAAAACGTCCAGCTTACGATCCCCTAATCGTTCATCTTGCAGCCACCGATTGGCTGCCCCAAGTTGCTTCATCCATCCCACCTTTAGTTCGAAAGTGTGCCGAAGCTTTTTTGCCAGGACCTCTCACCCTCATAGTACCTAAGAGTCCAGCTGTGCCAGATAATGTTACCGCTCAGCGTCCGACAGTTGCTGTTCGCATTCCTGCTCACCCAATCGCCTTAGCATTGATTAAAGCTGCTCAAGTTCCAATTGCAGCTCCATCCGCCAACCGCTTTGGACATGTGAGCCCCACCTGCGCCCAGCATGTACTTGATGATCTCGGTAATGACATAGATTATCTGATTGACGGCGGAGAAACTTCTATTGGTATCGAATCTACGGTATTAGACCTTACCACCCCGGTACCAACCATTCTCCGTCCCGGCGGCGTTACCTACGAGCAATTAACCAATGTACTTGGGGAAGTCGCCATAGCTTCCCATACCGCCACTTCCGATGCCCCACGTTCACCCGGCATGCTGCCCCAGCACTATTCACCAAGAGCTGCTCTCTTTTTCATCGAAATCCCAAATCGTGCGGCAGCACTTGACATGCTCAAAAAAATAGCTGAAAACGCATTGCAGCAAGGTGATTCCATTGGTCTGCTGTTGGTGGAAGAAGATCTCAAGCTCTTCAATGGAATTCCTGCCCAGCAAGCCTCACTTGGCTCCGAATCCAATCTATGGCAAGCCGCCCAACGCCTTTATGCAGCTTTGCGTTTCCTTGATGATCAAGGAGTATCCATCATCCTTGCGCGCGACCTCGGCGGCCTAGGACCCGGCTTGGCGATTCGAGACCGCTTGCGGCGTGCAGCCAAAAAAATCATTTATGATGCTGAAAAGCCTTTTTAAAAATCAAGTGCCCTACACGCTGCGCACTTGCCCGTTTGCTCCCGCAGTGGAAAATGTACTGCAGGTTGCTCTTGAGGCGGTAAACCCTTATTCAGCTGTACAACGCGCTCTTTCCTTGCAAGGCAATCTCCTATCCATTAATCATTATCACGTTGACTTGTCTTCCATTCGCCATATTTACGCCATTGCCTTTGGTAAAGCAGCGTCTCCTATGCTTCAAGCCTGTGCGGATATTCTTGGTAGCCACCTGTCTCAAGCACTGTTGATCACTAAAAGTGGACATGTCCAGCAAGCTAACGCTATTCCTCAGCTTGATGTCTATGAAGCCGCACATCCTATTCCAGACGAACGCAGTATGAACGCTGCTTACGCAGTAAGACGTCTGCTTGATCAAACCCAACCCAATGATCTTGTTCTCTTTCTCATTTCCGGCGGTGGCTCCGCTTTGCTTACCTGCCCCACAGAAGGTATAACCCTCACTGATCTGCAATTATTAACCGACCAACTGCTTAAATGCGGTGCATCTATTCATCAACTCAACACGTTGCGCAAGCACCTTGACGAAGTAAAAGGCGGTGGGTTAGCTGCTTGGGCATATCCAGCACATTCAGTGTCTCTCATCCTCTCCGACGTCGTTGGCAACCCATTGGATGTCATCGCCTCTGGTCCCACCGTTGCTGATCCAACCACTTTTCAAGATGCACTCAACATCCTTTCGCAATTCGACCTGACAGATAAAATACCCCCAAACATCCTTCAGCACCTAAGGTACGGAGCTCTAGAAATCATTCCCGAAACCCTTAAGCCAAATGATCCGCGCTTGTCAGCCGTACATAATTTCATCATCGCCAGCAATGAGCACGCCGCCAGAGCTGCCTGCTCACAAGCGCAAAAAGAAGGTTTTAACTCGCTTCTTTTGACCACTTACGTACAAGGAGAAGCACGCTATGTCGGCAGTTTTCTCGCCGCCATTGCCCGTCAAATCAACTTCAGCGATGAACCACAGAGCAAACCAGCCTGCATAGTCATTGGGGGTGAGACAACGGTTACTGTGCGTGGGGATGGACTCGGCGGACGCAACCAAGAACTAGCTTTAGGCGCTGTAAAAGAGCTTGCCGGACTGAAAAATACCCTTTTGCTTACACTGGCGACCGATGGCGGTGATGGCCCCACCGAGGCTGCCGGCGCAGTCATCAGCGGTGATACGCTCACTCGCGCTAAAGCTCTCTCCCTAAATTGCGAGGATTTCCTTCAGCGCAACGACTCCTATCATTTTTTCGCCTCTCTTGAGGATTTAATCATCACCGGCCCCACCTTTACCAATGTCAATGATTTGGCATTTTTATTTGTAAAATAGTGCAAATTTTTCAGTCTTGACTAAACCATGTTAATTTTATACAATTGTTAAAACAAGAGTGGGCTTTTTCGACGATAAAATTACACATTTTTAGGCTTTTTTTCCTTGTTTTCTCATCCATATTGTTATAACTGCTTAAGAATACGCTGATTCGTGGGTTCTTTGTTTCTGGAGGCTGCTATGGAAAAACCATCCAAAGTTAATTCCCAAAAGATTAATTTCTTTCATTCCTTTCGCGGATCTATGCTTCTGCTTTTCCTTGCGGTTGCCATCATACCCGCACTTATTATTGGTGTGGTTGCCTATGTCATAAGCCAAAATTCACTCACTGATCGCATTCAAGAAGAAATGCTGCGTGCAGCGAAAATGCAATCCAAGCAAGTTGATCATTGGCTTGAGTCAAAGCTTGGAGAAGTCAAAGCAATCGCCAAAACCAAACGCATACTCTCTCTTGATCCAGTCTCGGCCAAGGAAGCTTTGGATGGGTATTTTGCCGAATGGAAGGACTATGAAGCGCTCTTTGTTACCGACACTAGTGGAAAAACCTTTGCAAATACTGACAACAAAGAACAAAACGTAAGCGAACGAGAATATTGGCAAAAAGCTATCAAAGGTGAGGCGAATATCTCTGAACCGCTAATTTCTAAAGCAAGCGGCTCAGTAGCGATTGTTTTTGCAGCTCCGTTGATTGGCACTGACGGCAAAATTATCGGGGTTGCCGGCGGAGTAGTATCCACAGCGACTTTGGCAGAAGAACTCAAAGCAGCTCAATTTGGCAGTACGGGCGAAGTTTATCTCGTAAATCAGCAGAAGCTCCTCTTCACGCCTATTCGCTTCTCGGAACCGCTGTTTCAGATGGGATTGATAAAGGAGCGCCCAGAGTTGGAATTAACCGTAGATACCTACGCCTCCCAGCAAGCACTTAGCGGCAAAGAAGGCAAAGGGATCTATCCTGACTACCGCAATGTGCGAGTCATTGGTGCCTTTCAGCCGCTGCGCGTAATGCCTTGGGCTTTGATCATCGAGCAAGATGAAGAAGAGGCTCTTGGACCTATCTTTCAATTGAGAAACATCATGATAGCAGTCATTTTGCTTGCTGCTTTACTGGTTGCTGCTGTGTCTTTCTTTGTAACCCACCAATTCTCAAAGCCCATCCTGCTCATTACCCAAGGCGCCCAACATTTGGCTGTTGGTGAAGTCGAAATGAAAGATATGGACTGGAAGGCCATCAAAGCCGTCATTGCCCGTAAAGATGAGCTCGGGCTCATTGGTCGCTCTTTTTCCCAACTGATTGAATATTTCAGAGAAATGGCTGATGTAGCTCAAGCGCTTGCCGAAGGCAATATGACAGTAACCGTTAATCCTCACAGTGCGAATGATATTCTAGGCAACGCATTTTCCAAAATGGCAGCAGAAATAAGCGCAATGATCACCCAACTAACCAAAGAAGCCATCCATCTCAATCTTGCTGCTGAACAGCTCAGCCAAGCAGCCGAACAAACCGAACAAGTATCCTCACAAATTTCGGCTACTATTCAGCAGGTAGCAAAAGGTGTGGGAGACCAAACGCACTCCACAACAGAAACGGCAGCATCTGTCGAAGATCTAAGCCGTGCCATTAGCGGTATCGCAAAAGGCGCTCAAGAACAAGCTAATGCCGTCAATAAAGCCTCCGAGCTTACTGCCCAAATGAACAGCGCGACCAGTCAAGTTGCTGAAAATGCAGATGCTGTGCTGCAAGACTCTTCTATGGCTGCCCAACTTGCTCACGATGGCTTTCAAAAGGTAGAGCAGACCGTCAGCAGTATGGAATCCATTCGCGAAAAAGTGAGTATCCTCGCCGAAAAAATCCAGGGTATGGGCAATCGTTCTGCTGAAGTCGGCTCTATTTTGGATGTCATTGATGATATAGCCTCCCAAACCAATTTACTGGCTTTGAATGCCGCCATCGAAGCAGCTCGCGCTGGTGAACACGGTAAAAGTTTTGCCGTCGTCGCTGATGAGGTTCGCAAGCTTGCTGAACGTGCTACTCAGTCCACCCGTGAAATCGCAGAGCTAATTCGTACTATACAAAACTCCATTGCCGAATCCACTAACGCAATGGAGGTCAGCCGCCAACAAGTTGAACAAGGAGTAACTTATGCTAATGAAGCCGGCAAGTCACTTGATCAAATCCTAGCTGCAGCTGCCAGTGTCCAACAGCAAGCTCAGTCAGCTAAGAACGCGGTAGAGAAAGTATCCAATATTTCCGCCGAGCTCTCCGAAGCCATGGACACCATTTCTGCTATTGTTGAAGAAAACTCCGCTGCCAGTGAACAAATGGCAGCTTCTTCCAATACGGTAACCGAAGCCATCGAATCGATCGCCTCTATCTCCGAAGAAAATAGTGCCGCAGTTGAAGAAGTATCCGCTTCGACCGAGGAATTAAACGCCCAAGCTGAAGAACTTGCTGCTTCAGTCCAAGAACTCTCTCAAATGTCAAACCAACTGACAGCTGTAGTAGCCCGTTTCCGCCTTGCCGACGAAAAAGATCACATCGCATTATTCAAGCAAGCTCACTTAAAATGGGTAACCCAATTAGATAAAATGCTCGCTGGCAAAGCATATATCAGTGAAACGGGCAACCATACCACATGTTCGTTGGGTGCATGGTACTATGGCAACTCAACGAAGGATTTGCGCGGGCTGCGAGAATTCCAAGAGCTTGAAGCGCCGCATATCGCTTTTCATGAAAACGTCCAGAAAGCTGTAGTTGCCTTCCAACGCGGCAACAACAAAGACGCCCAAGCTTTTGTCCACCAAGCAGAACAACTTTCTCAAACCATCATAAGTATGTTGGATGCTTTAGAAAGAAAAATGAAAACCAGTTAACTTCTGGTTATTTTATCCATATCCTCCATCGCTTCACGATTATCTCCATGCAACGTGTTGTTTTCAGCACGCCTTGCCAATTTAGTTAAGTTCGCGGCGGCTACCTCCTCCATTTCCACCCCCAGCATGGTGCAGATTTCCGCAGCATACCACAGCACGTCGCCCAGCTCATCAAGCATTTTTGCACGGCGGCTATCTGATAGCTGCTCCAAACTATCCACTTGTTCATCGCGAAGCACTTTTTTCACCTGATTACATAATTCGCCTGCTTCTCCCGCTAAGCCAAGAAATGGATACATCCAAAAGCGAGCAGGATATACAGCCGTAGTATGAGCTCTTTTTTGGTAATCCTTTAGGGTTAAACTCACAGACTATTGCTCCTTCATTGCTTTTCACTTTTCAGTTGAACCAAGCGGCTTATACCGCCAAAGCATTAGTACAACCCCCAACAACGCCATCATCAAAGCCACCAAACGGGAGATGCTTATCCCCAAACCGGCAATCACAGGTTGATCCGGCCGCCATGTCTCGATGATTGCTCGCCCAATGCCTGCCAGCATAAGCCAGCCAAAGAAAATCGTCCCCGGCTGCAGCTTCTTCTCGAAACGGCGGGGAAGCCAGATCAGCAACCCTGCTGCAGCAAAATTCCAAACCATCTCATACGCAAAAGTAGGATGAAAACGGGTTGTCTCTAGCGGATATTGGGTCAAATCGCTCCATTGGGGCAGTCGGTGAGCTGCATCAATCGGAATGCCCCACGGCAGCGTTGTAGGCGGACCATAGAGTTCTTGATTGATGAAATTGGCCGGCCGGGCTATCGCTTGCCCAATCAATAAATATGGGGCAATCGAATCCAGCCACACCAATATATTGAGTTTATTAAGATAAGCATAGATAATAAATGCTAAACCGCCAAAGATAAACCCACCAAAAATGTGAAGCCCTCCTTCAGGAATATTCAAGATGGCTGCGGGCTTTTCTAAATAATAAGTACTTCCTCCAAGAGTAGCATTCGCCACATACCATAATCGAGCTCCAATTACCCCAATCAGCAGCAACCATGGCAGCATGTCCCATATTTTTTCAGGGTTCTCACCGCGTCGCTTTACCTCTTTGCTGGCAAGCCAAGCAGCAATAATCACTGCAGTTACGACAATAATCCCATACCAATGAATCGCTAAAGTAAAATTGCCTAGTTGAATTTTAAATAACACTGGATCAATCATATCTATACACTCCCTATGAGGTTAGACTAAGCCATATAGCCCAAATCGCGCAGTCGTTTTTCAATCAAGGGGTTAGAAAGGTCTGCCGTTGCGGCTTGCCAATCCTTATTCATTTTGCTACGGTACTGGGCTGCAAATTGGCTGCATTCTGCCTGCAGTTCTTTTATTAGAACAACTTGCCGTTCCAACGATAATTGTTCGGTGGAAATTTCGGTGTCGTCATGGGTCAAAAGGTCAGCTCTGACCTGTTCGATGTCCATCAGCTTTACCTGTGGAGTATAAAGAGCGCGGTATGTGCTGCGGGTGTGCAAAGCTTCTATCAATTCTGGTTCCCGGCGTTCCATCATTTTCACTGCATCCAACGGCGCATAAGCTTCACTGACAACCGGCTCCGCCACCTGAATTGCTTGCCCATCCACTGCTTGCACTTCATTGATCAAGCTGTAAAGCTGGGTCTCTAGCACTTCACCCCACACCATATTCACCTGAGAAATTCCTGCAGCTGCCAATATGGTATGAAATAAACGTGTTGTCAGTACTGGCTGAGGAATGCGCTTATGGATCACATCATCCGTTGTATGGATAACTAAAGGAACTTGGATCAACTCGCGGTACACCCCAAATCCATGCCCCATAAATTGATGTTCACCTAACATCTCCCCATGGTCTGCGGTAATTAGAATCAAGCTGTTCTCGCTGATTGCCGGTTGAATCAGCTGCTCAAGCAGCTCACCCAACAAATGATCCTGATAAGCCACTTCAGCGTCATACATGTCACTGAGAGTCTGCGCTTCATACGGTTCAAAAGGCACTTTAAGGGGTATTAACCAATGCATTGCCATTTTATTGAAGGTATTCATAAAAGCTGCTGCCTTTTTATCTTCAGCTAAATAAGGAGCAAAACGCTGCTTAAATTCTGCCGGTGGAGTAAAAGGGAGATGGGTTTCCATTAAGTTAAGAAACAGCAAAAAAGGAGATTGCTCCTTTCCAGAGGCTTTTTTCTTTAAAAACCGTGTAGTATCGCGGATAGAACGGGCGGTATTCCCCTTAAAGTGCACAAACCGCGTCCATAAGGGAACAAAGAGCGGGTTGGTTGCAGCCTGCAGTAAAAGGTTGGAAGTTGCAAAACTGTTTTGAATTGGATCGACAACCTTGCGCACGTTTTTTTCAATTTTTTCCCAAAAGCGGACAAAGGGGAAAACAGAGCTATCCGGAAAATCGAGCGGCACATCCGGGGCTGTGCCGCTGTAATTGTAAAACCGTTGAAAACCGCGTTTGAGATTATTATGAATTAGTCCTACTAGCGGATTGTTGCAAAACCCAACCGTTTCATACCCATTCTGCGCTAAAATTTCAGCAAACGTAACAAACTGATCATCCAGCACACTTGCAGCTTGCGTGGTTCGATGTGCGCTTGGCGGCAACCCGCTGAACATGGAGGCATGCGAGGGAATAGTCCACTGAGCGGGAGCAATTGCCCGCTCAAAAACAGCACCTTGTTTAGCATACTCATCAAGATTGGGTGATGTATTCCTGGAATAGCCATTAAACCCAAGCCGGTCAGCCCGATGGGTGTCCAACAGTATCAGAATAATGTTTTGTGGTCGCTTCATAAAATGCCTCATTGGAATTTCAGTCTGCCCTACCAATAAAGCGAATCACCTATCATCGCTTCACTAAAAAATAGTACAGACCTTATTTATTTTCTTCATTAGAAACACTTGCTTGCCCGTTTCGGTTTCTATACAAATTCAAATCAATCACCTGTTTCATTGCCTCTGTCTGTAGGGGCTTGCCAATGAACTTCGCCAACTCAGCAATCACTGGCTCGGGGTTAAAAAGCAATTGATGATACTCGACATACATCACATTCAAGTTCGTTTGGCGCTTCAGCCAAGCCGCAGTAGAAGCCAAATGCTGACGATAAGCCTCTTCCAGCAACGCATCTTCTTCTGCCGTTGATGGCTTGTTAAATCCATTCAGCATAACCGCCTGCGAGCGAATAATTTCCTTTAAGTCGCGCTTCATAAAGATCACATTGTACAGATACTGAGCTGGCAAATATGGCAGCAATGGCGAAACGACCTTTACAACACGCCCTTGAGCTTGCGCCAACCAAGCTGTCTCACCCTCCTTTAACTTTTTAACCCCTTCATATTCAAAATAGCCATTGGGATTGAACTCATCCGCTGCACGCAACCCATCCACAAAAAGAGGCAGACCACCTGCCTCCAGCATCCTCATCATAAGTGATGTCCCCGATCGTGGCAAGCCGGACACGACGATTATGCGTTGTTGTGTTGATACTATTCCTTGCAGGACCACTTTTCCACATGTACCTTCGCAATAAAATCAACCCAATTATACTCCATAGCTTTAATTCAGGGTGCCACGATTACGAATTCTTAACATTAAGGAGAACGCGCCTCCCCTCTCCCCTCGCGGGAGAGGGGCCGGGGGTGAGGGGCAAAGCCACCCTTCAGAAGTATTCCCATACAACCACTTTCCCTAAAACACCTCACAAACGTTGCTTTCTTGTTCAACCAAGCCTCACTTGATCCCGCCCACGAAAATTATACTTATCATGATCACATCTCTGCCCTGCACCATTCGCTTGCAAGCCTCCCACATCATGCCGTTCATATAGCACAGAGACTACCCTGTTAATTTCACCGCCCAGCTTATCTATAGCCATTCGACATGTTGGAATAATTTTGGCAATCTCAACAAGTATTTTAATCATATTATGATAAAATAATTGTAGTCTAGCTCATTTTATCTGCAAAATAATCGGGAGGCGGTTATGCCAGATTTCAGCGGACAATCCACTGAGCCAGAAAAAGGGCAGTCTGATAATCAAACACATGGGGTGGGAAAAATCGAGACTTACGATGAAAATAATCAAAAAGCAAAAAAGGAAAAAGCAAAAGTTGTTGCTTTGGTTTTGTTTTTAGCAGCAGTAGGATTGGTTTTGCTTATCTTTAGCTATACGCAATTTCGCACAGCACAAGAATTAAGAGTTACTCAAACTCAGCAAGCAAGAGACATGGAAAAGAGAGCAACTCAAACGCACCAAGTACTTGAAATGATAATAAAGATGAAGGCTACTCAAACTCAGCAAGCAGTTGAAATGATAAATGCTACTCAAACACAGCTATCAATGGAAGGAAAAGTGAAAGCCACTCTAACGCAGCAAGCAATAGAAGCCACTCTAACACCAAAAGTAGGATATGTGAAGGTAAACGAGAAGGATGGGGCAGAGATGGTGTACGTGCCGGCAGGTGAATTTTTGATGGGATTGACAGAAAATGAAGCGGAAACAGCGTGGAAAGAGTGTGGCGAACACTGCGAAAAGAGTATGTTTTTCAACGGGGTTCCTCAGCATAAAGTATATTTAGATGCATATTGGATTTACAAAACAGAAGTAACCAATGATATGTTTGCCGCCTTCGTCAAGGAAACACAATGGAAAACAGAAGCAGAATTAAATGGATTTGGATGGTTGTTTATTAATATACAAGAGGGAGCGAATTGGCAGCACCCTGCCGGCGAAAACAGTACCATAGAGGGAAAAGGTAACCACCCTGTAGTCCAGGTAAGTTGGCAAGATGCCAAAGCGTATTGTGAATGGGCAGGGGGCCGGCTGCCGACGGAAGCAGAATGGGAGAAAGCCGCACGCGGTACAGATGGAAGAAGGTACCCCTGGGGAAATTTAGATCCCACGGGAGGAAAGTTGAATTATTGCGATAAGAACTGTGAATTTTCTTGGGCAGATAAAAACATAGATGATAAAAACAGCGAGACAGCGCCAGTAGGCAGTTACCCTGCAGGTGCAAGCCCTTACGGGGCGTTGGACATGGCAGGCAACGTATGGGAATGGGTGCAGGATTGGTATGCAGAGGATTACTATGCAAATTCCCCAAAAGATAACCCGCCTGGACCCACTACAGGAGAGGAACGAGTATTGCGTGGTGGCGCTTGGAGTGATCCATACCTTTGGATAAGAACAACGGATCGAGGCAAGTCGAATCCAGCACTCTCAACTAACGTCACCGGATTTCGCTGTGTTGTCTTTCCATGATTATCTGGAAAGCTGAATTTTACGAGGCAAAGCCCGCTATATTTGATGAATCAGCTCCCCTCTCCCCTCGCGGGAAAGAGCTCAGCGTGCGCTCAACTCCCCTCTCCCCTTGTGGGATAGGGGCCGGGGGTGAGGGCAACACCTCCTCGCGCGCAAGCAGCTAACGAACCTTATTCAACCGATAAAGCGTCATCACCTTCATGGGGTTAACATCAACCTGAATAAACCCCGCCTGTTTGGCAAGCCGGGTCAATTCCTCGCAAGGAATACGATGTTCCAACGGGGGACCATGCGTCTCTTCTCGATATTCCCATTCAAGTGCCGCAACCCGCAAGCGAGCAACGCGATATGCTTCCTTTAAGGTTTGGACTAGATCCTGACTCTCATGCAATGCTGCCCCAAAAAAGATTAAATCAAAAGAGGCATCACGGAAGGGAAGATTTTCCATAGTGGCTTCACAAAAGTCAACTTGCGGAACGATTTGCTTTGCGTAGGCAAGCATATCCCTAGAAACATCAAGTGCAGCAGCCTGTAGATTCCTTCTTGCAAATGCTTCAGCAAATACCCCACTGCCGCTGCCAACATCCAGCACATTGTGAGCATTTATTCCTTGCAGACTCAATTGCACTGCCCGATCAACTTCCAAGCGTTCTAACCGTTCAGCAGAACGCAAAGAATCGGGTGATCCGCGAAAGCGCTTATCTTGGTGCAGCTCATTCATTCTGCCTCTGATTATCTTTGTTCTTCAACACCTATTTCCTATCAGCCAACGGGAATACAAACCATTATTTATGAGTCAAACCTTCTAAATTAGCTTTTACAATCTTTATGTAAGAGTGGTCCTGAGGATATAAGGCTGAAAATACTTCTAAGGCCTTTTTATACACTCGCCGAGCAGCTTCTTCGTCATCCAAAGCTTGATACACACCGCCCAAATTATTATACACCATAGCCAGTTTGATATGCCGTTCAGGATACACCCGGCGAAAGATATGCAGTGCACGTTCGTACGCCAGCAATGCAGCCGAATAGTCACCGAGGTCCACATAGAGTTTTCCTAAATTATTAAACCTCACGCCAATATTGGGATGATCCGGCCCATAGTGCTTTTCCTCTATCATCAGTGCTCGCTCAAAGGCAGCTAGTGCGCCGTGCATATCCCCTAAAGAATGATACAAACGTCCAAGATTGCTCAGCAAAACTGCCATTTGGGGATGCTCCTTACCCAATGCAATCAATGTAATGGTGATAGCCCGCTCATAAGCCGTCCATGCCGCAGCGTATTCCCCTAAGTGATGCAGCACTCCCCCAAGATTATTAAGCCGTATCGCTATCAGGGGATGATCTTTGCCATAAATTTGCTCATCAATCCGTAAAGCCATCTTATACGCTTCTTTTGCTGCCTCGTACTGACCCAATTCTTGCAATACCCCTCCCAGGTTATTTGCGCAGACGGCAACATCCGGATGAATCCTTCCAAACAAATCCTCATACACCAGCATCGCCTCAGTAATCGCGTCGCGTGCTTCTTTTAGATGTCCCAATTCATGGTAAGCGCGTCCAAGGCAGTCGAGATCGCGGGCAATATCAGGATGCCTCAATCGCTCATTATCTCCCAGTCCAAAAACGCGTCGATCAATTGCCAACGCATGCTCAAATGCTTCAAGCGCTTCTGTCAGCCGGCCTAGGTCTATCAGCGTTACCCCTAATGCGCTTATGTCGCGTGCGATATATGGGTGGCTGGGATAGGGTTTAGTAGGATAACCTAATTCCTTTTCAAATAATGCCAAATCTATGACCAATGCACGTTCAAAAGTGCGGCGTGCTTTCTCATATTCCCCAATTTCGCGCAGCGCATACCCAAGATTGATCAAATCGCGGGCAACAAAGGGGTGCGAGGCTCCAAACACAGCTTTATCAATAGCCAAAGCCCGTTCTACAGCCATCTGTGCCCAGCCATAACCCCCCTGTCTTTCCAGCAAACTCGCCAGCATTGTCAAATCCCTTGCTACACGGGGGTGCTTTTCACCAAAAAACGCTTCGTCTATAGCTAAAGCGCGTTCCAGGTAAGCTTGGGCTTTTTGAAATTCTCCACAGGCAGTGGCAGTTGAGCCCAGATAAACCAAATCATTGGCAATATAAGGGTGATGCTCACCAAACACAGCCTCATCAATCCGATATGCCTGCTCAAACAACGCTTGGGCAGTTTTAATCTCTCCTAATGCAAAGAGCACACTGCCTAAACTGTTCAAATCCCGCGCGTAAACGGGGTGTTCTTTACCATAAAAATACTCATCCAAAGCCAAAGCTTTTTCAAAAGCCGCTTTCGCTCTTCGATAGTCCGCCAACTCTCGATACACGGTGCCTAAGTTATGAATGTCCCTTGCTGTTGCCGGATGCTGCTCCCCTTCCTCAATATCTATCGAGAGAGCTTCTTCCAAAGCTGCCTGCGCCGCGCGATAGCTGCCCGTATCTCTTAGCAGTTTAGCGAGATTGTTAAGGTTTTCGGTCAAGTTGGCAAAATATTGCCGTTGTTCTGTCCGCGAAGCCTTCGCAGTTGTACTGCGATCAATTGTCAAAGCATGCTCCAAATGCAGCCGCGCTTTCCCGTATTTGCCCAAGTCCTGCAGCACTCTGCCAAGGTTCCCCAGTACAGCGGCTGCATTAGGGTTTAACTCCCCTAAACTTTGTTCAACAATTTTCAATGCCTGCTCAAAGTGATCTCTAGCCGCTTCATAACTTCCCAGTTTGCGCAGCACCAATCCGATGTTGTTGATATCGCGTGCTGTGTGAGGGTGTTTTGCTCCAAATATTGTCTGATCAATCATCAACGCCCTTTCAAAAGCAAACGTAGCATCGTGATAGCGGGCTGCACGCCGATAATGTGTACCAATCTCATTCCATAAGCTCGCCGCCTGAGATAGGCTTAACACTTCTGCATGCTGCGCTACTAGTTCACATTGATCTCGATAGGCTTCAAACACCTTTAAAGGCTCAGCTTTATTCCATTTGGAACACAACTCTAAAAGGAGTTCAGCTACCTTTGAAAGGCGAAAGGCATCAACTTCATATTTCTTGCGCCGAATCTTTATGTAAAGTTTAGCATCAATAGGGTTGCTATCCTTCTTTTTTTTACCTCTCGCCACATCTACAAGCGACCATCCTCCATCTATAAAAGCAAGCTGCAAAATGCTCACATCGCTTGGGCGATGATGTCCGCCAAACAAGCGCTCAAATGCCTCTTGCAAATCAATCGTAGAAAAAGAGGATCGCCTCACCGCTGCCTCACCTTAAGCTCAGATCTCATCTCAGCACAGTGCTGTTGGAGAAAAGTTCTTCTTTTCATGTTACAATGATTATACAATAATAATACTATGGAACTCACCCGAGCTGAAGTGTATTTTATCTTAAATTTACCCAGCCCCCTGTGGTTAAGCTGCATTGACCTAAGCCGGGCTGACTTAATCTTCGTCCGCTTGCCCAAAACCAACTTATTAAAAGCCAATCTTAGTTAACCCAAGTTGGGTTGTATTAGATTTTTCATTTCACCTTATGCCAAACATTTATGTAGTGAAAAGCGCTCGCGCTTCTTAAGCTCATCCAATAAGTAACTTAGGTGTATAATTGGTTATCAAAGGAATATTTCCGGTGGATACAACTAAACCAAATAGAATATTTTTTTCTAACGATAAAATCACCATTATCAATGATGATATTTTGACTACCACAGCTATTAGCCCTAATAGCATAGACCTCATTGTTACTTCTCCGCCTTACAATGTGGATATTCAATACAACTCCCATCAGGATGATATTTCTTATCCAGAATATTTACAATTTACTCGCGCTTGGCTGTCAAAATCTTTTCAATTCCTGAAAGACGATGGAAGATTTTGTTTAAACATCCCTTTGGATAAAAATAAAGGTGGTCAGCAAAGCGTTGGTGCCGATATTACTACAATCGCCAAACAAGTTGGTTTCCAGTATCACTCAACAATTGTATGGAACGAAGGCAATATATCGCGGCGTACGGCTTGGGGTTCTTGGATGAGCGCAACCGCCCCATTCGTCATTGCTCCGGTTGAACTTATCGTTGTACTATACAAGAAACACTGGCGTAAAACAAGCGGAACTAGAATATCAGATATAACCAAATCAGAGTTTATGAATTGGACAAACGGTGTTTGGACTTTTAGCGGTGAAAGCAAAAAAAAGATAGGAC
This sequence comes from Anaerolineales bacterium, assembly GCA_034429745.1. GTDB lineage: Bacteria > Chloroflexota > Anaerolineae > Anaerolineales > DRKV01 > JBAXBF01. The sequence goes on from DAOUFY010000098.1 coordinate 48,926, forward strand.
ATCCAGCGCCATTTCCCCTCGAACTGCCGCGCCGTTGTATAAAACTCTTCAGTTTCGTTGGTGATACCGTATTAGACCCGTTTGCGGGCAGTGGTACCACGTTGATTGCTGCAGCAATGTTAAATAGAAATGCAATAGGCATAGAAATTGATCTTCAGTACTGTGAACTGGCTAAAAAGCGGATTTCATCTTCACCAGAATTAATACAGCAAAGTTTACCTCTCGCGGAAATCTATGAAAAAGAAAACACTTAGTGAACTGATAATGGAATATTTCACTGCCCACCCCAATGAAGATCTCGAGCATGGACCAGTAGTAGATTGGGTAACTGAACAATGGCTAAAAGTGCATGATACCCCACCGCGAGACCCTTGGCGAGCTATTCGAGCCTTGCATCAAAAAGGTATTCTTATTAAGGTTAAGAAGGGCGTTTATAAGTACGATCCTTCAGCCATTACGGAACGCAAACTATACGATTTCACACCACAACAAAAAGAAGAAATCTTCAAACGAGACAACTATCGTTGCGTGATTTGTGGTCGTGGCAGGCACAACGGGTATGAAATTCACGCTGATCATATTATTCCAAAAGATCTAGGCGGCAAGGCAGAAGTAGCTAATGGGCAAACCCTCTGTTCAATCCACAACTTTAAGAAGAAAAACTACAAACAGACTGAAACTGGTAAAAAGATGTTTATTCACTTATACGAATTGGCTAAATCATTGGGCGATAAAGAAACGATGGATTTTTGCCGCGATATTCTTGAAATATTTGAAAAACACCACATTAACGACCATATTGAATGGGTACGTTAAGGCCTTGATTATATAATAATAATACTATGGAACTCACCCGAGCTGAACTGTATTTTATCTTAAATTGACCCGGCCCCCTGTGGTAAAGCTGCATTGCCCTAAGCCGGGCTGACTTAATCCGTGTCCGCTTGCCTAACGCCAATCTATTAAAAGCCAATCTTAGTTACGCCAACCTTAGTGGAGCCACGATCACCGAAGCGCGCATGCTAGCCACCAACCTCGAAAGAGCAAAACTCGTCGGGGCAAACCTCAGCGGTACTAATCTCACCGGCTCCAACCTCACTGAAGCTAATCTTTTTGAAGCGGATTTGACAGATGTCAACCTCTTCGAAGCAAACCTTACCCGCGCTAACTTGCGTCGAGCTAACTTAAACCGCGCTAACTTAACCAAAGCCAAGCTGCAGGAAGCGGATTTAACCGAAGCCAACCTTAACGGCGCAGAATTATGGCTGACCGATCTGAAGGAAGCAATAATGGATTCAATCTCCTTAATCGCCATCAACCTAAAAGAAAGCAATTTAAGCGGCTGCCGTCTGCAAAACGCCAACCTGACGAATGCCTCCTTGATTAAAGCTAATTTACGCTGCGCCATACTCAACGGTACAGATTTTACCCGCGCCAACCTTACTGAAGCAGACTTAACCGGCGCCGAACTTCAGGGCTGCAACTTCACTTCTGCCAACCTCCAAGGCGCGCTGATCTCTGAAGAGGCTCTGCGTCAGGCATCTGCGTTGGATAATGCCATAATGCCAAACGGTGAAAGATACCGCCGCTCGAAATAGCATTTCTTCTGCTGCCATACACCCCTTAACCTCCCCCTCAATTTATTACGCTTTGTTCTTACAGCTTTAACCTGCATCCTCTGCTCAACTCTTCCCTTGTGGAAGAGGGACGAGGTGCAAGAGTTTATTCCCCCTGCAATTCGGCTAAAAATTTTTCGCGGTTTGCCGAACGGGATACTTTGCCGCTGCTGGTTTTCACCAACCAACCGCGCTCAACAATACGCACATATCGCGCCACAACATCCGAATTCTTTGCTATAGCTTCGCGTACAGCTTCAGCAATCTCCTCGCGGCGCTCTGGAGATTCCTCATCTGTCTCTGCTACAATAGCCACGTCCTCCGTACCGCTTTGAACATTGGGTACTCCAAACGCCGCTGTCCTCCCCGGATGAACGCCGGCAACCTCATTCACAATATTTTCCAAATCGCGGCTATAAACGTTTTTGCCGCCAACAATAATTAAATCCTTCTTGCGTCCAGTAATGAACACTTCCCCCTCAGCCATATAGCCCAAATCGCCCGTTAAGAACCAGCCATCATGAAAAGCCTCGGCTGTTGCATCCGGCCGATTGTAGTAACCGCTCAGCATGCAATTGCTGCGTAAGGCAATCTCCCCTACCTGCCGCTGAGGTAAAGCAGCTCGGCTTTGTTGATCCAGCACCTTAACTTCTACATTAGGGATAGGCTTACCAGCAGAGACCATGTACATGGCTTCTTCCCCCTCCTGTGCTGCCTTTGCTATATGCTGCTCGGCAAACGCGCGCTTGCTGATGCAGTCAACTCTCACCTTTTCATCTATCCCACCTTGGGTAACGGCAAAGACATTCTCTGCCATCGCATAGCAAGTAGCCAAAGCTTCTTCTCGAAAACCATAAGGGCGAAATCGTTCTAAAAACAAATCATGACTGTATTTATACATTGGTTCAGAACAATTAATCACTGCTCTAAGGGAAGCTAAATTTACCCCCTCTAGATCCGCATCGCGAATTTTTTGCGAGCAAAAGTGATAGGCAAAATTGGGCAGCCAAGTAAGCGTTCCGCGATGTTCAGAAATCGCCTGCAGCAGCAGCTGCGGTGCACGCACCCACTCAAACGGTGACATTAACACCAGTGGGACCCCGCACAGCAGCGGCATGATAAACCCAGCAATTAACCCCATATCATGATACAAAGGCAGCCAACTGACAATCGTATCACCTTCATCAAGGTGTATGGCTTGAGCATAATTGTCTAATTGACGAAACACTGCTTGATGGGAAAGCGCCACCCCTTTTTGCAGCCCAGTTGTACCGGACGAATGCTGCAATAAGACAATATCTTGCGCCTCTGCAGCCAAACCGCGTAATACCGCTGTGCCTTTACTAATCACATCATCCAACTCGTCATTAGTCAGGGATTCAATAGGGTCAGCTTCAAGCACCACCCTCACCGAACAATCTGCTTTTAGGGCTTGCCGAACTTCTCCTAAAAATTCAGTCGAAGTGATAATGGCGGCCGGTTTGGTAATCTCCAGCAAAGTCTGAATGGAATGGCGATAATACTGCGGCGACAGCTTCTCCGTAAGAAAAGGCATAATAGATGGAATGGCTCCTCGCAGCACGCAGCCCCAGAATGCATAAACTAAAGCTTCACTATGCTGCAAAATAATGATCACCACTTCATGAGGTTGAATGTGGGCTGCTTCGAGGGCTTTCGCATAAGCGCCTGCGCCGCGAAACAAGGTATGATAGTCCACAACATGCTGTGGATTTTTGCGATAGACAAATGTGATGGCTTTCTGGTTAGGTTTCTCTTCGAACCACCATTTGAGCTTGTGTGCGAAGGTTTGTATCATGGCTAT
>DAOUFY010000099.1:0-13366 GCA_034429745.1 Anaerolineales bacterium
AGAGACAGATCGCTTACCGCATTTTGAGTTGAATTTTCACGATAAGAACTTGATGGAATATGTGTTGGAACGAAGGATAAAGGTTGAGGGAGACAGTCAACGCGGCTTATGCCTTTCTCCAGAAGATCAGATTGAATTTGCCCAGCGAGTAGGAATTGATGCTATTTCTTGTAACTTTATATGGTACCCACAGTCCTTCAATCCGGCAGCAAATCACCTTTTAGTATCAACGATACGTAAAAATTGCTGCACAATAAATGACAATTATGGTGCCGGTTTTATAACTTCTCTTACTGAACAGATCAATTGTTTGGAAAGATATTTAAGAGCAGCTCGGGATACATCAGTTGGTGTTGTTGTATCATATCCCTCAATTTTATCAGCAGTTTTGAGGGCGACTGGTATAAAACAACCGAAGGAATGGAAAGCTGATCAACAAGAGCAGTTAAATCAAATGATGTTTACTGCGGTTGAAGCTCAAGAGAAAATGCTGAATGCAATATGTGATCGGTTTTCTCGTGAACTGCTTTTTATATTACTTAGAGATGAGGAGCTTGTGCGGTTTTCAGATGTGATTGATCTTAATGCTTATACTGCATGGTTATCTAGATTAACTAACCAAGCAAAAGAGCATGGGAAATTGGTCGGATTATACACAATTGGTAACCAAGAAAAATTATTACCTTGGTTATTAGAAAGCGGCATTGATATTATTATGCCGGTATGGGGCAGTGTAAAGAAGATAAGGCAATTAATGAGCAAGTGGAAAGGAAAGTTTACTTTGATTGGGGGAATAAATCCTGAAATGCTTTTTAATGAACCACACAATTTTCAAGAAGAAATTAGATCGTTACAGAAACTATGCAGCGAAGGAGGTGGTTTTATCGTCAGTACAGGCTTAGGTATTGATAGCTTTGGTCCTCCTCAACAAGTCATCAAATTATTGCAGGCAGTGCATTATTGTGAAGAATGTTAGATTTGCATAAAAAGGGTTAATGAAAGGATGGGTTTAGCCAAATGAGTGAAATATTGGTAAAGATGGAAGACATTGATAAGTCGTTTCCAGGTGTGCATGCACTCGATCATTGTCAATTTGAACTGAAAAGTGGGGAAGTGCATGCTTTAGTTGGTGAAAATGGTGCTGGAAAGTCCACCTTGATGAAGGTGCTGACGGGCATTTATAAAAAGGATGGAGGACGTATTTATTATAAAGGGAAGGAAGTTGACATCCCTAACCCTAGAGCAGCGTTGGATATGGGTATAAGCATTATCCACCAAGAACTTAACCTTATGACACATCTTACTGTTGCTCAGAATATTTTCATCGGTCGAGAAGCAAATCAAAAGTATAAATTCTTATTGGATGATAAAAGGATCAACCAACAAGCTGAGGAATTATTTGAGACGCTGCATCTAAAGTTGGATCCAAGAGCTAAAGTAGCTGATCTTACAGTGGCTAAGCAGCAAATGGTGGAGATTGCTAAAGCTTTATCCTATAACTCAGAAGTATTGATAATGGATGAACCAACGGCTGCATTAACAGAATCTGAAATTGAGGAATTGTTTCGGATCATCCGCCGCTTAAGAGAAAAGGGTGTTGGTGTTGTGCATATTTCCCATCGCCTAGAAGAATTACGTCAGATCTCTGATCGGGTAACTGTAATGAGAGATGGTCGCTATATTAATACCGTCAAAACAGAAGAAGCAACCATTGATGAAATTATCAATATGATGGTTGGACGGACAATTTATGAAGCAGCTCCAGAACTACCTGAAAAACCAAGCAGTGAGGTTGTTCTTGAAGTAAAGAATTTAAGTCGCGGCAATGTGATTAAGGATGTAAGCTTTCAATTAAAGCGGGGAGAAATATTAGGATTTGCCGGCTTGGTAGGGGCAGGGAGAACTGAGGTATGCCGAGCAATTTTTGGCGCTGATCCCATTGATAAAGGTGAGATTTATGTTCATGGAAAGAAGGTAGAGATTCGCAGTCCTCAAGACGCCGTTCGCCATGGCATAGGTTACCTTTCTGAGGATCGAAAGAGGTATGGATTGGCGTTAAGTATGGATGTTGAGGATAACATTGTATTAGCGGCTTACCATAAGTTCCTGCGATTGAAGAGTTGGGTTGATCGAGTAAAAAGACGCTCAGTAGCTGATCATTATGTCAAAATGCTATCTATAAGAACTCCAAGTCTATCACAGAAGGTTAGGAACTTATCTGGAGGCAATCAACAAAAAGTGATCGTCGGCAAGTGGCTGACTGCAGATACAGAGATTCTTATCTTCGATGAACCGACACGCGGTATTGATGTTGGTGCTAAGAGTGAAATTTATAAATTACTAAATGAATTAGTGCGTCAAGGAAAGTCAATTATTATGATATCTTCGGAGCTGCCAGAGATATTGCGGATGAGTCATCGAGTCATTGTCATGTGTGAGGGAAGAATTACAGGCGATATTCCCATTACTGAAGCTACGCAAGAACTGATTATGAAATATGCCACTCAACGTAGTGGTGTCATACAAGAAACGCTTCAAGAAAATAATCATTCATAAGGAGATCACAGATGGAAACGAAAAAAGGTTCACTTTCATTTTTACAAACCGGAGCAATGCAGCGCATTTTAGCTTTTAGCGCTTTGATTGTATTGTTTGTAGTATTTTCCATAGCATCACCTAATTTTTTTAAGCTTGAAAATATTATTGCCATCCTTTTGGCTACTGGAGTAAATGGTGTGCTCGCTCTTGGAGTAACTTTTGTGATCATCTCTGCGGGGATTGATCTTTCAGTAGGAACAGTCATGACATTCTCGTCGGTGATGGCGGGCGTTATTATTACTTTTTGGAAACTCCCAGTACCTTTGGGTGTATTAGTAGGAATTTTATCAGGTGCACTATGTGGTTTAGTGAATGGTACAGTAGTAGCTAAAATGAAAGTACCGCCTTTCATAGCTACTTTGGGTATGTTCTACATTACAAAGGGCTTGTCTTTGGTGATTTCGGGTATTAAACCGATATATTTTAATGACACTCCCGTGTTTCGACAGATCGCAATGGGGTCAATTATTGGAGCGATACTACCAGGGTATGATGTGCCCAATGCAGTGCTCATTCTTTTTGGGGCAGCAATTATCGCAGGCTTAATATTGAATAGAACTATCTTAGGCAGATATACTTTTGCATTGGGAAGCAATGAGGAAGCCACCCGTCTTTCTGGTGTGAATACTGCCTTTTGGAAAATTGCGGTCTTTACCCTTTGTGGCTCTTTTTCAGGGTTAGCAGGAGTAATGATGGCTGCACGATTGAATTCAGCTCAGCCGGCGCTTGGAGCAGGTTATGAGTTGGATGCTATTGCAGCTGCAGTAATTGGGGGTACATCGCTCAGCGGTGGTGAAGGAACCATTCTGGGAACAATTATTGGTGCCTTTATTATCAGCGTACTAGCAAATGGTTTGCGGATTTTATCAGTTCCGCAGGAATGGCAGATGGTTGTTACCGGCGCTATTGTGATTATGGCTGTGTATGCGGATATTAGACGGCGAGCTACAAAATAGGAATTTAAACTAAAAAACATTTTACCAAGGAGGAAAAAATGAGTGTGAATAGGTTGATTGGGGAATATCCAAAAATTGGTATCCGTCCTGCTATTGATGGTCGGCGAAAAGGCGTTCGAGAGGCACTTGAAGATCAAACGATGAATATGGCGCGTAGTGCCGCAGAATTTTTATCAAAGAATTTGCGCTACCCAAATGGTGAGCCGGTGAAATGTGTAATTGCGGATACCTGTATTGGAGGTGTCGCTGAAGCCGCTCAAACGGCTGAAAAGTTTGCCAGAGAAGGGGTAGGTGTTTCTATAACGGTTACACCTTGCTGGTGCTATGGTTCTGAAACAATGGATATGGATCCACTTATTCCTAAAGCAGTTTGGGGTTTTAATGGCACTGAACGCCCCGGGGCGGTATATTTAGCCGCGGTATTGGCTGCTCATAATCAAAAAGGATTGCCGGCGTTTGGTATTTATGGGCGCGATGTGCAGGATGCTGGGGATACAACTATTCCAGAAGATGTTCAAGAAAAACTGCTGCGGTTTGCTCGAGCTGGTCTGGCTGCTGCAATGATGAAAGGCAAATCCTATCTTTCATTGGGAGGAGTTTCGATGGGCATAGCCGGCTCGATCGTTAACCAAGACTTTTTTGAAAGTTATTTGGGCATGCGGGTCGAGGTTGTTGATATGAGCGAATTTATTCGCCGCATTGATGAAGGCATCTACGATCCGCAAGAGTATGAGAAGGCAATTGCTTGGACAAAGAAGTACTGTAAAGAAGGAAAGGAATATAACAGCCCAGAAAATCAACGCAGCCGATCTCAAAAGGATAAAGATTGGGAGTTTGTCGTCAAAATGACGATGATTGGACGTGATTTGATGATCGGCAACCCCAGACTAGCCGAATTGGGCTATGGAGAAGAAGCACTTGGACATAACGCTTTAGTGGGAGGCTTTCAGGGGCAGCGTCAATGGACTGACCATTTCCCGAATGGCGATTTTATGGAAGCCATTCTAAATTCCTCCTTCGATTGGAATGGTATTCGGCAACCGTTTGTTTTTGCCACTGAAAATGACAGCCTGAATGGTGTGAGCATGCTTTTTGGGCATTTGCTCACTAACACAGCCCAAATCTTTGCCGATGTGCGAACTTATTGGAGTCCAGAGGCAGTAAAGCGGGTTACTGGATACAAGCTGTCCGGTGTAGCAGAAGGGGGTATTATTCACTTAATTAATTCAGGTGCAGCGACTTTGGATGCAACGGGATTGATGGAAAGAGACGGTCAGCCGGTGATGAAACCATATTGGGAAATAACGCAGGAAGAAGTTGAAAAATGTCTGGCTGCAACGACATGGTATCCGGCTATCACAGAGTACTTCCGTGGCGGCGGCTTTTCTTCAAGCTTCTTAACAAAGGGCGGCATGCCAATGACAATGATGCGATTGAATCTTGTTAAAGGATTAGGACCAGTATTGCAACTGGCAGAAGGCTGGACAGTTGATTTGCCTGATGATGTTCACGAAAAACTAAATGAACGCACTAATCCTACCTGGCCAACGCATTGGTTTGTGCCGCGACTGACAGGCAGCGGTCCGTTCCGCGATGTATATTCGGTGATGAATCATTGGGGCGCTAATCATGGAGCAGTGAGTTATGGGCATATTGGGGCCGATTTGCTTTCGTTGGCTTCTATTTTGCGTATCCCGGTAACAATGCATAACGTTCCTGAGGAGAAAATCTTCCGCCCCAGTGCTTGGAATGCTTTTGGAATCCAAGATCCAATGGGTGCCGACTATCGTGCCTGTGCGAATTTTGGTCCGCTTTATGGATGAATACTATTAACACGATGAGATATGAATGGGGCGCGAAATATCCGCGCCCCAATTTTTTATGTTTATGTTTTTTCGGGAGTCTAACTAGTATGTTTTTATTATTATCTGGAGTATAATAAAACCAAATATTGATCATAGAGGAAGATATGTCCATGACTTTTTCTACAAAAGGACTTGTATTAGTTGTTTCTTTCTGTTGTATGCTAGTATTTACGGGGGGGTGCGATAAAGCTGAACCCCAATGGACTTCTACCCCTGCTATTGAATTTACTCCAGAACCTTTGCCGACTATTGCACCTGCCCCTACATCTACTGAAGCTTTTCCTCTAACGGTAGAGGATAGTATTATGGCAGCATTGTTAAATTATCGTACAAATGGGTATGAAGCATTAAAGACAACTTGGCTGACTGATGAGTATGCACAGGAGATGAATTATACTGATTTTCTAGCAGCTTCGGTTAACAACATGCCCACAACGCCATCTGCATTAATGGGTTGGGAAATCCAAAAAGTGGAAAACGAAACGGATACAACCAAGCCTCAAGGAAGCATGCGAGCTTTGGTAAAAACCACTTACCAGGGTGGTACGGCAATGTGCCGCTGGCTTTTGCTTTACCCCCCACAAGCCACAGGCAATCATTGGCGTATAGCCAAAAGCGAGATCGTACCGTGCGAGGGAGAAGCAGCAAGTCAAGGAATGACAAATACACCAGCCCCTGCTCAAAGCAGTTCTTCTCAGCGGATCTGGTATCCATGTGGGAATGAAGCTCCTGCTTCGGCTTTATCAATTGGCAGTGTGGCTTATGTTAACCCTGAACCACCATTATCAGTCAGGATATGGAGCGTTCCGAGCCCTGAAGGAGTGCTGATGGATTGGTTAAATCCAGGTTCTGTGATTACTATCTCAGATGGACCAGCTTGTTATCAAGGGCGAGTATATTGGAAAGTGCATTTTAAGAATTACTTGGTTACAGGAGATGTTTCCAGTTTTGAGGAATATGATGGCTGGATAGCAGAGATGGAAAGTGCCAGCAATTATCTCTTATTACCTTGCCCGTCTAGTGGACCCTGCGGTGGAGGATTTACTCCGGCACGTACTCGCTACCCAATGGACGATAAAAGTTGGATGACCCAACGTGCCAAATAATCCATTTCTGTGTTGTAACTAACGACTTATTTGTATAAATATTTTCATTTCAAGGAGTGAATCATGTTAAGCATAGAACAGGTTGATGTTAATAATAAAGCTCAAGTAAAGCGTTTTTTAGATATACCCTACCGGATGTATGCTAATTGTCCACAATGGGTGCCTCCAATTCGCAGCGATATTGCCATGATGCTGAATCCCAAAAAGCATCCTTTCTATGAACATTCCATAGCAGACTTTTTTATTGCGGTAAAAGACGGTAAGGATGTGGGACGTATTGCAGCCATGGAAAACCGACCTTTCAATCGCTATCATCAAACAAAACAAGCTCAATTTTATTTATTTGAATGCGAAGACGATCAAGAAGTTGCTAATGCGTTATTTGAACGGGTTTTTGATTGGGCTCGGCAACATGGGTTGGATACTGTCGTGGGACCAAAAGGTTTCGGACCAATGGATGGATATGGCATTCAGGTGGAGGGTACACAATATCGGCAAATGATGAGTATGATGAATTACAATTATGATTATTATCCGCGCCTGGTAGAAACGTTGGGTTTCACTAAAGAGGTGGATTTTGTTTCACACTTTATTGATATGAGAAATTTTCAATTTCCAGAAAGAATTCATCGGATAGCGGAACGAGTGAGCCGCCGCGGAAAGTTAAGAGTGAAACAATTTGAAAGCAAAGGCGAATTAAAGCGATGGGCTAAGCAAATTGGAAAAGCCTATAATAATACTTTTGTGAATAATTGGGAGTATTATCCCCTATCTGAGAGAGAGATAGAATATGTGCTTGATACACTGATTATGGTGGCACACCCGAAATTGATCAAAGTAGTATTGCATAATGAAGAAGAAATTGTTGGTTTTCTTTTTGGTTTTCAAGATGTTTCAGCAGCAATGCAACGCATAAAGGGGAAATTATTTCCTTTTGGTATTATTGATTTGTATCTTGAATTGAATCGAACAGAATGGGTATCTTTCAATGGAGTGGGTATTTTACCTGAGTATCATGGCTTAGGAGGCAATGCTTTGCTATATTCCGAAATGGCAAAAACAATGGAAGAGTTTAAATTTAAGTACGCCGAACTTACTCAGGTAGCTGAAACAGCACGTACCATGCGTAGTGATTTAGAGAATATTGGGGGTAAAGCTTATAAAAATCATCGTGTCTATATAAAGCATTTGTAATTATTATGGAAAACGATCACACAGAACAAGATAAATCAACCCTAAAAATACTAACTATTGCTGGCGGGCATTTCATTAATGATTCTTTCATGGCTTTTATTCCCGCGCTGTTGCCATTGTTAATCCAAAAATTATCACTATCACTGACAACCGCGGGAACATTATCTGCAATTGCTCAATTGCCGGCGGTGTTGAACCCTATGATAGGTTATGTTGCAGATCGGCATCGCCTTCAATGGGCAGTCATTCTTTCCCCAGGTATTACTGCCACAATGATCAGCTTGCTGGGAATAGCTCCAAATGAACCAATCATTGCGTTTTTGATTCTATTCAGCGGCTTAAGCACTGCATTTTTTCATGCACCGGCCCCTGCGATGGTGGGAAACCTTACTAAAAAACGGTTAGGCAGAGCAATGAGTTGGTTTATGGCAGGAGGAGAATTTGGTTATTCTATTGGACCATTATTGGCTGTTTGGGCTGTCTCCACCTTTACTTTGGAAGGGACTGCTCGCATGATGGTTATAGGTTGGGCAGCAAGTGCATTATTGTATTGGCAGCTTCATCGTTGTTCCACTCATATGCTCAAATCATCTGATGCTAAAAAAGCGGTTAGTGTTAAAGCCGTGTTGCCTGAATTGCTGCGCTTTTTTACACCAATGTCGTTAATGCTCTTTATGCGAAGTTTTATTACAACAATATTGGTGGTGTATTTGCCAACATATATGAATAAACAAGGGGCAAATCTTTGGATGAGTGGGGCATCTTTATCAATCCTTGAGTTTGCCGGGGTGATTGGAGCATTAGTAGCCGGATCCATAAGCGATTGCTTGGGACGCAAGTCTGTGTTAGTAACTGCATTTGGTTTATCTTTTATATGCTTAGTATGGTTTCTCAATAGCAAAGGAGGCGAATTAGTCATTGCTTTGCTATTACTTGGTTTTACAACCATAGCTACAGGACCAATATATTTAGCAATAGTTCAAGAGAATTTTCCCCATCATCGAGCAGTAGCGAATGGTATTTACATGGGCAGCACTTTTCTGCTTACATCATTAACCACTTTAATCATTGGCATTATGGGGGATCACATTGGTCTTGAAAGAACCTTTTTATGGAGTGGTATCATATCCCTTTTAGCTATTCCTGCAGTTTTTCTATTGCCGAATGCTACCCATGACGAAACCCAAAGTGTAACTTCAACGGCAGAAATATAAAAAATATAAGTAAAAACAACTTTTAATTCCCTTTAAGTGAAAAGGCAGGTGCGGAAAACCTGCCTTTTCAAAAATATGGAGGAGGGAAAAATATGAAGCTAACCCAATATCAACAGATATGGGTCTTCAACCAGTTGTTTAATGAATTGCATAAAACGAGCAGCAGGGGCACCGTCAACGATGCGATGATCAAACACTAGGCTTAACGTGCACATCTTACGAATGACTATTTGATCATTGCGCACGACTGGCTTTGGTATGATGCTTCCGACACCTAAAATTGCCGCTTCCGGCAAATTGATAACAGGTGTAAATCCTTCAACATCATACATGCCTAGATTAGTAATGGTAAAAGTGCCGCCGGTTAAATCATCAGGCAAAGAACGCCCTTCTTTGGCGCGTTCGATGAGCATACGCATTTCTTTGGCTACTTGCTGCAGTGGTTTATGGGCGACATCACGCACAACAGGAACAAGCAAACCACGATCGGTATCAACAGCTAGGCCGATGTTGATTTGGTGTAAGATTTCAATTGAATCTGCTGTAAGGCGAGCGTTCATATAAGGGAATTTTTGCAGTGCCACTGTAACAACTTTAATGAGCAAATCATTGATACTAGGAGAAAATCCCCATGATTCTGAGACGGATAATTTCAAGTGCTCGCGAAGCTTTACAAACTCAGTGGCATCAACATCCATAAACATGGTAACTCTAGCCGTTGTGTGGACGCTAGTGCCCATTCGATCAGCAATAATAGCCCTTACTCCTTTCAGAGGAATGCGTTCAACCATATCTGCTTGAGATGGAGCAATAGGTGATGGCAAGCTAACTTGAGCAGCCGAACGGGCTTTTTCTACATCCTCGCGGGTAATGAGACCATCTTTTCCGCTGCCGGTAATTTGGGCAAGGTCAATACCTTCTGCTGCAGCAACACGCTGAGCTAATGGTGTGGCTTTGGGTTTTTCAGCTAAATACGCGCGAACATCCTGTTCTCGAATCCGTAAACCGCCCCCGCCGGTTGGAACAACCTGCCTAAGATCAACATTTTCTTCTTTAGCGAGTTTGCGAGCTCGTGGTGAGGCGAATATTTTATCCTTCTCCAAAGCTGCTGCCGGAGATGATATTTGTTGTGGGATTTGCTGAATTACGGGTGGTTGAGAAATGGGTTGCTCTGGCTGTTTTGAAGATTGCATTGCTGATTCGAAAGTTTCATCTTGTTTTCCTATGACAGCAACGACAGTAAGAACAGGTACAATATCCCCTTCTTTATAAGGTCCGCGATGGAGGTATCCTTTAGAATCAGCTTCAACTGGAAATATCGCTTTATCAGTTTCGACCTCTAAGATGGCATCGCCAATGTCAACTTTGCTTCCATCTTCAATCAGCCATTTAACAATGGTTACTTCTTCAACTGTTTGACCCAATTTTGGAATGAAAAATTCCTTTGCCATATCAACTAACCACCTTCCGGCAAGCAGCCATAATTCTATCTACATTAGGAATGGCAATATCTTCAAGGATTTCTGCACGCGGGACAGGCACATTGAGTGCAGCCACGCGAACCATGGGCGCATCGAGCCAATCAAAAGCGAGATCGTTTACTTGAGCCATCACCTCATTGATAAAACTTGTATTTTCGTAAGCTTCAGTTACACCAACAAAGCGGCCTGTTTTCTTAACAGAGGTGATGATGGTATCAATATCTAGTGGTTTGAGGGTACGCAAATCAATAACTTCTACATCAATACCTTCTTGGGCAAGTTTTTCAGCTGCCTCAAGGGCTCGGTGAACCATTCTGGAATAAGTAACCAAAGTAATATCTTTACCGGGACGTTTAATATCGGCTACACCTAAGGGAATAATATAGTCCTCTTCCGGGACGCGTCCTTTTTCTTTGTAAAGCATTTTATGTTCAATGAACATAATGGGATTATCATCACGAATAGCAGCTTTCAGCAGACCTTTAGCATCATAGGGCGTAGAAGGCATGACAACATAAATTCCAGGGAAATGCGTCCACAGCGATTCCAAGCTTTGAGAGTGGTGGGCTGCAATAGCGCGTCCCGCACCGCCTTCAGTCCGAATGACCATGGGGACAGTTGTTTTCCCCCCAAACATATAGCGGTTTTTTGCTCCTTGATTGGCAATTTGATCCATGGCAAGGGGAGTAAAATCAACATACATGATTTCTGCAATAGGGCGCATACCTGCCATAGCAGCTCCAACTGCTGCACCTCCTATGGTAGCTTCAGAGATAGGGGTATCAATAACGCGCCAATCACCGAATTCCTGCCACAAGCCGCGGGTAGCTCCATATGCTCCGCCGTATAACCCTACATCCTCACCCATGATAAACACTCTGTTATCGCGCAGCATCTCTTCGCGCATAGCTTCAATAAGAGCTTGGGCGTAGGTAATTTCTCGCATGTTAGGATCATTTTTTACTTTTTCTCTTAGCTTCTTTTCTGCTTCAATATCTGCCGCTGTTGTTTTTAATGGGGCATAGACATCTGTTTCAACTTCGCTTGGATCTGGTTCAGGGGAAGCTTCAGCATAAGCCATTGCTTGTTCTAATTTCTTTTCAACAGCACTCTCAATTTCTTCAAATTCCTTTTCGGTAAGGAACTTTATGGCTTCTAGGTTTTCTTTAAGTACTTTAATAGGATCGCGTTCTTTCCAGGCGTTTTCTTCTTCTCGGGTGCGATAAGCGCGCGGGTCAGAGTGAGAATGTCCATACCAACGATAAGTTTTAGCTTCGATAAGGGTGGGACCCTCTCCTTTGCGGGCTCTTTCAGCGGCTTTGGCAACTGCTCCACGAACAGCTAATACGTCCATGCCATCAACGACCTGCCCAGGAATTCCGTAAGCACAAGCCCTGGAAGCGACATCTGGTAGTTTGCTGGCTTTTGCCCACGGAACTGACATAGCGTACATATTGTTTTCGACCAAGAAGATTATGGGTAAATTCCATAAACTAGCCATGTTCAGGGCTTCGTGGAAATTGCCAGTATTTGAAGCGCCATCACCAAAGAAACACAACACAACCCGATCAGTACCTTGAATTTTTTGAGCTAGAGCTGCACCTACTGCAACGGGGATATTTCCACCAACAATGCCGGTTGCGCCAAGATTGCCATGTTCCACATCAGCGATATGCATCGAGCCGCCTTTGCCTTTGCAATAACCACCGCTTTTACCTAATACCTCAGCCATCATTTTATTGTAATGCGCTTGCTTTTCTTCGGGAGTTTTGGCGGCTTTATCCCCATGGGCGTGAGCATGTCCATGACCGCGATGCGTGCTTGTGATGATATCATCATCTCGCAAAGCAGCGACGCCTCCGACTGCTACTGCTTCTTGCCCTGCATAAAGATGAGATGCACCTTTGAGTACTGCTTTGCTTAATAGGCTGGCGATGTTGTTCTCAAGAGCTCGAATTTCCATGATTTGGCGTAAATAGGTGATCAACTCTTCTTTCGTTAATGATTGTTCTTCAATAAGAGCAGTAATGCGTTCTACATTGGACAAGTTTTGGTTGTTTTTACTGGCTGCCATATTCTTTGTATTCCTCCGAAAAGTGATGACTTGAATTGGTAATTAATGAAATCCCCAAAGCCGCTAGTTTTTCTTCCCAAGGATCTGGGGGCTTAGTGTCTGTAACTACTGTGTTAATGTCTTCCAATCGAGCAAATGAGGAAAAGCCAACTCTATTCCATTTAGAAGAATCCACAATTGCAATAACTTTGCGGCACATCTTTATTACTTCGCGTTTTAATTCGGCTTCCGTATAACTCACATCGGTTAGACCTTCTGGATAACTAATTCCATGAGCACCGAAAAAACCTTTTTGGATGTGAAACTGACGCAGCATTTCAATGCCTTTTAATCCGACGAGAGAGTCCGTATCACGTTGATAAATACCGCCTATGATTACTATAGTCAAACCGTTGTGGTCTATACTTGTTTGAGCAATGGCTAAACTGTTGGTAATGATGGTCAGTTCGCGCCTTTTTTTCAAATGTTGCATTAATGCCAAAGCAGTACTGCTGGTGTCAAGAAAAACAGCTTCACCGTCTTCTATAAGCTGAGCTGCTAAAAAACCAATGCGTTCTTTTTCGGTTGTTCTTTGAGTGCGGCGCAAATTGAGGGATATTTCAGGAACGGCTTCTACAGGAATTGCACCACCATGAGTTCTTATAATGAGATTTCTTTCAACAAGAATTTGGAGGTCATTGCGAATGGTAACTTCTGAGACGCCAAATTTCCGACTTAATTCGGATACAGACACCTGTCCATTGTGCCGAAGTAGGTTTAGCATTTCTTGGCGTCTTAATTCTGGGAAAATTTCACCCATGAATACTCCAGAAATTTACGAATACTTTCGATTACTTTTATTATAACATAAAAAGAAAACATTGTAAATACTTAATAAG